>NZ_CP033219.1:4080937-4417125 GCF_004006175.1 Parasedimentitalea marina
AGACCCGACAGGGCGGGCGCTTCTTTGCGGATGGTCAGTTCTATACCCCCTCCGGCAAGGCGCAGATGCTGGCGTTGCAACACCGCGCGCCAGCGGCGAAATCTGGCCCTCGGTTTCCATTCCGGCTGAACACCGGGCGGGTGCGTGACCAGTGGCACAGCATGACCCGCACCGGTAAATCACCCCGCCTGTCGGCGCATCTGGCGGAACCGTTTTTGGAAATCCACCCTCAAGATGCCGCAAAGCAGGGGTTTAACCCCGCCGACCTGATCTCGGTCCGCAGCACCCAAGGCAGCGCCATCCTGCGGGTGCTGATCACCGATGCAGTGTTACCCGGCGAAGTCTTTGCTCCGATTCACTGGACCAACGAGACCGCCCCCTCGGCCCGGATTGACGCCTTGATCCCGTCCTTTACCGACCCGGTGTCCGGCCAACCTGAAAGCAAGGCCGCGGTGGTGGCCCTGTCCAAATTCCGCCCTGGATGGCATGGATTTGCGGTCTCACTCAACCAAATGCAGCCCGCAACCGACTATTGGGCGCTGTCGCGCACGACCAGTGGCTGGAGAACCGAGTTGGCCAGCTCCGATGCACCCGAGGACTGGGCGGCCTATGCCCGCACGCTGATTGGTGGCGCTGAAACAATCGAACAAAGCCTCTGTGATCCGGCGCGTGGCACCTATCGCTTTGCCTTTTATCGCGAGGGGCTGTTGGTCGGGGCCTTCTTTGCTGCACCTGATACATTGGCGCTGTCCCGGGATCATCTGGCCGACCTGCCCGGCACCGATGGCAACGCCGTCCTAAGCGGTCGCCCTGCTGTGGGGCAGCCCGACCCCGGCCCCATAGTCTGCGCCTGTTACAGTGTTGGCAGAAACACCATTCTGACCGCCATCAAAGATCACGGCCTCTCCAGCGTCGATGCTATTGGCACGGCGCTATCAGCAGGAACCAACTGCGGTTCGTGCCGGTCCGAACTGGCGGACCTGCTGCCAGACCTTATCCTGCCGGTGGTGGCGGCATGATCCAAACACGCTGACCGACCCTATGTCCCCACTGCAACCAATGGATCCATTGCAAATGGCCCCATTGTGCTGCGGGGCCTGATTGCCTAACCTCGCGAGAACAACAACACGAGGCTAACACAGTGACATCGGACAACAAACGCCCCCTAACACTCCGTGATGTATCCGAAGCCACAGGGGTTTCCGAAATGACTGTCAGCCGGGTACTGCGCAATCGGGGCGACGTGTCGGAAAAAACCCGCGTCAAGGTGCTCGCTGCCGCCAAAGAGCTGGGATATGTGCCCAACAAGATCGCCGGGGCGCTGGCCTCGAATAGGGTCAATCTGGTGGCGGTGATCATCCCATCACTGTCCAACATGGTGTTCCCCGAGGTGCTGACCGGCGTCAACGAAGTGCTGGAGACCACCAACCTGCAACCGGTTGTGGGTGTCACCGATTACCGGCCCGAAAAAGAAGAAAAAGTACTGTACGAGATGCTGTCCTGGCGGCCTTCGGGGGTCATCATTGCCGGTCTGGAACACACCGAAGCGGCGCGTGCGATGCTCAACGCTGCTGGTATCCCAATTGTCGAAATCATGGACACCGATGGCAAGCCTGTAGATGCCATGGTGGGTATTTCACACCGCCGTGCCGGCAGCGAAATGGCCAAGGCGATCCTGAAAGCAGGCTATCGTCGCATTGGTTTCATGGGCACCAAAATGCCGCTGGATCACCGCGCCCGCAAGCGGTTCGAGGGCTTTACCGAGGCATTGGCCAAGGAAGGTGTCGAGATCGAAGACCGCAACTTTTATTCGGGCGGATCTGCGCTGGCCAAGGGCCGCGAGATGACCGCTGAAATGCTGGAACGGTCACCAGATCTGGATTTTCTGTATTATTCCAACGATATGATCGGCGCAGGCGGTTTGCTGTACTTGCTGGATCAGGGAATTGACGTGCCGGGTCAGATCGGCCTGGCGGGTTTCAACGATGTTGAGCTGTTGCAAGGACTGCCCCGCAAACTGGCCACTATGGATGCCTGTCGGCTTGAGATCGGACGCAAGGCAGCCGAGATCATTGCCGCACAGCTGGACAACCCCGAGGAAGAGATCGAAACCCGGATCACCCTGACCCCGACCATCAGTTTTGGCGACACGCTAAAGCGGCGCTGATGGCTGTCCAACAGCTTGACAATCGATCAGCGCGCCGCCTGTTTATGGACCGGCACGCGCTGATCGAGGCCCCGACAGGGCCCGCCAAGGGGGATGAGCTGCTAGAGCTGATTACCCGTCTTGGATTTGTCCAGCTGGACAGCATCAACACCGTGGCGCGGGCGCATGACATGATCCTGTATTCGCGGCGCCCCTCTTATCGTGCGGAGAACCTGCAACAGCTGTTTAAGGGCAACCGCGCGCTGTTTGAACATTGGACTCATGATGCAGCCGTCGTTCCGATGCAGTTCTATCCCCATTGGCACCTGCGGTTTCAGCGCGACGCTGCCCTTCTGAAAAAACGCTATCGCAACTGGCACCGCGACAATTACGAGGCGCAGTTCGACACCGTTCTGCAGCACATCCGCGACCACGGGCCCGTGGGATCGTCGGACGTGGGCAAGGACGAGAAAAAGGGGTCGGGCGGCTGGTGGGACTGGCATCCGTCCAAGACCGCACTGGAATACCTGTGGCGCTCCGGTGCGCTCACGGTTGTTGGCCGCCAGGGGTTCCAGAAACGCTATGACCTGACAGAGCGGGTGATCGAAGAACAGCTGCGCCCCGGGGCAACTGCCACTGACGAAAGCCACACACTCGACACCCTGTGCAATGGCGCAATCGACCGGCTTGGCTTTGCCACCTCGGGCGAGATTGCTGCATTCTGGGATACTGTGTCATCAAGTGAAGCGCGCACATGGTGCAAGGCACAGCTGGATCAGGGGCAGCTTGACGAAATTGAGGTTGCCCATACCGATGGCAAGTTGCGCCGTGCCTTTGCCCGGCCAGGAACAGTTGAAACCGCGCAGGATATCCCACCGGCCCCAGCGCGAATGCGGGTGCTCAGCCCGTTTGACCCGGCCCTGCGGGACCGCAGGCGCGCCGAACGGTTGTTTGGGTTTCACTACCGGATCGAGGTCTTTGTCCCGGCGCCGAAACGCATCTACGGATATTACGTATTCCCGCTGTTCGAGGGCGAACGCATGGTGGGACGGATCGATATGAAGGCGCAACGCGACAAGGACCTGTTGCAGGTCACTGCGGTTTGGCCCGAACGCGGCATTAAATGGGCGGGCGCGCGCATCCGGAAACTGGAGAGTGAGCTGCAGCGAGTTGCCCGTTTTGCAGGGCTTTCAGAAGTGGCATTTGCGGATAACTGGCTGCGTGAGCCCGTCTGAAAAACTACGTTTCTTCCCGCGACCCTCAGACCTGAATTCTAGCCCAGAAATTCGCGATCCCGGATCAGATTAACCAGATCCGACACAGTGTCATCGACCCCCTGCCCCGAAGTATCCAACTGCGCCAGCGCCTTGCCATAAAGCGCCTCGCGGCTGGCCAGGATCGACCGGAGCTGCTCCATCGCCTCGGGGTTGCCGGCCATTGGTCGCTCGTCGCCCTGCGCCCGCACCCGTGCCATGTGATCCTCGGCGCTGGCCTTGATCCAGATGGTGTGAAACCCGGACAGCAAGCTGTTGTACGTTTCAGGTTCACCAACCACGCCGCCGGCAGCGGCCAAGATCAGGCTATCATGAGTGGCGGCAATCCGCGAAATCGCCTGGGCCTCCAGCTTGCGGTACCCTTCCTGGCCATACAGCGCCATGACCTCGTCCACCGGCATGCCGCTTTGGGATTCGATTTCTGAGTTCAGCTCGACAAAGGGCAGATCCAGCGCCTGCCCGGCCAGTGCCCCAAGTGTGGACTTGCCCGCACCGCGCAGGCCAACCAGACAAATGCGCCCGGCCCGCATATTGGCCTCGGGCTCGGGGGATAGCAGGTCCTGCACCATCCGCTGCGTGTCCGCGTTAGAGCTGCGGTACAGATCACCGATGCGCAGGGCATCTGATGTCCAGGGATCTTCTTCGCCGGTCAGCCATTCAATGCGATGATCCAGCGCGATCGCAACCCGCTGCAGCAACCCAATAGAGATATTGCCCGCACCGCTTTCAAGCTGGGCCAGATACCGCGGGGACACACCAGATTGTTCCGACAAAATACGCCGCGAGATGCCTTTGCGTTCGCGCGCACGTCTGACCCGATCGCCCACACGGGTGATCAGTCTTGCCACCGAGGTATCAGCGTCATCACGATCCGAGGCCGGTTTGGCCTCGCCGCGGAAATTGGTGATCTCACTCATAGGGATGCCAGTTATGAATCATATTGCATGATTTTAGAGAGACAGTGCCGCACCTACAAACAGAAACCGGAAGATTCGCACTCAGGTTGCATTATTTTGCGGATCACCCCGTTATTCAGGTCGAATGAGCGGAGTAACAATGTCTCTGATGTCCGGCGGGGCGGGTTTTGAGGTAAATGTCTCGGGCGCGATGAAGACGCAGACGAATTTACCCTCGAAGCTTAGCTTGCCATCCTGACGTGCATTGACCCGAAACGCAATCGAGCTGCTGCCCAGTTTGCACGGCCAGACCTCGCAGATCAGCCGGTGGCGCGGTGTGACCGGCGAGCGGAAGTCGATGCTCATATGTACAAACGGCGTGCCGGTGCCGCGATCCAGCTCCATCTGGAACCAGCCGTCGCCACCCAGATTATGTTCCCACCAGGCATCGATGGCTTCCAGTGCGAACCAGGGCAGCCGCCCTGTATAAGCAATGCGCGCAGGGTCGCAGTCGCCCCAGCCAACCCGGATTTCATGGGTAAAATTGGCCAAAGCTGGCACTGGGTCTGGTGTTGTCATTCAATAGGTTTCCACGTGGTATCGTCCATCGAGGCGCATCTTATCGCGCAGCTCGGACCAGTTCAAATCGATACCACGGGCGATATCCCGCAGGGCCTCTTCGACCCCCTGTTCCATCGCCTTCAACCCGCAGATGTAGATGTATCCATCGGGATTTTGCAGCAGTTCGGCCACCCGGGAGGTTTGTTCGCGCAGCAGGTCCTGCACATATTTTTTAGGCGCGCCATCCTGGCGGGAAAAGGCAAAGTGTTTGGCCATAAAGGCGTCAGGGATTTTATTCAGCGGGCCGAAATAGGGCAGCTCTTCGGGTCTGCGCGCACCAAATACCAGCGTCATGCGGTCCTTGTCTTGCGGAGAAATGCGTTGCCGCCGCATTGTAAAGCCGCGAAACGGCGCAGAGCCGGTGCCGGTGCAGATCATCAGCATGTCCGCCTGCGGATCGCTGGGCATCAGAAAGGTCGACCCAAACGGCCCCGTTACCTGCACCTCGTCACCCTGCCCCAGATCACAGACATAGTTCGAACAGATCCCCTGCGGCTCGCGTTTGACCGTCAGCGAGATGTTCAGGTAGCCGGGCCGCTCGCCGTCACGTGGGCTAGAGACCGAATACAACCGGGGCAGATGCGGCTGGCCTTTTTCGTCACTGCCCGGTGGGATAATTCCGATACTTTGGCCTTCGAGCACTGGAAACGGCAACCCGGCAAGATCCAGAATGATATGGCGAACATCGGCGTCGCTGGCCTGATCGGTCAGTCGGTAATTGCCCTGCACCCGCGCCGTTGCGGGTTTGCCAAGCGTATACATGTTGATGGTTGGCTTGCCCGCGCTATCCGGCGCCTTGGCCTTGCCGCCGGCCCCCGAATGGGCCTTGGCCAATAGCGCCGCCATGGCATCATCCAGTGCCTCTAACCCGCTTTCCGCCTCGTCGCCTTCGGCGATATCGGCCTGTTCGGGCATTTCTTCCCATTCAAATTGCGCCTCAATGGAATAGGGGTCTGTCACCACCCGCCATTCGTCGATGGACCCGGTGGGGCAAACCGGGATGCAATCCATGCAAAAGTTACATTTGCTGGCATCCACCACCACGTTGACATCGTCATGCACGATTGCCTCTTCGGGGCATGTCATCTCGCAGGTGTAACAACGGATGCAAATTTCGGGGTCGATCAGGTGCTGTTTTACCGGCTGGGTCATTGTGGTTTTGCCCTGTTGAGGATGACATCAGGCAAGGTCAGCGCATCAATCAGCGCGGTGCACAGCCCGGTACAGTTCTGACAACCAACGCAGGGGCCCTGGAGGTTGCTGACCTGCAGCGCCAGATGCTCCATGTGGGGTGTCGCTATCCGGTGACGACTGATTTTCATCGCGTGTCCTTCTCTCAGGGCTAAAACCCGGCTTAGTGATCAAGCCGGGTTTTGGGGAGTCAGGCCATGTGCAGTTGCACATACTCAAAGTCACCCGGTTTATTGTCGATACCGACCTTGGGTGGTGCAATCCAGCTGGCGTATTTGCCCGGCTCCGTACAGGGCTTCATCAGCGACTGAATGAAATCCCCATCCGCCTTGGTTGGCAACCAGTCTTTGACCCTGGCGTCCCACTGATCCTTGGGGATGATGTCGCCATCCGGGGTGATGCTGACCGCCGAGAACACCCCGATCTTACGGTGGAACCCTTCGTGCGGGATGGTCATCTCAAAATCGATACCCTGTTTGGCAATCAGCTTGTTCCAACGGCCAACACCGCCGGCGGCGTCTTTGACGTAGTCATCGCGCAAACGCATGTTGATCGCGGTCAGGGCCGGGACCTCTTCGGCGACAATCCGGCCCTCTTTGATGGAGCGCACCACGTAGCTGTCATTGGTCAGCTTGTGATCATCTTTGATCCGCTGCTCCATGAAGCGGCCTTTGATGCCCGAGTTAAAGGCGTTGGCGGCGTTGGTCGAGACCTCTTGCCCGAACAAGTCCAATGACAGGGTATAGTGCAGGTTCAGCTTTTTCTGGATCGTGGGCAGGTCAATGACACCCAGGTCACGGATTTTGTCGATGTCATAGGGATCGGTGATACCGGCCGCCTTCATCACGTCACAGGTCGCCTGAATGGTGCGGCCAACCCCTGTTTCGCCAACAAACATGTGGTGTGCTTCTTCGGTCAGCATGAACCGGCAGGTACGGCTAAGAGGGTCAAAGCCGGATTGCGCCAGGCTTTCCAGCTGCATCTTTCCGTCCCGGTCGGTGAAATAAGTGAACATGAAAAACGAGAGCCAATCCGGCGTTTCCTCGTTGAAGGCGCCCAGCATCCGCGGCGCTTCGTCCGATCCGGAGGAGCGGACCAGCATGTCATTGGCTTCCTCGCGACCATCCCGGCCGAAATACTTTTGCAGCAGGTAAACCATCGCCCAAAGGTGACGGCCCTCTTCAACGTTGACCTGAAACAGGTTGCGCATGTCATACAGCGAAGGCGCAGTGAGGCCTAGAAAACGCTGCTGTTCAACCGATCCCGGTTCGGTGTCGCCCTGAATGACGATCATCCGTTTCAGCATGTTACGGTATTCGCCGGGAACTTCCTGCCAGGCGGGCTCACCGTAGTGTTCACCGCAGGGAATAGTGCGACCTTCGACCTGTGGCGCCAGCAGAACACCCCAGCGGTACTCGGGCATCTTCACATAATCGAACTTAGCCCAGCCTTTGGGGTCAACCGAGACCGCGGTGCGCAGGTAGATCATGCTTTGCTGGAACTGCTGAGGGATCAGGTCGTTCCACCAGTTGATATAACCGGGGTGCCATTTCTCTAGCGCCTTCAGCACCTTCTTGTCGCCGCTCAGGCCAACATTGTTGGGGATTTGGGTGTCATAGCTGACATTCATGAGATCGATCATGGTTTTCTCCTACGGGGCGGTGCGTGCAAGCACACACCCGACGGTGGTTGCAAAGTGCGCGCTTGCACGCACCGTTTTGTGTCAGACGCGTTCCATATTGTAGTCGCCGCGTTTACCGGTGCCATAGCGCTGCAGCGCACCGTCTGGGCCAACCGCATTGGGGCGCTGAAAAATCCAGTTTTGCCAGGCCGTCAGGCGGCCAAAAATGCGGGTTTCCATTGTTTCAGGACCAGCAAAGCGCAAGTTCGCCTCCATCCCGGTCATCGCATCCGGAGAGAAGCTGGCGCGTTCTTCCATGAACAGGCGGACTTCGTCTTCCCAGTCGATGTCGTCAAAGGCATAGGTGATCAGGCCCAGATCATCGCAACCCTCGGCATCCAGCGCTTCACCGATCCGCTCTTTCAGGGCCTCAACGTCTTCCGGATCTACGAGAAAGCGGGTTTGCAGCCGGGTCAGGTCATTGCCCATTGGGTAACTGCCAAAATTGCCCTCGCTCAGCGAGACTGCTGCCAAGGCGCGATTGTCGCCCTCAAACTCTTCCAGCATCATATAGCTGCGATCCACGGACCACAGAAGTTCGGCAAGCATCCCGGCAAAGCACGATCCATGTTCGACCAGTGCCACCAGCGAGCGCGAGGTCATATCGACCCGTTTCAGCACCCGTTTCCAGTACTTCAGGATCTCATTGGCCAGCCAGTGATCTTTGTTGGCCAGCAGTAATTCTTCATGCGCCAGAAGCATGTCCGCGTCGCCCTGGGTGCGAAACACCATCAAGCCAACTTCGCGCTCGTTCAGACGCAGGTGCAGCAAGGCATCGTCAAACTCGCGTGCCATGCGCAGCAAATAGGCCTCAGCCCCCTGCGCCTGCAGCGCGTCCATGTCTGCCGGTGCGACCTCTTCCGGGCCCTTCAGGGTGATATTTGCACGGCCATTTTCACGATCAATAACGACCTCTACCGTGGAATAGCTAACCGATCCATCGTCACCAAAGCGGCGGGCCAGCGGTGTCAATTCGATGCCGGACAAGCCCGACTGTTTTGAACTGGCGGCCGCAAGATCTGCCGCGCGCTCCACAACCGCTGCGTCGAACTTGGAATTGGCGACCACTTCGTCGACCAGCTTCCAATCCACCGCGCGCTGGCCTTTGACGCCTTCCTCGATCGAGCAGAACACATCCGCCAGATCGCGGCGCACTTTGCGCTTATCCGTCACCCGTGTCAGCCCGCCAGTGCCTGGCAATACCGCCAGCAACGGCACTTCGGGCAGGGCAACAGAGGACGCGCTGTCGTTGGTCAGCATGATGTGATTGCAGGCCAGGGCCAGCTCATACCCGCCCCCGGCACAGGCGCCTTTGATTGCCGCCATATACATCTGACCTGAATCGGCCTCGGCGGCCTCGAATGTGTTGCGGGTTTCATTGGTGAATTTACAAAAGTTCACTTTGTGCGCGTGGCTGGCACCGCCCAACATGCGGATATTGGCACCGGCGCAGAACACCTTGTCCTTGGCCGACTGCATCACCACCACTTTGACCTCAGGGTGTTCAAACCGCATCCGCTGCACCACATCCGCCAGCTCGATATCGACGCCCAGATCATAGGAGTTCAGTTTTAGCTCATAGCCCGGAAACAGGCCTCCGGCCTCGTCCACATCCATAAACAGATTGGCGATCTCACCGTCATATTCGACTCTCCAGTGGCGATACTTTGAGGGGTCGGTCTGAAAATCAATCACCTGGGTCATGGCGCGCGCTCCTGAGTCTGTCCTGAGATCAGCATAGCGCAGTGGGTCGCGGCGGGTAAAGTGATTTATGCATGATAATGCAGATTTCGGAGCAATTTACGTTCGCTCATGCATTATAATGCATTAAATTGCCTCATACAGTCTCAACCTCCGCGGCTTCAATGCGCGCCAATCGTGCAAGATACTGCGTAATTTCTGCCAAAACGGGCCCCGGTTGTTCTAAATGCGGGCTGTGGCCGCACTGCTCGACCACACATAAATCCACCGGGCAATAGGCGCGATCGGCGACCACCTCGACCTGCGCCAGCGTTCCGTACTGGTCCTGCCGCCCCTGGATCGCCAAGACCGGGATTCGGAAGTAGTCGATCACCTCGGTTATGTCCCAAGTGCGAAAGTCGGGATGCAGCCAAACCTCGTTCCAGCCCCGAAAGGCGCCGTCGGGGTCGCGGTGATATTTGGCCAGCTTGGACCGCAGGTCCCCGTCGTCAAATCGGCTGCGGGCGCCACTGATCGCGGCAAGCCCCATCTGTTCGGTAAAGAAATGCGGCGCCAGCAGAACGAGACCGCGCACCCGGTGGTCGGATACAGACCCACAATAAATTGCGGCAATACTTGCCCCGTCACTATGGCCCAACAGAACGCCCCGGCGGAACCCAATGACATCCAAGACACGCGGCAAGACATCCATTGCTTCGCGCGTCATAAAATCCAATGGCCGCGGCAGCGACACCCGGCCCGAGGTGCCATAGCCCTCGCGGGAATACACAAAGACCCCCAAGCCCGTTGCTTCGGCCAGATGTTGCGGTACATCACGCCACAGTGACACACAGCCCAGACCTTCGTGCAGCATAACAATTGTGTCGGCCTGCTCGGGCGGCGGACCGTAGCAGGCATATTCCAGTGTCACACCCGCGACGCTCATGTGGCCCTGAGCCTGCCAAGGAAAACCCATCATGCGCCCTCGCGCAGTTTGAACCGTTGAATTTTGCCAGTTGCTGTTTTGGGCAGGTCTTCGGCAAATTCAATCCAGCGCGGGTATTTCCACTTGCCGATCTTGTCTTTGACAAAGGCTTTCAACTCGTCAGCCAGTTCCGGGCTGGCCACACCGTGCTTCAACACAATAAAGGCCTTGGGTTTTTCCAGATCGGCACTGTCACGCGCCGAAACCACTGCCGCCTCGAGCACTGACGGATGGGAGATCAGCGCCTGCTCGACCTCGAACGGGGATAACCAGATGCCGGACACTTTGAACATGTCATCGGTGCGGCCACAGTAGATGTATCGCCCTTGCTGGTCGCGTTCGTATTTGTCGCCTGTGCGAGTCCATTTGCCTTCAAATGTCTCGCGGCTTTTGTCACGCTGATTCCAGTAGCCCTCGGCGGCCGACTCGCCTGAGACCAGAAGTTCGCCAATCTCACCCTGAGCGACCTCGGCGCCGTCCTCATTCACCAGTCGCAGCTGATAGCCGGGCACGGCAATGCCCGAGGTTCCGTAGACCACGTCGTCAGCGCGATTGGAGAGGAAGATGTGTAGCATTTCGGTCGATCCAACACCGTCCAGGATATCAATGCCCCATAAAGCGTGCCATTTGCGGCCGATGTCCTTGGGCAGCGCTTCGCCTGCGGAAATGCAACACCTGAGCGGTGCATTAGGTTTCGTCACCATTTCAAGCTGCGCCAGCGTTGCCGCGTAAAGCGTTGGCACGCCGCAAAATACTGTTGGTTTTTCAGCCTCGAGAATATCCAGCACGCCTTCGGGGGTAGGGCGACCATTAAATAGGACTGACGTTGCCCCGACGGCCATTGGCATGCTCATTGCGTTGCCCATTCCATAGGCAAAGAACAGTTTCGCAACGGAATAGACCACGTCCTGCTCGTCAAGATTCAAAACCTGACTGCCATAGGTTTCGGCAGTGGCGCGCAGGGCGCCATGCACGTGGCGCACGCCTTTCGGCTGGCCGGTTGACCCCGATGAGTAGAGCCAGAATGCTACCTCATCGGCGGAACAGGACAGAGTTTCTTGTGGGTCGGCACCGGCCAGGAAATCACTTAGCCCGATTGTCCCCTCGGGAGCGTCACCGCCGATTACCACAATGTGCTGCACATCCGGCGACGCCAGCGCGGCCTGTTTGACCACTGGCCATAGTTCGACACTGACAAACAGGGCCGAGGCTCGGCTGTCACGCAGGATGGAATCATAAACGTCCGCGCCAAGCAATGTGTTCAACGGCACCGGGATCACGCCCGCTTTCAGGGCGCCCCAATAGATCTGAGGGAATTCGATTTGATCCAGAACCAGCATTGCGATACGGGATTCGCGCGCAATGCCAGCGCGGGTCAGTGCCCCGGCGATTTGGTTGCTGTCGCTCGCCAACTGGCCATATTTGAGACTGCGTTTTTTCCCGGCCGCCTCGCGAAATGCGATTTTATCCGGCCGTTCGGTACTGTGACGATCGACAAAGTAGCTCGCTGCATTTGCGCTGGCTGTCATTTTTGTTCTCCTCGCATGGCAGCCGGATCAATGATTCCGACCTCCCCACACCCATGGCGGTGTTGATCCTTTGTATGCTGTCATAATGCACCTGAATTGGCGTCATGCAACATAATGCGTGAAAATTATGCATAATAATGCAACATTTGAGTTTTCCGGGTAACCCATGGGTTACCGGGCCTGGCTAAAAACTGCCATAACCACGGATATCCACGGACCATAGTAGTGAGGCTATGGACGGGACTGGATTTAGGTATTTGGTATAGATGCGCCCTCACCAGGCCTCAGAAAGCTGCACGGAGAGGGTTAAGAAATGACAACCTGGCCGGTCAGTACAACAACATCAGCGGCAACAGGGTTATGATCGGGAAGAGCACCAGAATGACCACCCGGACCAGATCAGACGCCACAAAGAACATCACAGCCTTGTAGGTGTCGATCATCTTGGTTTTGCGGTCCATCGCATTGATGATGAACAGGTTCATCCCCACCGGAGGCGTGATCAGGCCCACTTCGACCACGATCAGCACCAGAATACCAAACCAGATGGCGACATATTCGCCCTCGATCCGGTTGGCCATGCCCTGGGTGACGCGGATGCCCAGCTCTTTCATTTGGTCGCGGGTGAGCTCCATTCCGCCGGCGATCGCCTCTTGGATCGAGGCAAGCATCCCGTCTGCCATGCCATCGGGCACCCCGACATTCAGAACCTCCATCGCGGCGCTGGCCTGCATGGCGGGCAGTGACACCAGATTGAAGTCCATCGCCGAGATCACCGGAAAGAAGATCGGGATGGTCAGCAAAATCATACTGAGGCTGTCCATCAGGCAGCCAAACAGCAGGTAGAACACCAGGATAAGCGTTAGCACCATCCATGGGCTAAGTCCCTGACTGACGACAAAGTCGGCCAGTTCCTGCGGCACTTTGGTCAGGGCCAGAAAACCGTTGTAGAAGCCGGCACCCAGCACGATGAAAAAGATCATCGCGGTGGAACGTGCCGTCACCATGAAGCTGTCGGTCAGGCTGTCGCGGGTCAGGCCGCCGTTCAGCCAGGCGATCAACCCAGTGCCAAAGGCCCCGACTGCCGCGCCTTCGGTTGGCGTGAACCAGCCCAGATAGATACCGCCGACCACCACGCCAAAGACCATCAGCACCGGCCAAACCCGGAACAACGCGGCAAAACGTTCACCCCATGGAATCGCAGGACGGGTGCCTGCGGCGTCAGGGTAGAGCCGGACATAGATCGAGATGACGATCACGTAGCCAAGCGCTGCCAAGATGCCTGGAATAAAGGCCGCAAGGAACAGTTTGGCGATATTCTGTTCTGTCAGAATGGCATAGATCACCAGCACAACCGAAGGTGGAATCAAGATGCCAAGAGTCCCCCCTGCCGCCAATGTGGCCGCCGAGAACCCGCCGGCATAGCCGTATTGCTTCAACTCAGGCAGGGCGACACGGCCCATTGTGGCTGCGGTGGCCAGTGAGCTGCCACAGATCGCGCCAAAGCCGGCACAGGCGCCAATCGCCGCCATGGCCACACCGCCCCTGCGGTGCCCCAGAAATCCTTCGGCAGCTTTGAACAAGGCGCTGGACATACCGCCCAGCGTTGCGAAATGACCCATCAGCAGGAACATCGGCACAATGGTCAGCGAATAGGAGGAAAAGGTCGAATAGGTTTCGTTCTTAAGGCGACCAAAGGCCACCAGCGTGCCGTCGGTGACGATCATCAATCCGCCCAGACCCACCAAAAACATCGACAGGCCAATGGGCACCCGCAGAAAGATCAGCACCATCAGGAGAGGGAAAGAGGCAATTCCGATTTCAAGAGCAGTCAATGTTCAGTCTCCACGCCGTCCCAAACAAGGATACGACCGGTAAGGAATTCGATAGTGCGTACGACACCCATGTAGATGCCGACGATGGCAGCGACCACGGCAGCAACCAGACTGGCGCCGTAGGCCCACCAGATCGGGAATTGCAGAAGAAACGAGGTTTCGCCATTTTGTATTTTACTGACCAACCCGGCCTCTAGTCGCCAGGCGATCAAAACCAGCACAGCGGCAAAGACCAGCTCGGTCACCATGCGCAAAAACCGGTTCACCCGTTTTGAAAAACTATTGGCCAGAATATCAACCGAGGCATGCCCAGAGGTGATCTGACACAGCGGTAAGAAGGCAAAGATGGCAAAGGCCACGCCTGCTTCGACCAGTTCGAAATCACCGTTGATCGGTCCGACGCCGATGGCGATCATCCATTCCGCAAAACCCGGCGCGACACTGTTCATAAAGTCGCCGTGAAAGAAGCCGTTCAACAGGCGACCAGTGATCGAAAGGCAAGTGAGAAATATCAGCAGGGTCAGAACAAGCCCACCTATGGCAGCCATAAATCTGGCCAGCTTTAACATGTGGTCATGCATGGTTACGCACCCATCCCCTTCGTGCCGTAATGAGGGCCGCAACGACGTGCGCGCTGCGGCCCCTTAGTCTGTACCAGGCTTACTTCGAGTATTTCTCGATCAGCATGGTGGCTTCGTCGATCAGTGCCTGACCGTCGATACCTTTTTCAGTCATATCAGCCAGCCATGCATCATAGATAGGCTGCGACCGCTCGCGCCATTCAGCAGTTTGGGCGGCGTCCAGAGTGATGACATTGTTGCCCATATCCAACGCCATTTCGCGTGAAGGACCATCGGCATCGGCCTGCGTTCCACCCGCAAATACCGAGAACTCCAGACCTGAGTTGTCGTCGATGATCTGCTGCAGGTCAGCAGGCAGGCTGTCGAACTTGGGCTTATTCATCGCCAGAACGAAGGTCAGCGTATACAGCGCCTTGCCTGTGAACTCGGTGTGGTTGGTCACCAGCTCTGGAACTTTCAGCGCTGCGGTGACTTCCCATGGGATGGTGGTGCCGTCGATCACACCTTTGGACAGGCCTTCGGGCACAGCCGGAACCGGCATGCCAACGGGGGTTGCGCCCAGTTCGGTCAGCAGTGAGTTGACCGAGCGCGAACCGCCACGGATTTTCATGCCGCGCAAGTCATCAGGCGTTGAAACCGGATCCGAGGTGTGGATCATGCCGGGGCCGTGAACCCAAGTGCCCAGGATTTTGAGATCCTTGAACTCGGTGTCTTTCATATGGGTTTCGAACATTTCCCAATAGGCGCGCGATACCGCACGGGCGTCGGTCATCATGAACGGAAGTTCAAACACTTCGGTCGAGGGATAGCGGCCCGGCGTATAGCCAACCACAGTCCAGACAATGTCGGCAACGCCGTCGATGGCCTGGTCCATCAGCTCTGGTGGCTTACCGCCCAGCTGCATCGATGGATAACGGTCGATCTTGATCCGGCCCTCTGAGGCTTCCTCGATCTTATCCGCCCAGACATCCAGGATCAGCTTTGGCACATTGGCCTGTGCTGGTAGAAACTGGTGCAGTTTCAAAGTAACTTCTTGGGCCATCGCCGATGTTGCGCCCATTGCTACAAGAGCCGCAGCGCCAAAGACGCCGAGTAGCTTTCTCCGAGTAGTCATGTGATTCCTCCCTTGGATTACAATCTCGCACTATAATGCCTTCATTTTAGAAGTTTGCAATATAATGCACCAATCTTCTCACTTCTTCCTATTTTTGGCGACGCAACCGCCTATATTCGTCAGTGGTGGCTACCATTTTCAAACCAGTTAGGCATTTGCTATTGGTTCAGTTTGTAACCATCAACCACTGAAGTACATATTTGACTCATCAATAATTGGCGCAGCGTGCTGGATGGCACCTACATAACATGACAACTATTTATTGCACACCCGTTCATAACGAGTGCTCGCGGCAATGCGCCGCAAGGCAAGTCTGTGTGTCTTAACCCGCCAGGATTTCCTCGAGCGGATCATGTTCAGCGACGTAGTGATCTGGCTCTCGTTCGAGTAATTTCGGCACATAGTCAGAATCACCCGCCGCCAGACGGCTGGGTAAAAATCGCAAGGCAGCGCGGGGATCCATCGGCGATGGCAACTCGCCCGGCAGTTTGATCCGGCTGCGAGTTCGTTCCACATCGGGGTCCGGAATGGGCACTGCAGATATCAGCGATTTGGTATAAGGGTGGTAGGGCTGAGAGCACACCGTCTCGCCATTTCCCATTTCAACAACACGGCCCAGATACAGGACCATGATCCGGTTTGAAATCGCACGGACCACAGACAAGTCGTGGCTGATAAAGATCAGCGCCAGCCCGAATTCAGCCTGCAATTCGCGCAACAACAGGATGATCTGCGCCTGAATAGAGACATCCAGCGCCGAGACCGCCTCGTCGCAGATGATCAGTTTGGGCCGGTTGATCATGGCGCGGGCAATACCCACTCTTTGGTTTTGCCCGCCGGACAGTTCATGCGGATAGCGATTGAACAGGCTCCGTTCCAGCCCTACCCGCTCCATCATATCGGCCACGGTCTCCTTACGCTCGCGACTGGTCAGGTCGGGGCGATAGGTTAGCAGGGGTTCGGCGATGGAGGCCGAAATGGTCATGCGCGGGTCAAGACTGGCCAGTGGGTCCTGAAATACGATCTGCAGATCTTTGCGGTATTTGTTCAGCTCGGCCCGTTTCAATCCCACAATTGGCTGACCCAGCCAGCTGACACCACCCCCTGTGGGCTCTATCAGTTGCAAAACCGCGCGGGCCAGTGTGGACTTGCCACAGCCACTTTCGCCGACCACGCCCAGGGTTTCGCCCTGTCGGATGTCAAAACTAACACCATCTACCGCCTTGAGTGGCATCTTGTGGCCAAACAGGCCGCCGGGCATCTTCATTTGAAAGTGAACTTTGACATCATTGACCTGCAGGATCGGCCGCGCCTGGGTTTCAAACATCTGCGGCGCATCTGCCGCGTCTATGCGGGGCATCGCCTTGAGCAAGGCCTGCGTATAGCCATGTTTTGGGGTGCGAAAGATCTCGGTTGCACTGCCGCTTTCGACAAATCCGCCCTGTCGCATCACCTGTATGCGGTCACACATCCGGGCCACCACCCCCATGTCATGGGTGATCAGCGCAATGGCGGTGCCCTGCTCTTTTTGCAGGTCAGCCATCAGATCCAGAATTTCGGCCTGCACTGTAACGTCCAGCGCGGTTGTGGGCTCATCGGCAATCAGCAGCTTGGGATTGCACAGCATGGACATAGCGATCATCACCCGCTGACGCATACCGCCTGATAACTCATGGGGAAACTGGTCGAGCCTGCGTGCCGCCACCGGGATCTGCACCCGGTTCAACCATTCCAGACAGTATTGGCGTGCCTGCTGGCCGACCATTCCCCGGTGGACCTGCAACACCTCGCGCATCTGCTCGCCGACCCGCAAATGCGGGGTCAGCGCGGTCAGGGGATCCTGAAAAATCATCCCCACATCACTGCCGCGAATTTGGTTCAGGTCGGGCGTCGCCAGATTTAGGATCTCGGTCCCGTTCAACTGAACCGAGCCGGTGGCATGGCCGTTGGAGGGCAGCAGACCCATAGCCGCCATAAAGGTCTGGCTTTTGCCGGATCCGCTTTCGCCCACGATGCCCAGACATTCACCCGGCTGGATGTCGAAACTGATATCCGTGACGGCCTTGACCGTGCCATCCGGTGTGGCGAAGTCGACGCTGAGGTTTTGCACAGTAAGCAGGGTCATGATCAGCGGTCCTTGGGGTCAAGCGCATCGCGCAGCCCATCACCGATGAAAAACATGGTGATGATGATGGTGACGTAGAAAAACAGTGGGAATGCCAATTGCCACAGGGTGCCATAGGCCATTGTACCGGCCCCCTCGGAGATCAGGCTACCAAGCGAGGTATAGGGTTCTGATACGCCCAGCCCAAGAAAGGAAATAAAGCTTTCGGCCAAGATCATTTCGGGCACCAACAGCGAGGCATAGACAATCACCACGCCCAACAGGTTGGGCAGAATGTGACGGTGCATGATGGTGATCTCGCTGGCACCAGAGGCGCGGGCGGCCTCGATGAACTCGCGGTGCTTCAGGGCCAGGGTTTGCCCGCGCACGATCCGCGCCATGCTGAGCCAACTGACGGCACCAAGGGCGATGAACAGCATGAAGAACGAGCGGCCAGCAACCACCAGTAGCAAGATGATCACCAGGACGGTGGGGATAGCCATCAGAATATCGACGATGCGCATCATGATGCTGTCGGTGCGACCACCGACAAAGCCGGCGATGATGCCATAGACCGTGCCCACGATCAGCGCCATCGCGGCCCCGACCAGCCCCACCAGCAGCGAGGTCGAGGTGGCCTGAATGACCCGGCTGTACAGATCGCGGCCCAGATCGTCGACGCCAAAGTAGTGACCGGTGGCCAGCGAGGGCATACCATGCGTCGCCGCGCTGCCCATAATGTCCCAATCGATCTCTTCATTATCCCACTGCGCAAACAGCGGGCCCAAAATAGTAAAGGCCACGATCAGCGCCAGCACCAGCACACAGGCCCGTGCGGCACGGTTCTGCACAAATCGTGTGCGCGCGTCCTGCCAGAGAGAGCGCCCCTGAACGGCGGTGAAATCTGTGACGTCCTCGGCAATCTGGGCGGCTTTTGTTGAGTTTCCAAACATATCGCGCCCTTAATACCGGATCTTGGGATCGAACCAGGCATAGGCCAGATCCGTCAGCAGGTTCACCACCACAGTCAGAGTGCCATACAGAATGGTCACCCCCAACAGCACCGCATAATCACGTGACAACGCGGACCCGACATAGGCCTGCCCCAGTCCACCGGTGGAAAAATAGATATCCACAAAGACCGATCCGGTCAGGACGTAGACAAAGACCGGCCCAAGGTATGAGACCACGGGCAGCAAGGTGGGTTTCAGCGCATGCCGCCATATTACCGTGCGTGTGGGCAGACCTTTGGCATGGGCGGTGCGAATGAAGTTGGAATTCAACACTTCAAGCATGGAACTGCGGGTGATGCGGGCGATAGAGCCCATGTAGGAGGTCGACAGGGCAATCACTGGCATAATCAGATATGGCCACTGGCCGCCATTCCAGCCACCGCCGGGCAGAAGGCCCAGCCACAGGGTGAAGGTCAGGATCAGGATCGGGCCCATGATGAAATTCGGCAGGGCCTGCGCGGCGATACCCAGCCCGACAGCGAAATAGTCAATCCAAGTGTTGTGACGAATGGCAGCAGCGATGCCCAGCGACACCCCGACCACTGTCGCGGCCAGGAATGAGAGCGAGCCATAGGTGAAAGAAATCGGAAAGCCCTGCGCGATAATGTCGTTAACGTCCCGGTCCTTGAATTTAAACGAGGGGCCAAAGTCGAAGTGAACGATAATATTGAACAGATAGTCATACAGCTGCTTCCACAGCGGTTGATCCAAGCCATAGCGGGCCTCGATATTGGCGAGCACCTGAGGCGGCAGTGGGCGCTCTGAGGTGAATGGGCCACCTGGCGCGAAATGCATGAGAAAAAAGGAGGCAACAATCAATATCAGGATTGTCGGAATGGCGACCAACAGACGCCGGATAATAAAGGCGATCATTCTGAACCTCGAAATGTGGAAATGCCCCGCCCCCGATGAAAGGGGCGGAACAGTATTATAAAATCATCCAATCATTCGGCGATTTTATAAAGGTCCTTCGAGTACCAATTCTGTTCAACGTTATCGACCGGCCAATTGCCGACATCGCTGTCCATCATGTAAACCCCTGCATAGTGGTAGATCGGAATGACAGGTGATTCCTGAGCCAGAATCTGCTCTACCTCGGTATACAGTTCGGCGGTATTGGCGGAGATCTTGGCAGCCGCCAGCAGCTCGTCGACGCGGTCATTCTGGAATTTACCGTCGTTGTAGCCCGAGTCGGATTGCAGCAGGTCCAGGAAGGTCGAGGCCTCGTTATAGTCGCCACACCAGGCCCCACGCGCCAGATCAAAGTCCTGATTGCCACGGGTGTCCAGGAACACTTTCCACTCCAGATTGCCCAGATCGGTTTGCACACCCAGTTTCTGCTTCCACATCTGCCCCAGGGCCACCGCGATCTTTTTATGCGACTCGGAGGTGTTGTAGATCATGTTGAAGGACAGCGGATTATCCGGACCATAGCCAGCCTCGGCCAGCAATTCCTTGGCCAGGGAATCACGCTCGGCCTGGGTCATGGCTGACATTTCGACCTGCGGCACGGTGAAACCTGCGGTGGCCTCGGGGGCAAAAGTATAAGCCTCGGGCTGGCCACCAGCGAGGATCTTTTCGGTTATGATCTTGCGGTCAACTGCCAGTGACAGGGCCTGACGCACACGTGGATCTTTGAACGCTTCAGGGCCATCCTCGGACAGGTTGAAGGTGTAATAGTAGTTGCACAAACGAGGGAAGCTGATCGCCTCGGCCGGGTTTTCCTGTTGCAGACGGGGGAATTGACCGGCGGGCACCTCGGTCCGGTCCAGCTCTCCGGCCATATAACGGGTCAGGGCGACGTTTTCGTCGTTAATCACCAGGGCCACCACTTTGTCGACGATGGTGTTTTCGTTGTCCCAATACATTGTGTTGCGCTCTCGCACGGACCGCTCCTGAGGCAAGTGTTCCGTCAGGATATAGGCCCCATTGGACACCATGTTTTCGGGCTTGGTCCAAGCATCGCCATGCGCCTCGATCACCTTTTGCGGCGCCGGGAAGGTGGTTGCATGGGTGGTCATCTGTGGGAAATACGGCAGTGGCGCGGACAGGCGCACCTCAAGCGTGTGGTCATCAACGGCTGTCACGCCCAAGTCATCTACCGGCTTGTCACCGGCAATGATGGCAGCCGCGTTTTCGATCGACATCAGTTCCATGAACCACGAATAGGGCGAGGAGAGTTCGGGATCGACAGCGCGTTTCCAGCCATAGACAAAATCACTGGCCAGTACCGGATCACCGTTGGACCATTTGGCGGTGTCGCGAAGGGTGAAGGTATAGACATCATTGGTGTCGTTGGTGGTGAAGCCCGTGGCCACACCCGGCACCAGATTACCGTCCCGGTCCTGATTCATCAGACCCTCGAACAGGTCGCGAACAATTTCCGCGCCAGAGACGTCTTCGACCACTTGCGGATCAACCGAGCTGTGTTCGTCCAGAATACGATACGTAAAAGTTTGATCATCGGCCAAGGCTTCGCCGGTTGTGGGGTGGGTCCCAGCCGCCAAAGCAACACTTGCAATGAAGGTGCTGGAAAGAAGGCCGGCAATGAGTAGGTTTGTTTTATTATGCATTTCAATACTCCCTGTTGTACCAAGAGTTATGCGACACCCAGAAGATGGCCGCATAACGCACAATTATTCCAAAGCTTAGACCCATATTGTATCCAATATCCAGAACAATCACAGGGTGCAGATATTGGCGTTACGGCAGGCCGGTCCGAAAGCAGATTTCAACTCCGCCATATCGCCGCTTGCCATATCTACAGGGTGGTCAAAGGCTAGCTGCTACGGGCATCATGCACCCGTTTTGCCACGCTCTCTAGTGCCTGAGTCAGGGCCTTGGTGCCGCCTGTTTCGGCGAAAACCTCAAACATCTGCTGATTTAACCCACCCGGAGTGGAGTGATGCCTGCGCAAAATGTCAAAACCGGTTTCAGGCGCAGAATCAGCGGTTCGCGACAGCTCCAGAAAAATCTTAGTCAGGTAACCCTGTGCATTCGGCGCTGATGTGCCTTGCGCGCACAGCCAATCAGACGCGGTTTCCATAACACCGAAATACAATCCCATAAGGGCACTTGCGGCAGCATAGGCGTCAAATTCATCCAATGATTGCGCAACAACGACCGTACCCAATGCGTCATAGAGTGATTCAAGCTGATCATCCGCCGGATAAATCGCCGTTACGCCACGTCGGTTTGCAACCGCTGGCAAGGGAATCGAGCGGGTGAGTCGGACGGGTGCGCCTATCCAGTCCAGCAGCACCTCGAATGTGGCCGTTGCAATCAGACTGGCGACCGCCTGGCCGTCGTGGAATTTAAGCGGCCGCAGGACCTGCTCGGCTATTTGTGGGCGCACGGCCAGGAAAACCAGATCTGCCTGGTCTACAATTTGCTGATTGTCCGGCGTCACCCGCACTCGATTATCCGCCGCCGCAAGCCGCGCCGATTTGGCCTGGCTGCGTTCCGACAGGATGATCTCACTGATTGGAAAATCAGACGAAATCAGGCCTGTAACGATTGCCTCGGTAATATCCCCAGTACCGATAAATCCGATTTTCATAGCTATGCTCTCTCTTGTAGCGGAGTGATCAGTCGCGTTTGAAACGGCCAATCGAATCCAGGTCAGTTATGCGCATACTAAGCAGCAAATCCGTGCCGAAAACCCTGAAATATGGAGGAGACAAGAGATCCGACAGACGCAGTGTCCAAAGGGAAAGAACCCTGTCGTACAGGAACATTCACATGTCAGTCTTCACGTCAAAAGAGAAAAAGTGGTGAGCCGTGATGGGTTCGAACCATCGACCTACTGATTAAAAGTCAGTTGCTCTACCAACTGAGCTAACGGCCCACTTTTTCCAAGCGATCAGATCGCTTGTGTTTCGCGTTTTAACCAAATTGATCCAAGAAGATCAAGGGCTTAATTCGCTGTCAGATCAGTTCGAAAGTAACAATCAAACCGTCCCGATAAGCGCACTCTCTAGGGATAGCCAGCCAAGTGGTCAAGAGCTTTTTTCAACTTTCTGATGGCAAGGGTGGATTCATTCTTGGGCCGGGGCTATATGCCCGGCATGAGCACCAATTCTATCACCGAACTGCCCTTTATGAAGATGCACGGGCTAGGCAACGACTTTGTCGTTGTCGATGCACGTGCGAATCCCGTGGAGATCACGCCCGCCATGGCGCGGGGCATTGGCCACCGTCAGTTTGGCGTTGGCTTTGATCAGCTTACTGTGGTCGAACAAGGGGCCGGTGATGCACATTTGACGTTCTACAACTCGGACGGATCGACCTCGGCCGCCTGCGGCAACGCCACGCGCTGCATTGCACGGTGGCTACTGGACGAGGGCAACAAGAGCGAACTACATCTGACCACCGATCGTGGCGATCTGTTTGCGCGCGATGCGGGCGACGGGCTGACCTCGGTCAACATGGGACATCCGCAGGTGCTGTGGCACGAGATCCCACTGGCCGAAGAGATGGACACCTTGGAACTGCCAATCGAGGGCGGCCCGACGGCGACGGGTATGGGCAATCCGCATTGTACCTTTTTCGTAGAGAATGCCGAGCAGGTCCGGCTGGAAGAGTTTGGCAGTCGCTGCGAGCATCACCCGCTGTACCCCGAACGCACCAATGTACAGGTGGCCCATCTGGTGGCGCCTGATCACCTGCGGATGCGGGTCTGGGAGCGCGGCGTGGGCATAACCCTGGCCTCGGGCTCATCCTCCTGCGCGACGGCTGTGGCTGCGGCCCGTCGTGGGCTGACCGGGCGCAAGGTGCAGATCGACCTGGATGGCGGCACCCTGTGGATCGACTGGCGTGACGATGGCGTCTGGATGACCGGTGCCACAATGCATGTGCTTAGCGGTGTATTGACCCCTGCATTCCTGGAGAGCCTGACATGAGTGCACCCAAATTTTCGACGTTGGGCTGTCGGCTGAATGCCTATGAAACCGAAGCGATGAAAGAGCTGTCGCAGCAGGCCGGGCTGGAAAACGCCGTGGTGGTCAACACCTGCGCAGTCACGGCTGAGGCGGTGCGCAAGGCCCGCCAGGAGATCCGCAAGCTGCGCCGGGAAAATCCCGACGCGCGGCTGATCGTCACCGGTTGTGCGGCCCAGACAGAACCTGAAACCTTTGCCAAGATGGCCGAGGTGGACGCTGTCATCGGCAACACTGAAAAGATGCGCCCCGAGACCTGGTCCGGCATGGCAGCGGATTTCATCGGCGAGAGCGAGGCGGTGCAGGTGGATGACATCATGTCCGTCACAGAAACCGCCGGTCACCTGATCGACGGTTTTGGCACCCGCAGCCGCGCCTATGTGCAGGTGCAAAACGGCTGCGATCACCGCTGCACCTTTTGCATTATTCCCTATGGCCGCGGCAACTCGCGATCTGTCCCCGCCGGCGTGGTGGTGGACCAGATCAAACGCCTGGTCGACAAGGGTTACAACGAAGTGGTGCTGACCGGGGTTGACCTGACCTCTTGGGGGGCTGACCTGCCTGCCACTCCGCAACTGGGCGATCTGGTGATGCGGATCCTGCGGTTGGTGCCTGATCTGCCACGGCTGCGCATTTCATCCATCGATTCGATCGAGGTGGACGACAACCTGATGCGCGCCATTGCCACTGAGCCGCGATTGATGCCGCACCTGCATCTCAGCCTGCAACATGGCGACGATCTGATTCTGAAGCGGATGAAACGCCGACATCTGCGCGACGATGCCATTCGGTTCGCCCAAGAGGCCAAGATGCTGCGCCCGGATATGACCTTTGGCGCCGATATCATCGCTGGCTTCCCAACCGAAACCGAAGCGCATTTTGAAAACTCGTTGAAACTGGTGAGTGAGTGTCAGCTGACCTGGCTGCATGTGTTCCCCTATTCCAAACGCGAGGGCACGCCGGCCGCCAAGATTCCGAATCAGGTCAATGGCAATGTGATCAAAGAGCGCGCTGCCCGTCTGCGCAGGGCAGGGGCTACACAGGTGCAGCAGCATCTGCAGGCCCAAGTGGGCCAGACACATCACATCCTGATGGAAAACGCCCATATGGGCCGGACCGAGCAGTTCACCGAAGTGAAATTTGCCTCACCACAGGTCGAGGGGCAGATCGTCTCAACCGTAATCACCGGCATTGATGGCATTCACCTGACAGCTTGACGATTCTAGCATCTTCACCTTTTCCCAAACACTCCGGGGGAAAGCGCAAAGCGCTTGGGGGCTGGCCCCCCCCCTTGACTACACCGCAAATAAAAACCCCCGCGCGACGGCACGGGGGTTTTTTGTTTTCCAGTCCAACCAGCGATTAGCTGTTTTTGCGGCCTTTGATCGGCGCCCAGATGCGTTTGTTGGTCAGGTACAACAGAACCGACAGGATCGTCAGCATCAGCACACCAACAAATCCAACCTGCTTGCGCGCCATCATCTTGGGCTCGGCTGTCCACATCAGATAGGCCGAAACATCCTGTGACAGATTGTCCAGGCTATTGTCGTGACCGTCGATGAATTCTACGTGCTCATCTTCCAGTGGCGGCGCCATCGAAATCCAGCCACCCGGGAAGGCGGTGTTTTCGTAGTATGTGCTGCCAGCCTCTTCCTTTTCTTCGCCGGTATAGCCGTTCAGCAGCGAAGCGATATAGTCGGGACCGCCTTTGCGTGCTTTGGCCATCAGGCTGAGATCAGGCGCGCCTGCATTCGTATTGGCAGGGAAGTGATCAACCGGTTTGGCCGGCACATCTTCATCCAGTTCTGCGTCATAGACGGTGTAGTTTTCAGCCGCATATGCTGTCACCTGATCAGGCGACAGAGCAGGGCCGCCCGCATCAGACAGGCTGCGCAGTGGTACGAACTTTAGCCCGTGACAGGCCGAGCAGACCTCGGTGTAGATCTGCAAGCCGCGTTGCAGCTGGTTCGGATCATAGGTGCCAAAGGCGCCTTTGAACGAGAAGTCGTATGACTCGATGTGCTGCTCGCCACCCGCTGCCAATCCGGCAACGGGGGTCAAAGCAAGAGCGGCACCGATTACAAGTTTCTTCAACATGGTTTTTCGGTCCCTATCTTATTCAGCCGCTGTGGCGTCAGTCGCACCAGCGTCCGATTTGCCATAATGCGCGTTGAAGTCATCTTCGATGGTCTCAGGCGTGGCTTCTGGTTTTTCGATCACACCCAAAAGCGGCAGGATCACCAGGAAGTAGCCGAACCAGTATGCCGAGGCGATCAGTGCGAAGGAGGCATAGGGCTCCTCGGCAGGTTTGGCGCCAAGCCATGTCAGAACAAAGAAGTCGATTACCAGGAGTGCAAACCACCATTTGAACATCGGCCGGTACAGACCCGAGCGCACGCGGCTGGTGTCCAACCAAGGGGCCAGAGCCATCACAGCAATCGCGCCAAACATCGCCATCACACCAAAGAACTTGGCGTCGATGATGCCACCGGTGATGAACGAGGTGAACTGAACAACCCAAACTTCGGCAGTGAAGGCCCGCAGGATTGCGTAGAACGGCAGGAAGTACCATTCAGGCACGATGTGCGCAGGCGTGACCAGCGGGTTCGCCTCGATGTAGTTGTCGGGTTCGCCCAACATGTTTGGCAGGAAGCCAACAATCGCCCAGAAAACCACCAGAACCATCGCCAGACCCAGGAAATCCTTGATCACGAAGTAAGGCCAGAACGGCAGGGTGTCTTTTTCAGCTTCAGCTTTTGACCCTTTGCGAACATCAACACCGGTTGGGTTGTTGTTGCCCGTGGTGTGGAACGCCCAGATGTGAACGATGACCAGGGCCGCAATGATGAAGGGCAGCAAATAGTGCAGCGAGAAGAAGCGGTTTAATGTGGCGTTGCCCACAGCAGGTCCGCCCAGCAGCCAGGTTTGCAGCGCTTCACCAATAAAGGGAATCGCACCAAACAGGCCGGTGATCACGGTTGCACCCCAGAACGACATCTGGCCCCAGGGCAGAACGTAGCCCATGAACCCTGCGCCCATCATCATCAGGAAGATCAGCATGCCGACGATCCAGGTGATTTCACGTGGTGCCTTGTACGAGCCGTAGAACAACCCGCGGAAGATGTGGATGTAGACAGCAACAAAGAACAGCGAGGCGCCGTTGGCGTGCAGGTAACGCAGCATATAGCCGCCGTTCACGTTGCGCATGATGTGCTCAACACTGGCAAAAGCCAGGTCAACATGCGGCGTGTAGTGCATCGCCAGAATAATACCGGTGACAATTTGCAGCACCAGGCAGAATGCCAGTACGATGCCCCAAATCCACCACCAGTTCAGGTTCTTGGGGGTGGGAATCATGATTGTGTCATACAGCAACCCAACAATTGGCAGGCGGCTGTGCAGCCACTTTTCAGCACCAGTTTTGGGTTCGTAATGATCGTGCGGAATTCCGGACATACGTCGTTTCCTTATCCCAGTTTGATCGTTGTTGCGTCGAGGAATTCCGTAACCGGAATATGCAGGTTTTCAGGCGCTGGTCCTTTGCGGATACGACCGGCTGTGTCGTAGTGCGATCCGTGGCAGGGACAGAACCAGCCTTCGAAATCGCCAGCGCCGTCACCCAGTGGCACACAGCCAAGGTGGGTACAGACGCCCATCATCACCAGCCATTCGCCAGCGTCGTCCATGGTCCGGTTTTCATCCGAAGCATCCAGACCAGGCTTGTTGGCGTTACGGTCGTCCTGATCTGGCAGATCATCCAATGCAACGGCACGTGCTTTATCGATTTCTTCCTGGCTGCGACGGCGAATGAACACCGGCTTGCCAAGGAACATGACCCGCAACTGCGTGCCAACTTCGACGCCGCTGATGTCGACGGTAATCGACGACAAAGCTTTTACATCAGCCGAAGGGTTCATTTGATTGACCAGCGGCCAGACGGCGGCTCCGGCGGTCACTGCCCCGGCGCCAGCTGTGGCGTAGTACAGGAAGTCTCTCCGGGTGCCTTCGTTGTCTTCTGCGTGGGACACGAGGTTTTCTCCAATTCCAGCGCCCGTTTCGGGCAAACATGCGCATGCACCGCGAAAATTCGTGGTGGCTCAGGCGGGTATCTACCGGTGGGAATGGCTTACGTCCAGCGGTCAAAGACGCGCAAAAGGCCGCACGGGCCATTTTTCTGGCAGGTTTCTGGCAGGCGGCGCTCGCAAAGCAAGTCACATATTGGGAGCGCCGCCCGTTTTTCAAGAGTTTGTTTACCCGGCAGGCGGTCGAGTCGCCAACATACTGGGACGCGATTCGAATTCAGCAAACCAATCCGACAGCGACTCGTTGCCGTGGCGCCAATTGCTGTTCGGGTGACGGAAATCAACATAGGCCAGCGCGCAACTCACCGCGATATGGCCAATATCCAGAGGGCCCTTCAAGTGGCTCATCCACCGCGCATTCAATGCGGTGCAGGCGCCCAGAACCTTGCCCATCTGCGCCGCGATCCATTCTGGCGACTGCATGTCTTCGGCGCGCAAACGTTGTTCATAGGTCGCCAATACTGCTGCTTCCATAATGCCGTCGGCAGTGGCCTCCAGAACCTTGCTGTCCCAGCCTCCCGCATAGAGCCCGCCGTCGAAACGGTCATCCAGATAAGCGCAAATCACCCGGCTGTCATAAAGTGTCGGACCGTCGGCGCGTTCCAAGGCCGGGATCTTGGCAAGTGGATTGCTGGCCCGGACCTCGCTTGCAGGGGCGAGCGGCGTCGTATGCACCGCCTGTATCTCTACAGCGTCCAATTGTCCGGTTTCATGCAACAGCACCATCACTTTGCGCACAAAAGGTGACGTCGGGGCGTAAATCAATTTCATAGAATTCTCCTCTTTTCTCGCACTGTAGGTGTCCGACCGGCAAAGAAAAGGCAGAAAACGCCAGTGAACTTGCAGGCGAACTTGCCAGTGACCTAGTCAGTGACCTTCAGGTGGTCTTTATCCGATCCTGCATAAGGGCCGCCAATATCTGCTGCTCGGCCCCCGGCCCGCTTTCGATTTGCGCGGCCACCGATTTGCGTGCGGCGTCTGATTTGTTCTGGCTTAGCTTCCAGGTGCCATCCACGCCCGTCACCCGCATTCGGGCCGGTACGATCATCCGCATCATCCGTGCCAAGGCGTCGGGGTCCATTTTGGCAGTCGACCAGGGTGGTTTTGGCAAAAGCCGCGATTCGTAGAACGCTGATTGCCGGTCCAGTAGGTCGCGCAATTCTTCGGATGGGAGCAATTCCAGCTCGCCCTGCAAATGCACCCCAACATAATTCCAGGTCGGCACCTGATCGGCCACCCCGTACCAATCGGGCGACACATAACCATCCGGGCCATTGACCGCGATGCGCGCGGGCATCGGGGCCTTGAGTGCCCGTACAATCGGATTAGAGCGCACCAAGTGCAGTTCGGCCCACTGCCCGTCTTGCGACAACAGAAACGGGATGTGACTGATCAACGGAGCACCCTGTCCGGCCACCGCCAGCACACCAAAGCCACGCGCGCGGGCGAAATCCAAATTCTGGGTGGTTTCGGCATCGTGGAATATTGGGTTGGGATGCATGAACGTCTCCTGTTTGCCCGCACTTTAGAAAACTGGCGGGCAAATGGAAGACGCTATCGAAGCCTAGATTTCAACACGCACTTCGTGCATCCACAGTTTGGCTGGACGCGACAGCATAAAGACGACCACATCGGCCAGATCGTCCGGCTCGGTAAAGATATGGTTGGGAACCTCTTCGCCCGCCTTGGCGAACATGCCGGTGTTGGTGCCACTTTGATACAGACCCGCGACCCGCACACCGGTTTCGGCCTCGTCTTCCTTTAGAACCTCAGTAAAGCCGCGAACCCCGTATTTGGTCGCGGAATAAACCGATTGCCCAGCTTGCGCCACAACACCGGATTTGGAGGCGACGTTAAGAATGATGGCTTCGTCCTGATTACGCAATGCGGGGAGCACATGCCGGGTCAACTGCATCAATGCCGTCAGGTTGGTTTGAACCGTGGCCACCAGCAGGTCCGCATCGATCGTGTCCAGTGGCCCGGCCTTGTGCCAGATGCCTGCGTTGTTGACCAGAATATCAACACCACCAAAATCAGCCTGGATTGCCTGAGCAGTGCTGTCCAAAGCAGCCGAATCCATAAAATCAACGGCATAGCCACGGGCTTCGGCTGCGCCCAGTGTCATGGCCTCGGCAACGACGGCCTCAAGGCGGGCGCTGTTGCGACCCAGAATGGCCAATTTGCACCCTTCGGCTGCCAGCTTCAGGCAAATATGTTTGCCAATCCCATCGCTACCACCGGTGACGATAACGGTTTTATCTTTTAATTGCATGACGGTAGCTCCTTTGAATGCGGCCATACCGTAAATGAATACAGTATCAGAAGAAGGAGGGATAAGCGCTGATCTGCTCGATTGCCAGCCCCCCATTTGCCAACAAGGGCATAATTTGCGCAGGAACCGGGTCGCATAAATTCGTTTGGAAACGGTAGGGATTGCTATCGCAGCAGGATATCATCATGACCCAAATCAGCATCGCCCTTATCGTATTTCTGTTTCCCCTCGCCTACAGTCCAGGCCCCGGCAACATGTTCTTTGCCGCCAATGGCGCGCGCTTTGGGCTGATGGCCACGTTGCGGGCAAATTTCGGCTATCATCTGGCAACCTGGCTGGTGACCCTGGCCATTGGTCTAGGATTTGTCACAGCTCTGGACCGCTATCCCAGTGCCTTTCTGATCTTGAAGACTGCAGGGTCGCTGTATGTTTTGTGGCTGGCGTGGAAGCTGTTCCGGTCCGGTGTCTTACAGGACAGTGAGGCCGCCCGGCCCGCCAGTTTTTGGGATGGCGTTACCTTGCTTGTGCTAAACCCCAAGGCCTATGTGATCATTGCTTTGATGTTCACCCAGTTTCTACCCGAAAGTAATTCTGTCCGGATGGTTGCTGTTTTAGGGATCACAACCGTGTTCACGCTGAACAATTTCATCGCCTTTCTGGTCTGGACGATGATCGGAGATCAGATCGCCAGCCGGTTCAGATCACCCGATAGCGCCAGACGGTTGAACACCCTGTTTGGCAGTCTTTTGGCATTGGTCGCGCTTTGGATGTTTTTGACCTAATCGCCCCCTTGCCAAGCGCGCAGGGTTTTGCCAATGTCCGCGCGTTCTCAGGGCGGGGCGCAATTCCCCACCGGCGGTAAGCAGGATCTTCCTGTAAGCCCGCGAGCGGCCCCGGTGTTGGGGGTGTCAGCAGATCTGGTGAGACTCCAGAGCCGACGGTCATAGTCCGGATGAAAGAGAACGTGCGATGGGACCGTCCTTTGGCGTGCCTGCCGTTCGTTATCGCCTTGGGTGACGTGTCAGTAACCAAGGAGAGACCCATGACACCCACCCGCTATGCCTTTATCAAGGCGCAATGGCATGCCGATATCGTCGACCGCGCGCTCGACGGTTTTTTACAACTTATCCCAGCAGATCAAGTTGACGTCTATGACGTCCCCGGTGCGTTTGAGATGCCCCTGTTGGCCAAAGATCTGGCCGCAACCGGTCAGTACGCTGCGGTAGCCTGTGCCGCGCTTGTCGTCGATGGCGGCATTTATCGGCATGATTTTGTCGCCCAGGCCGTAGTCGATGGTTTGATGCGCGCCAGCATGGATACCGGCGTGCCGGTGCTGTCGGTGTCCCTGACGCCGCACCACTATCAGGAAACGGACCACCACAACGCCATCTACCGCGAACATTTTGTCGAAAAGGGGCGCGAGGCAGCCAATGCCGCGCTGATGATCGGTAAAACTCGCAATGCAGTGGCGAAAGCTGCTTAACTTCGCTCGTCGCGAAAGCGGCGAACACGCGTCCGCCCGCCCCACGGCAGGCGGACGCTTATCCCGACTGACCTCTGTTCCGCGTGGCTGCAATTGACGTGTAGATGCAGATCTAGGGGCATTATTCCGGCAAGTTACCCCAAATAGGCCTTTAACGCCGGTGGTGGGTTATCCAGCAATGACGCCGTCTCCATTGGTGGATGCACCTGACCATCAGCCACCAGCACCACCTGATCCGCAATCCGGCGGGCATCGCTGGGATCATGGCTGACCATCAACAGGGTGGCGCCATTTTCCGCGACCAGTTCGGCCACCAGATCCAGCATTTCAGCCTTTAGCGCGGGTCCAAGTGCCGCAAAGGGCTCGTCCAGCAGCAGCAAATCGCGCCCTTGTACCAAGACCCGCGCCAGCGCCACCCGGCTTTGCTGACCACCGGACAGCGCGGCAGGTTTGCGGCCTGCCATGTCCTGCAGCCCAACCCGGACCAAAGCCGCCTGCACCTGCACGCGTTGCGTCGCGTCCAGCCGCAGATTGGCGCGAATGCCCAGACCAACGTTCTGTACAACAGTAAGATGCGGGAACAGATTGCCGTCTTGAAACAACATCGCCACCGGGCGTTTTCCCGGCTCGACCTGCGTCAGGGAGGTCCCGTTCCAATGGATGGCACCGCTGCTTAGCTGGCGAAACCCGGCCACCGCCTCGATCAAGGTGGATTTGCCTGCTCCAGAGGGCCCGATCACCGCGATCAGGCTGCCACGATCAACAGTCAGGTCGGCGTGCAACGCGAAGCCACCATTTTCGATCAGACAATTCTCAAGCCTCAGCATGCCAGCGGCCTCCGCGATCCAAAATCCAAAACGCCGCCATCGATAGGGTCAGCAGCAATAGTGCCGCCCCCGCTGCGGCCTCCATCCGGTAGGCGCCCATCAACCGGTAAACCTGCAACGGCAGGGTGGCAAACTCGGGGTCGGCAAACAGGGCAATCACGCCAAGATCCCCCATCGACAGCGCCGCCGCCAGTCCGGCGGCAAAGCCAATCTGCGGCCGCATCCGTGGTAGCAGCACCCGCCAAACAAAGGGCCAGCCCCGCATGTCCAGCGACAGCGCCAAACGGCCATAGCGCCCCACCACGACCCGCGCCCGCGGCACCAGTATCCGCAACGCAAAGGGCAGCGCCATCACTGCATTGACCAGCGCCGTCACTGGCAAGGCCAGCGCAAAAGGGTCCGCAATCGGGTAGATCACAATGAATAGCCCGGTGCCAATCACCAGCGGCGAGGCCGCAAGCCCCAGAATGCCCGCAACCTCAATCATGCCGCCACGGCCCAGCGCCACGGCCGAGGCCATCGGCAAAGCCAGTAACAGCAACAGAACCGTGCTCAACGCTGCCACCAGTACAGAATTCAACGCCGCCATCCAGACCGAGACCGTCAGGCTCGCCATACCCGGCAGCCCCGCCAATACGATGGCAGACAGTGGCAACAGCAGGAACCCTGCGGCCAGCACAATCCAGAACCCATCCAGGATACGCGCGGCGACTGTGTTGCCATCCCACCGTTGCAGAGGCCGGTCCAACCCGGTGCCAAACCCCTCGCCCACCGCGACCTTGACCGCCACCAGCGCCGCTGCGCCAGTCAGAACCAGTTGCAAACCTGACAGCAGCGCGGCGCGGCCGAGGTCGAAATCAAACCTGAACGCCTGATAGATGGCCAGCTCGATGGTGGTGGCCCGTGGCCCCCCGCCCAGTGTCAGCGCCACCGCAAAGCTGGACAGGCAAATGGCAAACACCACGGCCAATGCACCGGGTACAACGCGCCTCAGCATCGGAATTTCCAGCAGTTGCCGTATCGCCCGCGCATCGGCATCCAACTGCGCCGCCAGCCGGAACCGTTCAGCCGGGATCTCCTGCCAACCCTGTAACAGCAGCCGTGTAGCCAGAGGCAGATTAAAAAACACATGCGCCAGAACCACACCGTGCAGCCCGTAGATCTGCACCGGCTCCAGCCCGAGCACCGCCAGCCCGCTGCTAAACCAGCCAGCCCGGCCAAACACCTGCAACAACCCCAGGATTGCAACAATGACAGGTAGAATAAAGGGGGCGCCCAATAGGGCGATCAATACGCGCCGTCCGACAAAACGCCGCCGCGCCAGGGCGCGTGCCACCGGGATCGCCAGTGCCACACTCAGCCCTGCCGACAGGCAAGCCTGGATCAATGTAAACCGCAATGCTGCCCAATCACTGCTGCCCAATCCGCGACCGGCTTCAGCCCGCAAGGCGACAGCAGCCAAAGTCCCAAAGATCAGCGCCGCCACTAAAACGGCAGCGCCAATCCCCAGTCTCGGGCTTACTGGCTGAGCGCGGTCAGCCATTCGTCCAATGCCACGTCACGCACCGACGCCGCCTCATCTTCGGACAGCAGCAGCGATTTGCCCGGCTGCACCAAGGTTTCAAAACCGCTCGGCAGACCGGCCGCCGGGGTCACCGCCGGATACATCCAGTTGGTGGTCGGAATGATCGTCTGGAACGCATCCGACACCATAAAGGACAGAAATTGATCGGCCAATTCGGGCTGATCACTGGCAGCGAGCTTACCGGCAACCTCAACCTGCATGTAATGACCTTCGTCAAACACCGCCGCCGCTTTGGAAGCATCCTCTTCCGCAATCAGGTGGTAGGCCGGCGAGGTGGTATAGGACAACACCATGTCAGCCTCACCTTCCAGAAACAGCCCATAGGCCTCGGACCAGCCTTTGGTCACGGTGACGATATTGTCCGACAGATCTGCCCAAATGGCCGGCGCCGCATCGCCGTAGGCCGCTTTGACCCACATCAACAGGCCCAGACCAGGTGTGGAGGACCGAGGATCCTGAATGACGATTTTCATGTCACTCGCCGCCAGCTCTTTAAAATTCGACGGGGCAGCGGCATCCGCGTTATGCACAAACGAGAAATACCCCCAGTCATAGGGGACAAAACTTGTATCAGCCCAGGCCACCGGCAGGGCGTAGTCCGCAGTGACGGAATGCGCGGCGAACAGCCCGGTTGCCTTGGCGGCGGCGGTCAGATTGGTATCCAGTCCCAACACAACATCAGCGTCCGAGCGCGCGCCTTCCAGCTTGACCCGGGCCAACAAGGCAGCACCATCCCCGGCCCCCACCAGCTTCAGATCACATCCGCAGATCTCTTCAAAAGCCTCTTCCACCGCTGGGCCGGGGCCCCAATCAGATACAAAACTGTCATAGGTATAAACGGTCAGTTCAGGCACCTCGGCAATAGCCGCTGTCGTGCTCAGAATTCCCGCTGCAATTACAAGATACTTCATGGCATCCTCCATTGCGGCGTTGGGCAAGGGGGATGTGTTCCCAGACCTTCCCTCCGCCGGTTTTAGCCGGTTCAGGTTCAACGGGTCCGCCACGAATGGCATCTCAGCGCAGTTGCCCACGCACCCCGAGGTGGCCCGACATGTAATCACCGCCCTGCCCAATGGCAAGCCACAACACCGGCCCGCTTCTACGGTCTTGCAAATCAGACGGATCCCAGCTTCATCTGGCCGTAAATATCCCGGGGGAGTCGTCGCAGACGGCGGGGGCAGAGCCCCCAACCCAACCACCAAATTGCGAAACCCCTTGAGAGACCGCCTCCCCCCAGATAAGCACAACCCGCAAAGGAGCCTGCCCCATGTCGATGAATAGTTTTGGCCATCTCTTCCGTTTCACCACCTGGGGCGAAAGCCACGGCCCGGCGCTGGGCGCGACCATTGATGGTTGCCCGCCCAATGTCCCGCTGACACCCGAAATGCTGCAGCAGTGGCTGGACAAGCGGCGCCCGGGCCAGAACAAGAACATGACTCAGCGCAACGAACCCGATGCGGTGAAAATCTTGTCTGGCGTATTCGAGGGCAAAACAACCGGTACGCCAATCCAACTGATGATCGAAAACACCGACCAGCGCTCCAAGGATTACGGCGATATCGCCAATACTTTCCGTCCCGGTCACGCCGACATCACTTATTACCAAAAATACGGCAATCGCGACTATCGTGGTGGCGGCCGCAGTTCCGCCCGCGAAACGGCTGCACGTGTTGCCGCCGGCGGCATCGCCCGCGAGGCCATCAAGGCCCTGGTCCCCGGTCTTGAGATCAAAGGCTATATGGTGGCCATGGGCGAGATGGAAATCGACCGGACCCGGTTCGACTGGGACGCCATCGACAAAAATGATTTCTGGATTCCCGATTCTGCCGCCGTGCAGAACTGGGAGGACTATTTGCAGGATCTGCGCAAAGCCCATGATTCTGTCGGCGCCATTGTCGAAATCGTAGCCCGCGGCGTGCCCGCCGGCATCGGCGCGCCCATTTATGGCAAGCTGGACACCGAACTGGCCGCGGCAATGATGTCGATCAACGCGGTCAAAGGCGTTGAAATCGGCGAAGGCATGAACGCGGCGCGGCTTAAGGGGTCACAAAACGCCGATGAAATCTTCCTCGGCAACGATGGCGCGCCGGTCTATTCCTCAAACCATGCTGGCGGCATCCTGGGTGGGATCTCTAGCGGTCAGGACGTTGTGGTGCGGTTTGCCGTCAAGCCCACCTCGTCAATCCTGACTCCACGCCAGTCGATCCGCAAAGATGGCTCCTCGGCTGAGGTCATCACCAAGGGCCGCCACGATCCCTGCGTTGGCATTCGCGCCGTACCCGTGGGCGAGGCCATGATGGCCTGCGTCATCCTGGATCATCTGCTGCTGCACCGCGGCCAGATTGGGGTAAATCAGGGCATCATCGGATAAGATGACAATCATTCTGGCAATCACCTTTCCGATCTATGCCACCATCGGATTGGGTTACTTCATTGTCTACCGGGGCTGGTTCAGTGCCGTTGAGATGCGTAGTTTCGGGCGATATGTTATGAATATCGCCCTGCCCGCGCTGATCTTCAATGCAGTGGCATCCCGCAAATTCTCCGAGGTCTTTCACCCGGATTACATGCTCGCATTTGGCCTTGGCGGGCTGGCGACCATTGCGATGGCATACTTATTCTTCACGCTACGGGGCGTTGACCCGCAAAGGCGCGCACTGGGCGTTATGGGCTCTACCTGCCCAAACAGTGGCTTTATCGGCTTTCCCATCATGCTCTTGCTGTTTCCCGATCTGGCAAGCAGCATTCTGACCCTGAATATGTTGATCGAGACCTTACTGCTGGTACCGATCTGTCTGGTTCTGATGGAGCTGTCCGGCAATGACACCAAGCAACCGGTGCACCGACAATTTGCAGGGGTTTTGTTCAACCTGGTTCGCATGCCGCTTATGATTGGCATGGCTCTGGGACTTTTGGTGTCGCTGATCGGTATATCGCTGCCTGCGCCGTTCAGCCAATTCATCACAATGCTGGCCGCGTCAGCCGGAGCCTTGTCACTGGTGGTAATCGGAGGATCACTGGTTGGATTGCCCCTGCACGGCAATCGTAGCCTTGCGGCCCAGGTTGCCGCGACCAAGCTGATACTGCATCCGACAATGGTGATACTTGCGATCGTCAGTCTCACCGCTTTTGGCTTCATCCAGCTGTCCCCGGATATGCGCAGCGCGGTCATTTTGTCCGCCGCAATGCCAATGTTTGGCTCTTATACTGTGTTTGCTCAAAAACTGAACTTACAGGGGGCTGCCAGCCTTGCGATGCTAGGGGCAACCACCGGAGCCTTTGTCACCCTTAGCCTGTTTCTGCTCTGGCTGACCTGATTTGATCTGATCAACGGGGGGGACTTAGCCATGTGCACCGGTGCATTGGCTGTGATCCCCCAGTGCCGTCAACACCCGGCATTGGCCCCCATTGCCACCGTCGCATAGATGACTGATCCGTTCCAGCTCGTCCGCCAGTTGTTGCAGTTTGGCAATCCGGATCTGAACATTGGCCAACTGGCTTGCGGCAATACGGTCGGCCTCGGCGCAATCTGTGCCCAGATCCCCATTCAACTGCATCAGCGCCCGGATATCGTCTAGCGCAAAGCCCAGATCGCGGGCGTGTTTGATAAACCCCAGGGCCTCCATTCCGTCCTGATCATAGCGCCGCTGGTTGCCCGCATTGCGCCCCGGCTCGCTTAACAAGCCGATATCTTCGTAATACCGGATGGTCGGCACTTTGACGCCGGTCACTTTGGACATGGTCCCTATGGAATACATCATAAAATCTCTTGAACCTCTAGTGGCTAGAGCACCTACATTGGCCTCGAATCAGAGACAAGGACAAGAGAAATGGCAGGATGCTGCGGCCACAACGCCCAATTCGATGGCGTATCGGCAGATTACAAACGAAGACTATGGCTGGTGATCGCGATCAACGCCGCCATGTTTGGGGTCGAGATGAGTGCTGGTCAGATGTCCGGCAGTCAGGCGCTCAAGGCGGATGCGCTGGATTTTCTGGGGGATGCGCTGACCTATGGTATTTCGCTGGCCGTGATCGGAGCCACGCTTCGCACCCGGTCGTTGGCCGCGATGGGTAAGGGCATCAGCCTGTTGTTGATGGGGGTCTGGGTGTTTGGATCAACCGTTTACTCGGTGTTTTATGTCGGGGTGCCACAGGCGCAGATCATGGGCTCGATCGGCTTTATGGCGCTGGCTGCCAACCTGGCCTCGGTGATGATCCTGGCCCGCTACAAGGACGGCGATGCCAATGTGCGGTCGGTCTGGCTGTGTTCGCGCAATGACGCCATTGGCAACGTCGCTGTGATGATCGCGGCGCTGGGAGTTTGGGGCACCGCAACTGGCTGGCCTGACTTGATCGTCGCCGGAATCATGGCTGGATTGTTCCTGAATTCCGCCTTCCAAATTCTGGTGCAGGCCATCAGGGAACAAAAAAGTGAGGCGGCGCATGCGCACTAATGTGGCTCTAACAAGGGGATATTGACAGGTTTGACAGGAACAATGGCATGGATGAGACGCGATAGAACGAGTTGAATTCAGGCCATTGATCTTTGCCTCACTGAGGCGCAGGGTCGCAGCATGGTAAAATCGTTAACATCGCATCGACCTTTGCTTGCCGTCGGACTTAAAGTCGCCGCCATCGGGTTGTTCACCACTATGGCGGCGATGATCAAGGCCACTGCCGAAGATGTTCCCGCTGGCGAGGCGGTTTTCTTTCGATCATTGTTTGCAATTCCGGTGATCGTCATCTGGCTGGCCATGCGCGGCGAGCTGCGCAATGGATTGGTCGCGAAGAACCCCATGGGCCATGTCTGGCGTGGCGTACTGGGGACAACCGCAATGGGCCTGACCTTTACCGGCCTGGGTATGTTGCCCCTGCCCGAAGTTACTGCCATCGGATTTGCAACGCCCATTTTTACTCTGGTTTTGGCTGCTGTGTTTCTCGGAGAGACCATCCGCCTGATCCGTATCAGTGCCGTTGTCATTGGCTTGGCCGGGGTGATGGTAATGATCTGGCCACGTCTGACAGGCGGCGCGGATATTGGCGACACCGCCATGTTAGGCGCTATTTTGATCCTGTTCGCCACCATCGCGCGGGCCATGGTGCAAATCCATATCCGACAATTGGTGCAGACCGAGCACACGGCCGCCATCGTGTTCTATTTCTCAGCCACCGCCACAGGTCTATCACTGCTGACCCTGCCGTTTGGCTGGCAGGTGCCCAGCTGGAACATTATGTTACTGCTAATCGGCAGCGGATTGATCGGCGGCGTGGCGCAGATACTGGTGACCTCGTCTTATCGCTTTGCCGCCGCCTCGATGCTGGCGCCTTATGACTATGCCTCGATGCTGTTCGCCATCATCATCGGCTATGTCTGGTTCGCCGAGCTGCCCACATTGGTCATGCTGTCAGGGGCCACGCTGGTCATTGCAGGCAATGCACTGGTGATCTGGCGTGAAAGCCGTTTGGGATTGGTGCGTGGCAAAACGCGCCCAATGATTGATCCCAAAGGCGGATAAGCGGCTCTAACAAGGGATTTTCGGTTTGGGCAGCACCCGAAACGATGCTGCCCCAATTGGTTTTATACCGACCGGGTAAGCCCACCATCAATGCGGATGTTCTGACCTGTTGTATAGGCGGCATCATCCGAGGCCAGATGGGCAATCAGCGCTGATACTTCATGCGCAGTGCCATAGCGTCCCATGGGAATCCGCGCCTTGCGATCCTCGGTTTCTGGCAGGCTGTCGATAAAGCCGGGTAACACGTTGTTCATGCGCACACCCTGAGCGGCAAACTTATCGGCAAACAGCTTGGTAAAACTGGCCAGCCCAGCGCGGAACACGCCGGATGTTGGGAACAGCGGGTCCGGCTCAAAGACCGCGAAGGTCGAAATATTGATGATGGACCCTTTGCCCTGTGCTGCCATGATAGGGGCCACCATGCGTGCAGGCCGGATCACGTTCAGCAAATAATAGTCCATTCCCAGATGCCAGTCGTCATCGCTGATATCCATGATGTCACCCTTGGGGCCGTGGCCTGCCGAATTGATCAAGACATCAATACGCCCCCAGCGCTCCATCGTCTTATCAACTAAAGTCTGCAAATCCGCCTGCACCATATTTGACCCGGTGACGCCAACCCCACCCAGTTCCTGCGCAAGGGCCTCTCCCTTGCCCGATGCCGACAGAATGGCCACTTGGTAGCCCTGCTGCGCCAGGTGGCGCGCCGCGTCTGCCCCCATCCCGCTGCCACCTGCGGTGATCATCGCTACTTTGGTCATATCGTTCTCCTATCCGTTGCCCTTAAAATGGCGCGAGACGGTCCACTTGACCAATCATCTCTCATCGCGCAAGCCTGTAGAAAACCTACTGGCTGAGAATCGATGCGATTGCCTAATCTCAACTCACTGCGAATGTTCGACGCCGCTGCGCGGCATCTAAACTTTCGCCTGGCCGCCGATGAGCTGAACCTGTCTCAGGGCGCGGTGGCGCAACAGGTCAGGCGCTTAGAGGCGGATTTGGGGCACAAACTGTTCTTTCGGCAGGCGCGCGGATTGTCCCTGACGGACGCTGGTCGCAGGTATCATCAACCGGTTCGTCAAGCATTGGAGCTGATCGAACAAGCCACCAGCACTCTTGCCCCTTCCGAGCACAGGATTACCCTGTCTGTCCCCCCCTCCTTTGCAGCCAAGTGGTTGGTGCCAAGGCTCCCTGACTTCGAAGCGACCCATCCCGACATAGAATTGCGTATTCTGGCCGAAGAGAATTTGAGCGATTTCAAGCGTGATGGCATTGATCTTGCCATCCGTCTTGGAACCCGCCCTCGCGATCCTGAGCTGCAAACCAAATTATTATCCCCAATGGATCTGGTTGCCGTAGCGCGCCCAGATGTGGCTCTAACACTGGGCCAAAAGCCGAAGATCGAGATGCTGGCGCTGTCAGTGTTGATCCAGGACGGGCATCATTATTGGGACCGTCTGCTACGGGATGCCGGGCTGACGGCGACGCGGCGAGTGTTACAATTCAACCAGACGGCGCTGGCAATGGATGCCGCCGTGAACGGTCAGGGACTGGCGCTGGTGCCACGCATATTTCTGGATGGTCAGCCCCTGCAGCAAATATGGCAGGCGCCGGTGATTGGGGATGCGGGGTTCTATGTGGTTTGGTCAGCTGAGAACCGTCAGAGCCCCAGCCGCCAGTTAGTCGTGGATTGGTTATTGTCGCAGGTTATCGCTTACGACTGAACCAACCGGACCCAAACACATACGGGCGCCGCGATGGGCGCCCGCACTCGAGTTTCAGACAGATCGCAGATTAAGCCCGAACCAATGCCTCGTAGGCCTCGGCGATTTCGCGGGTCAGAGTGCCGACCTCAAAGGTATACTCACCAATCTGTCCCACTGGCGTCACTTCGGCGGCGGTGCCGGTCAGCCAGCACTGTTCAAACCCGGACATCTCTTCGGGCATGATGTGACGTTCATGGACGGTGACGCCGCGTTCTTTGAGCATGGCAATCACGGTCTGGCGGGTGATTCCATTAAGAAAGCTATCCGGCAATGGTGTGTGCACTTCGCCGTCTTTGACGAAGAAGATATTCGCGCCGGTCGCCTCAGCCACATAGCCGCGATAGTCCATGAACAATGCATCCGAACAGCCCTTGGCCTCGGCCTTGTGCTTGGAGATGGTGCAGATCATGTACAGACCCGCCGCCTTGGCGTGTACCGGGATAGTGTCCGGGCTGGGCCGTTTGTATTCGGCGATATCCAGCTTGGCGCCCTGCATCTTGGCGTCGCCGTAATAGGCACCCCACTCCCAGACTGCGATCGCCATGCGGACAGGGTTCTTGGCCGAGGCTACACCCATGTCTTCTCCAGACCCACGCCACACCACGGCGCGGACATAGGCGTCCTGCAAACCGCTGGCCTTCAGCGCCTCGTCCTTGGCCGCTTCGATGTCATCGACCGAATAGGGCATCGGCATATCCAGCGCCTCGGCTGATTTCACCAAACGTTCCGAATGCAGACGGCTTTCGAAAATCTTACCGTTGTACGCGCGCTCGCCCTCAAAAACCGAAGAGGCATAATGCATGGCGTGAGACAGCACATGCACCTGTGCATCGCGCCACGGCACCATTTCGCCATCCATCCAGATCACGCCATCGCGATCATCATATCCCGACATGCTGTATCCTCCTAAGTATCGTCATCTTTTCACTTATTGCGCTCTCAACGTCCGTATCGGACATATTATTGCGCCAAAACTTAGATTCGATACCTCTTCGCTCTTGGAATGTCAATAACGCTGACTTAAACTGACACAGCTGAGTTAGGGAGGCACAGTATGTCGGACGGACGTTCAAGGCAGAGTTTTAGTGGCGAAAGTCTGCTTTTTCTTACTGACGAACAGCTGCGGCAAGGGATTGAGGCGATGTTCTTCGCCTATCGCGGATTTACCGCTGACCCGGATCGCATTTTGTCGGAAATGGCTTATGGCCGCGCCCATCACCGCGCTGTTCACTTCATCAACCGCGCACCGGGTACCACGGTCAACAATCTGCTGGCCATTCTGGGCGTCACCAAGCAGTCACTGAACCGCGTTCTTAGGACATTGATCGGCGACGGCCTGGTCGAAAGCCGCGTGGGGACAGTTGATAAACGGGAACGGCATCTGTTCCTGACTGAACATGGACATGCGCTTGAAGCCACCCTGTCGGACGCCCAGCGCGCACGGATGCGGTCGGCCTACAAAGACGCCGGTCCTGAGGCGGTGCAGGGATTCAAAAAAGTGCTGGAGGCGATGATGGATCCGGACATGCGCCGCGCCTATGCCAAATTAAGGGAAACAGGGTCATGAGCCAGTTTGACGCCCACCTGCTGATCGTCGACGACGACGAACGCATTCGTGACCTGCTAAAGAAATTTCTGATGCGGGCCGGATTTCTCGTTACCGCCGCCCGTGATGCGGCCCACGCGCGCCGGGTGCTGGCCGGGCTGGATTTTGACCTCATCGTGATGGACGTCATGATGCCCGGCGAGGACGGGGTGTCGCTGACAAAGTTCCTGCGCGAAACCCGCAGCACGCCGATCCTGTTGCTGACCGCGCGGGGCGAAACCGAGCATCGCATAGCCGGGCTGGAAGCCGGAGCGGACGATTACCTGTCCAAACCGTTTGAGCCCAAAGAACTATTGCTGAGAATCAATGCGATTTTGCGCCGGATGCCGGAAACTTCGGCCCGCGAAGCCGCACCCAAAGTTCTGCATCTGGGACCGATCCGTTATGATCTGGACCGGGGCGAAATGTGGCGAGGCGAGGAATTGATCCGCTTGACCGGCACGGAAAGCCAATTGATGAAGATCTTTTCCGACTGCCCCGGAGAAGCCGTCAGCCGCTCAAAGCTGGTCGAAGATCTGGGCCGCGACCGGGGGCAGGCGCAGGAACGTGCAGTGGATGTGCAGATCACCCGGCTGCGCCGCAAGATTGAGCCAAACCCAAAACAGCCGCAATATCTGCAAACCGTGCGCGGTGCCGGATACATGCTAGCACCCGACTAGACCTCGCCGAACCAACAACCTGAGCTACTCTTCTGAACATACATGTCAGCTCAGGAGCTTAATTATGTCGGCCTTCCATCCTATTCGCACCATTCCATTGATGGTTGCGCTGTCGCTAGCCGGGCCCATATCAGCCGCAGACCTGTGTCAGGGGTTTGGACCACAAACCCCGCGCGACATCACCAAAACAACGGGTAGTAATCCGCAAAGCTTTCCTTTTGCACCGCCGTCAACGGACTTGAACCTGTGCAACATCCACACCCATACCAACGCCGAGCACAAGGGTCCGGGGTTTTCGATCTTTGCCGGTGACGGTGAGCATGGCGGTTACAAATGCAACGAAAGCAACTATTTGAACGCGGCTGAACTGGAAGATCCAACCCATGGCCAAGGGGCATTTCAAGGTGCCAAACCAGGCGACACTATCGAGGTCCATTGGGTGCATACCTCGTGCCAGGTGACCCCGGGCAAAGGGTTGGGCGCCTGCATGAGCGAAAGCTGCGCCAACCCAACGCTGCGTGTCGAGGCCCAGGTGTTTTTGGTTGTGAATGACATTAGTGCCATGAATTTCAACGATCTGGCCTATGGTGGCCACATGGTGGATGGGCTGCATCAACCCAGATCTATCCCATCGACCACCGGCGAGCCCGTTGTTTTCCTTGGGTCCACCACCGGCTCCTCTTTCTCTCAGTTCACATGTTCACCGTTGCAGGTCACATGGAGCGTCCGGCCCAATTGTGCCAAGGTCAACTATAGCACGCTGAATGCCTGGGTGGAAAATGGCAATGTCTTTGAAGAAGACCACAGTCACGGTGTGCGTCAACTGGTCAAAGCAAAGGAATTGCTGTCTCCGATCAACTGAGACTGTATAAAATCCGTCGCGTAGAGGTTCATTATCAAGACAGGTCCGTTGTTCGCATTGGTTTCGATCGCAACGAAGGCGCTGGTTATATTGCTGCTTTTAACGAAGCGCGGGGCGAAAATGAGCAGGGTGAAACATACAATATCTTATTTGATCTGGACGGTAAGGATGAAATGGGTTGATCGGGCCACGTTTGGCACAACACCAGGTAAAACCTGACTTGTGGCCCGCCCCTGTGGGGCCATAAGCTGTTGGCGAATACCAATAGGTGACTTGCCCATGACCACAGCCTTGATTACCCACGCCGATTGCCTGACCCATGTCACTCCCGAAGGCCACCCGGAACGCGTTGCCCGGTTGGAACACGTGCTGCATGCGCTGGAACCGCTGGACCTGCTGCGCGTGCGCGCGCCCATGGCAGCCGAAGATGACATCTTGCGTATCCATCCGGCCTCGCATCTGGAAAACCTGCGCAAAGCCCGGCCAAACGAAGGGTTTAAGCAGGTAGACGGCGACACGTTTTTGTCGCCCGGTTCGTTAGACGCGGCCTTCAGGGCGGCAGGTGCCGTTATACGCGGCGTTGACATGGTGCTTACCGGAGAGGCCCAAAACGCCTTTGCTGCCATCCGCCCACCGGGGCATCATGCAGAAACCGACACCGCCATGGGGTTCTGCCTGTTTGGCAATGCGGCGCTGGCCGCCAAACATGCGCTGGACCACCACGGACTTAGCCGCGTCGCCGTGGTCGATTTCGATGTTCACCACGGCAACGGCACCCAGGATCTGCTGTGGGATGAAAAGCACGCACTGGTGATCACCTCGCAGCAAATGCCACTATGGCCCGGATCTGGCCGCGTTGACGAAGACGGCGCCTATGGGAACATTCTCAACATGCCTTTGCCCGCCGAAAGTGGTAGCGCTGAAATGCGCGCCGCCTATCAGGAGAAGGCCTTTCCCCGGTTGCGCGACTTTAAACCGGAATTGATCATCATTTCCGCTGGCTTTGATGCCCATCGGGACGACCCTTTGGCCAATCTGAACTGGACGACACAGGATTTCGCCTGGATCACCGCCGAACTCTGCGTCCTTGCGCAAGATCTGTGCGGCGGGCGTATCGTCTCGACTTTGGAAGGCGGGTATGATCTGAACGCGCTAAGCACGGCCTGCAAGGCACATGTAGACGAATTGATAAAGGCATCCGAATGACCCAGACACCCGTAGAAAACATGAGCTTTGAATTGGCCATGAAAGAGCTGGAAGCCGTAGTGGGCAAGTTGGAACGCGGAGACGTGGCGCTGGATGACTCGATCACACTGTATGAACGGGGTGCTGAATTGAAAAAGCGCTGCGAGGACGAGCTGAAGCGGGCCGAGGAAAAGGTTGCGGCGATCACGCTGGACGCCAGCGGCACTGCAACCGGCACCACGCCGCTGGACGCGGGTTAAGACATTGGCCGCCACTACTGCCGTCAAACCCCGGCCCTTTGCCGAGGCCCTGACCCGGACTCAGAACCTGATCGCAACCCGCGTAGACGCAGTTCTGGTGGGCGAAGACACGCTGTCAGATGCGATGCGTTACGCCTTGACCGGCGGCAAGGGACTGCGTGGGTTTTTGGTATTGGAAAGTGCACGGTTGCACGGTGTTGACGAAGATGTAGCCCTGGATGCCGCACTGGCGATTGAGTGCATCCACGCCTATTCGCTGGTGCACGACGATCTGCCCTGCATGGACGATGACGACCTGCGCCGCGGTATGCCCACCGTGCACCGGCAATGGGACGAAGGTCTGGCCGTTCTGGCGGGTGATGCCTTGCAGACGCTGGCGTTTGAGCTGCTGTCCGATGCCAAATTCGGGTCAGGCGCACTGGGATTGATCCGGATGCTGGCGCAGGCCGCTGGCAAAGACGGTATGGTATCCGGACAGATGCTGGATGTCGCCGCTGAAACCAGCCCCGAACCACTGACGCTACAGCAGATCACCCGGTTGCAAAACCGCAAGACTGGCTGCCTTATCTCTTGGTCAGCTATGGCCGGAGCAGTGATTTCCGGCGCCGATACCACGCCCTTGCGACACTACGCCGATGCCCTTGGCCTTGCATTTCAAATTGCTGATGACATTCTAGACGTTGAGGGTGACGCTGAAACAGTTGGCAAACGGGTGCGCAAAGATGCCGAGGCCGGGAAGGCCACATTTGTCTCGCTGTTAGGTCTGGATGCTGCCAAGGCCCGTGCCGTTGAACTTTGCGATCAGGCCTGTGCCGCGCTTGATGTTTACGGTGACCACGGTGAAACCTTGCGCGACGCAGCCCGGTTCGTTATTTCGCGCGACAGCTAATTGCCGCCAAAGGAGGCGCCGCATGCCTGACCAGACCACAGATAGACCCAACACGCCGCTGTTGGACCAGATCAACCGCCCGGCGGATCTGAAAGCGCTCAGCAATGCGCAACTGGCCCAAGTGGCCAGCGAATTGCGGTCAGAAACCATTTCGGCTGTGTCCGTCACCGGTGGCCATCTGGGCGCGGGTCTGGGTGTCGTTGAACTGACAGTGGCGCTGCACGCCGTGTTTGACACCCCCCGCGACAAGCTGATCTGGGACGTGTCGCACCAGTGTTATCCGCACAAGATCCTGACCGAACGCCGGGACCGCATCCGCACCCTGCGCACCAAAGACGGGTTGTCAGGCTTCACCAAACGCTCGGAATCGCCCTACGACCCTTTTGGAGCGGCGCATAGCTCGACCTCGATCAGTGCAGCACTTGGGTTTTCTGTCGCGCGGGATCTGGGCGGCGTGGTGCCCGAAGGAAACGGCGACGCGATTGCGGTGATCGGCGATGGGTCAATGTCAGCGGGTATGGCGTTTGAGGCAATGAACAATGCGGGCCATCTGGGCAAGCGTTTGTTTGTCGTTCTCAACGACAACGAGATGAGCATCGCGCCGCCGGTTGGAGCCCTCTCGTCTTATCTGTCACGGCTTTATGCCGAAGAACCGTTTCAAGAGCTGAAGGCCGCCGCCAAAGGCGCAGTATCGTTGCTGCCGGAACCCTTCCGCGAGGGGGCCAAGCGCGCCAAAGATATGCTGAAAGGCATGGCCGTGGGCGGCACTTTGTTTGAATCGCTTGGTTTTTCTTACCTTGGGCCGATCGACGGTCACGATCTGGACCAATTGCTGCCAGTCCTACGGACCCTCAAAGCCCGCGCTACCGGCCCGGTGCTGATCCATGTGCTGACCAAAAAGGGCAAAGGATACGCCCCCGCCGAGGCCGCCCGCGACAAGGGCCATGCCACTGCCAAGTTTGACGTGGTGACAGGCAAGCAGAAAAAGACTCCGTCCAATGCGCCCAGCTATACCGGCGTGTTTGGCGACGAGCTGGTGAAACATGCGGCCAAGGACGACAAGATCTGTGCCGTGACCGCCGCAATGCCAGATGGCACCGGGTTGAACCTGTTTGCCGAACGCTATCCCTCGCGCTGTTTCGATGTGGGCATTGCCGAACAACATGGTGTGACCTTTGCCGCTGCGCTTGCGGCCGGTGGGATGAAGCCATTTTGCGCGATGTATTCGACATTTCTGCAACGGGGCTACGATCAGGTGGTGCATGACGTCGCCATTCAACGTCTGCCGGTGCGTTTCGCGATTGACCGCGCCGGACTGGTGGGTGCCGATGGCGCCACCCACGCGGGCAGCTATGACATCGGATTTATGACCAACCTGCCAGGCATGGTGGTGATGGCTGCCGCCGACGAGGCCGAACTGGTGCATATGGTGGCCACCGCCGCCGCCCATAATGATGGGCCGATCGCCTTCCGCTATCCCCGTGGCGAGGGCGAAGGCGTCGAGATGCCAGATGAGCCGCACCTGCTGGAGATCGGCAAGGGCCGTATGATCCAAACCGGGTCTCGGGTGGCGCTGCTGTCGTTCGGAACCCGTCTGGGTGAGGTCCGCAAAGCCGCCGAGGCGCTGTCGGCCAAGGGCATCACACCGACAATTGCCGACGCGCGCTTTGCCAAACCGCTGGACCGTGAGATGATCCTGGACCTGGCTGCCAACCACGAGGCGCTGATTACGATTGAAGAAGGCGCCGTGGGTGGCTTTGGCTCACACGTGGCACAGCTGCTGGCGGATGAAGGCGTGTTTGACGCGGGGCTGAAGTACCGATCAATGGTGCTGCCCGATATCTTTATCGATCAGGCCAGCCCAGAGGACATGTACCGTGTGGCCGGCATGGACGCCGCACAGATAGAGGCCAAGGTTCTGGATGTGCTGGGCGTGGCAACGATTGGAGAGAAGCGGGCTTAATTCCCTTCGATATAGTCTAACTATTTTGACTATGGGCGAGCGACGGCCTCAGGCGGGCACGAAATACGGAAAAACCCAGGAATTTAACTGATCAGTCGATAGATCTTCGCATGCCAACGGCGGTTCAACTTGAATACGAGGTCCGCAATCTGATCGTCCCCCATGATGACCGGAGGAAGATCTTGCGGTCGGGCAACCGCCAAATTGAGGAGCATCGCCCGTTCAGCAAATACAGCTGGATCAAAAATTATATCCATCCGCACAATAAAGGACTGGGACGCCCACAATTGCTCAACCATACCCGGAAATCTTTTGTCCAGCTGACCATACATTCGCCCCAAAGTTCGAAAATTGAGCAAAACAAATAGCAGATGGAACGAGGAGCTTATATGGAACGACGTCATATGCTGATTATAGCGCAGGCGGCTCTGCAGGTGGAACAAATTTTTCCATATCCTCAGCCTCAAATACTGCCTGCAAGCCAATGCGATAATCCGGATAACGCAGTTTCACACCCAGTTCTTCCTTAATAAGCGTATTACGAACCCGCTTGTTCTCGCTGTAAAAACTGCGCGCCATTGGGGTCATTGCGGCCTCTTCAAACGGCACTTCGGGTGGCATGGGTAGGCCCAGCAGTTCAGCCGCATAGCTGAGCACGTCCTGGGGCGGCACCGGGACATCGTCACAGACATTGTAAATCGCGCCAGGATTGGGCTGCGCGATCGAGGCCGCCAACACCTGGGCGATGTCATCCACATGAATGCGCGAGAACACCTGACCCGGTTTGATGATCAAACGCGCCTTGCCGGTCATCAGCTTGGCAAAGGGTCCACGCCCCGGCCCGTAGATACCGGCCAGACGAAAGATGTGCAGTGGCAGTCCGTTGACAGACTGCCATTCAGTTTCAGCCTGTGCGCGCCATTTGCCACGATTGGCCGCCGGAGTAATCGGCGTGGTCTCGTCCACCCAGCCGCCGTTGTGATCGCCATAAACCACCGTAGTGGACAGGTAGCCGACCCACTCCAGATCCCTGGCTGCGGCGATTTTGTCGCGCAGCCCGGCCAGCACCGGGTCGCCGTCCGCCGTGGGGGCGATTGACGACAGAATATGCGTGACACCGTCCAATGACACATCGTCGCCCGGCCAGGTCAACATCTCTACACCGTCTTCAGAGGCCCCCCCCTCGCGAGAGGTTCCAATCACCCGCCAGTCATCCCCCGGCAAGCGCTGCGCCAATGCGCGGGCAGAGTATCCATATCCAAGGCAGAGCAGTGTTTTTGTCATGGTTCTTACATTCTGTGGCTGTGTTCTGGCTACAAGGGGTGATTTCGATCTTAGGCTACTGGGACATCAAACTGGCCAACCAAAATGCCGTAATCGATGGCAAATCTGTGTATGACTGTCCGATGCCTCAATATTGATCGCTTGATGCCAATACCAGTGCAGATAAGAAGCAAAGCCAGGTAAGTCGCCCTGCGCCGCATCAAAAGCTGCCGCAATACCCAGATCGGCAACATTTGCTACGATGTGGTGAAAATCAAATTGCGCAGCCAGCCAGGGCTCCGATACTTGAAGTCTCCACCCTGTCAGGCTGCGCTACTGTTTCGCTTGATTAGTGACACTTCTACTTTGCACAAAGGCGGACACTTCTACTTGGTTGCAATATGGGTGGCTAAATATTGCTACCGTTTCCATATCGTCGCCAAAGCTGTCATCTTCTTGTCATCAAAGAGAGTGTATTCGGAAACTCAGAACAATGCGGGGGCTTGCGCTCGGCGCGACAATCATAACAATTGGCACATGACAGACATTGCATTCCCAAGCTGGCCCGACGTCGCCCCTCACCTTATTTCAGTAGCCGCAGGACGCGCCTTTGCGGATACGGTTATTCGCCAAGGTAAATGGGTCAATGTGCACACCCGAGAAGTGCTGCCCGATCATGACATCGCCATTGTTGCCGGGCGTATCGCCTATGTTGGCCCAGATGCCTCTTATTGCACCGGCCCCGACACCGAGGTGATCGAGGCCAATGGGCGCTTTATGATTCCCGGTCTCTGCGACGCCCATTTGCATATTGAATCCGGTATGCTGACACCGGCCGAATTTGCGCGTGCGGTAATCCCGCATGGCACCACCAGCATGTTCACCGACCCACATGAAATAGCCAACGTATTGGGGTTGGACGGGGTGAAATACATGCATGACGAGGCACTGATGCAGCCTGTCAATATCTTTACCCAGATGCCGTCCTGTGCGCCCTCGGCACCGGGATTAGAGACAACGGGCTATGAAATTTCACCCGAAGACGTCGCCGAGGCGATGAGCTGGCCGGGCATTGTAGGTCTGGGTGAGATGATGAATTTCCCCGGTGTTGCCAATGCCGACCCCAAGATGCTGGCCGAGATCGCCGCCACGCAGCGGGCCGGGAAAACCGTCGGCGGGCACTATGCCTCGCCTGATCTTGGCCCCAACTTCGCGGCCTATGTGGCCGGTGGACCTGCTGATGACCACGAGGGCACCTGCGAGGCCGACGCCATTGCGCGGGTGCGTCAGGGGATGCGGTCGATGATGCGGCTGGGGTCGGCCTGGTACGACGTTGAAACCCAAATCACTGCGGTGACCGAAAAAGGGTTGGATCCACGCAGTTTCATCCTGTGTACTGACGATTGCCATTCCGGCACATTGGTCAACGACGGCCACATGAACCGGGTTGTGCGCCACGCCATCGCTTGTGGATGTGATCCGGTGGTGGCGTTGCAGATGGCGACGATTAATACCGCCACCCATTTTGGTCTGGAACGCGACATTGGCTCGATTACGCCGGGTCGCCGGGCCGATGTGATCCTGACCTCGGACCTGACGGAACTGCCGATCGAGCTGGTGATTGCACGCGGCAAAATCGTCGCTGAATCAGGCTCTATCAAGGTCGATTGTCCGCATTTGGACTGGCCCGACAGTGCCCGTGGCACCATTCATTTGGGTCACGAACTGGCAGGCAAGGACTTTGAACTTGCCGCCCCCGCTGGCGCCAACGCGGTCACCGCCAATGTGATTGGCGTGGTCGAAAATCAGGCACCGACAAAGGCGCTAAAGGCGGATCTGCCGGTACGCAACGGCTTGGTCGAAGGCGATGGCGACACCATGCAGATCGCTTTGGTTGAACGGCATCGCGGCACCGGCGGTGTCACCAATGCCTTTGTCTCGGGCTTTGGCTATCAGGGCAAAATGGCGATGGCATCGACAGTGGCGCATGACAGCCACCACATGATTGTGGTGGGGACCGACCGCGACCAGATGGCGCTGGCCGCCAATCGTCTGGCCGAAGTTGGTGGCGGTGTTACCCTGTTCCGCGATGGCGAAGAGATGGCCTTGGTGGAACTGCCTATCGCTGGCTTGATGTCCGACCAGCCCGCGACAGAGGTCGCCGCCAAGGCCGAGGCCCTGGGCGAGGCCATGCAGGCCTGCGGCTGCACCCTGAACAACGCCTATATGCAGCATTCGCTGCTGGCGCTTGTGGTGATCCCTGAGTTGCGGATCTCTGACCTTGGCCTTGTCGACGTTCGCACATTCCAGAAAATTCCAGTTATCGAGTCTGTTACATGATTTCCATTTCCCTACCTCAGCACCCCGAAACCGAAGTGTTCACAGATGCCGCGGCGGCCGTCGCGCGGCTGCAATTGCTGTACCAGCAGGCCACCGATTTTCTATGCGATGGCTTTACCAAGGCCATGGCCGGGGGACAGGTGGGCGATCAACGCATCCGCGCGTTCTATCCGGAAATCCGCGTCGCCACGTCCAGCTTTGCGCAGGTCGACAGCCGCCTCAGCTTTGGCCATGTGGCGGCTCCGGGGGAATATGCCACCACAGTGACCCGGCCGGACCTGTTCGAGAATTATCTGGTTCAGCAGATAGGCCTGCTAATCCGCAACTATGGCCAGCCAGTCACCGTCGGCGTGTCGGACACGCCAATGCCGGTTCACTTTGCCGTTGCCGCCCGCCCTGGTCTGACAATTCCACATGACGGGGCTGCGGGCTTCACCCTGCGCGACGTCTTTGATGTCCCGGATCTGGCGACGACGAACGACGATATTGTGAATGGCACCCATACCCCGGCCAATGGAACCGGCCCACTGGCGCTGTTCACTGCCCAGCGTGTGGATTATTCGCTGGCACGGTTGGCGCATTACACCGCCACCGATCCGCAGCATTTCCAGAACCACGTCTTGTTCACCAACTATCAGTTCTATGTCGCCGAGTTTGAGGCCTATGCCCGGGCCCAACTGGCAGACCCGGACTCGGGCTACACCAGCTTTGTCAGCACCGGCAACCACGAGATCACTTCGGCGGATACCACAATCCCCGAGACCACCAAACAGCCGCAAATGCCGACCTATCACCTGAAACGCGAAGACGGCAGCGGTATTACCCTGGTCAACATCGGCGTTGGGCCGTCAAATGCCAAAACTGCGACCGATCACATCGCCGTGCTGCGCCCCCATGCCTGGCTGATGGTCGGCCACTGTGCCGGGTTGCGCAACACCCAGGCGCTGGGAGATTTTGTACTGGCGCATGCCTACCTGCGCGAAGATCACGTGCTGGATGACGACCTGCCAGTCTGGACCCCAATCCCCGCCCTTGCAGAAATTCAAATCGCACTGGAACAGGCAGTGGAAGAGGTGACCGAGCTAGAGGGCTATGACCTGAAACGGATCATGCGAACCGGCACTGTCGCCACCATCGACAACCGCAACTGGGAGTTGCGCGATCAATCCGGCCCGGTGCAGCGCCTGAGCCAATCCCGCGCGGTTGCCCTTGACATGGAGAGCGCGACGATTGCCGCCAACGGCTACCGGTTTCGGGTCCCATATGGCACCTTGCTATGCGTCTCTGATAAACCTTTGCACGGCGAACTGAAGCTGCCGGGTATGGCATCGGATTTCTATCGCACCCAAGTCGCACGCCACTTAATGATCGGAATACGCGCAATGGAACGTCTGCGTGGCATGCCATTGGAGCGGTTGCATAGCCGAAAACTGCGGTCCTTCGACGAAACGGCCTTCCTCTAAAGGCTTTTTCAGCGTATTTCAGCTGAAATTGGCTAGTTTTCCCCATATTTCGTTACACTATTCGTTGTGTTAGGCCACAACATAACGCTAAGGTCACGCAATGAGGCCCCATAAGTCGGGCAGACGTAAGGAGACAAAGAATGTCCAAACCAATGACAAAAACCCAGCTCGTTGCCGCTCTGGCCGAAGACATGGGCAGCGATAAAAAAGCCGCAGGCGCAGCTCTGGAAGCCGTTTGTGACCTGATCACCCGCGAAGTATCCGGCGGCGGTGCTGTCACACTTCCCGGCGTTGGCAAGATCTATTGCCGCGAGCGCCCAGAGCGCGAAGTGCGCAATCCTGCCACTGGCGAAAAATTCATGAAAGAAGCCGACAAGGTTGTCAAAATGACAATCGCCAAAGCGCTGAAAGACAGCGTTAACGGCTAAGCTTGAATTCACTTTGAATTTAGGAAAGGGTCGCCCCAACGGGCGGCCCTTTTCCGTCGTTACATAGCAAAGGTACGTTTCATGGATGGTGTTAACCTGGCCCTGATCATGGCCGCAGGATTGCTGGCAGGGGCCAGTCCGGGACCAGCCACACTGACCATTGCGGGCACATCCATGCAGCAGGGTCGCAAGGCTGGTCTGGTCCTGGCTTCTGGGATCAGCACCGGCTCGTTGATCTGGTCGGTTTCTGCGGCCTTTGGCTTGGGGGCCGTGATGCTGGCCAATGCCTGGTTGTTTGAGGTCGCCCGATACGCTGGTGCCGCTTATTTGATGTACCTGGCTTTCCGCTCGGCACGGTCTGCTTTGCGATCTGGGACGCCTGAAATGAAAAGTTCCCGGGCCAAGTCGCTGAGGGCAATTTTTGCCAAAGGTCTTGCGTTGCACATAACCAACCCCAAGGCAGTTCTTTTCTTTGGATCACTGTATGCCATTGCCATTCCACCTGGCACATCGCCCTCGGTTTTATTGACCGTTATCGCCGTGATTGCGGTGCAAAGCACGCTGGTGTTCCACGGCTATGCACTGTTGTTTTCCAGCGCCACCGCAGCGCGCATCTATCAGCGGTTGCGGCGCGGGTTTGAAGCCGTTTTTGCAGCTGCATTTGCCACCGCCAGTTGGCAGATTTTCACCGCTCGGTTCAGCTAACGTCAATTCGGCCGGTAACAGACGGACACATAAGGATCACCAAGTATGGATGCACGCGCAATTGCCATGGGGCTTGCCTTTGCCTTTATGTGGTCCTCGGCCTTTACCTCGGCGCGGATAATTGTCGCCGATGCCTCGCCGTTGTTCTCACTGGCGCTGCGGTTTCTGGTGTCCGGACTGATTGGCGTCTGTATTGCCCGTGCCATGGGGCAGACGTGGCACCTGAACCGCATCCAATGGCGAGCCACCATCATTTTCGGGGTCTGCCAGAACGCATTGTATCTGGGGCTTAACTTTGTCGCCATGCAGACAGTTCAGGCGTCACTGGCTGCCATTATCGCCGCCACGATGCCCCTGTTGGTGGCGCTGGCATCCTGGGTGTTGTTCAAAGAACGGTTGAGGCCGCTGGGTATTGCAGGGTTGCTGGCGGGCGTGCTGGGGGTGGGTCTGATCATGGGAACCCGGATCAGCGCCGGGGTAGACCTGTATGGCATGGCGTTATGCGGACTTGGCGTACTGGCGCTAACTGTCGCCACACTGGCACTGCGTGGGGCGACATCAGGCGGCAACTTCATGATGGTGGTGGGGCTGCAGATGCTCGTCGGGGCAGCCCTGCTGTTTGTCGCCGCCCTGTTGTTCGAGGACATCTATATCAATCCCACACTGTCGCTGGCGCTGGCCTTTGCCTATACCACGCTGGTGCCCGGACTGATTGCCACCTTTATCTGGGTGTTGCTGCTGAACCGCATCGGACCACTACGCGCGGCGACGTTTCACTTTCTAAACCCAGTGTTTGGCGTCGCTGTCGCCGCCATGCTGCTGGGTGAGCGCCTTGGACCAATGGACATGGTGGGCGTGCTGATTGTCACCGTCGGTATCCTGGCTGTGCAACTGTCGCGCCAGCCTGCCACCGTCACGAAACCCACTGCGGCGGAATGAGGGTGCAGATCGTGAAAGTTTACAGTAGCCTTACGGTAAGAAAAAGGGAGCCGCTATGTCCGATAAACTGAACCAGGTCTTGCAGGCCATTGATAGGGTCAATGCATCGGATCCCAAGCTTGAAGACGGTCAACCCGAATCGCAGCTTTACGGCCTGCGTATGAGCACTGAGTTGGCCCGATTGTTCCCCGATGCGAGTGAACCGCTGCAAATTGCCGCCCGTGGCCAACATGTTGAGCGCTGGAAGCTAAGGCGCGACACCTACCCCGAGGGCCGTGCAGGCTATCTGACCTGGCGCAAGGATCAAGCCCGCCATCATGCCGATGTGGTCGCCGCCCTGATGCAGGACGCAGGGTACCCGGCAACAGACATTCAGACAGCTGGCCAGATGCTGCGCAAGGAGGGTCTGAAACGCGATGCCGGAGTGCAGGCCTTTGAGGACGTAATCTGCTTTGTCTTTCTGAAATGGTATTTCGCCCCTTTTGCGGCCAAACACTCGGCAAAAAAAATCCAAAGCATCGTAGAGAAAACCGCACGCAAAATGTCGGCCGAGGCGCGCGCCCGTGTGCTGCAAGAGTTCGAGTTGCCCACAGATCTGGCCGCGGCCTTCGCCAGCTAGTCCTCCCGCCCGTCGTCAGGATCTGGCGATCCCTTCTCCCGTTGGGCATGGCCGCGCCTTTGGCGCGGCGGAACCGCCCATCCGTGATGCTGCACAATGGCGCGAGGACGCTGAAACATTGCTTTGCATGTGCCACAAGTCATCCCATCTACTGGTGGAACCCAAAAAGCCGGAGGCCAAATGCCCAAATACAATAAAAACCCGGACGTAATCGCCGCACTCTCGCCTGAAGAATATCATGTAACACAGAATGCAGGCACCGAACGCCCTGGCTCTGGCGCGCTGCTAGGGAACAAGGCCCCCGGAGTATATGTGGATATCGTATCGGGCGAGCCGCTGTTTGCCTCGTCCGACAAATACGAATCTGGCTGCGGCTGGCCCAGTTTCACCAAGCCCATTGAACCCGCCTATATGCAGGAACTGCAGGATCATACCCTGGGCATGGCCCGCACCGAGGTCCGGTCGACCCACGGCGACAGCCACCTGGGGCATGTCTTCCCTGACGGGCCAGCCGATCGCGGTGGGTTGCGGTACTGCATCAACTCGGCCGCCCTGCGCTTTGTCCATCGTGATGACATGGCAGACGAGGGCTATGGCGACTACATCAACCATGTGGAGGACGTAACATGAGTACCACAGAGCGCGCAGTATTGGCCGGCGGCTGTTTTTGGGGCATGCAGGACTTGATCCGCAAGCGGCCCGGCGTGATTAGCACCCGCGTCGGCTATACCGGTGGCGACGTTGAGAACGCCACTTATCGTAACCATGGCACCCATGCCGAAGGTATCGAGATTATCTTTGACCCTGCGGTGACATCATACCGCGAGATGCTGGAATTTTTCTTTCAGATCCATGATCCGACAACAAGCGACCGCCAAGGCAACGACATGGGGATGAGTTATCGTTCGGCGATATACATCACCAGTGAGGGTCAAAAAGCAGTGGCCGAAGATACCATCGCCGATGTCGAGGCCTCTGGTCTATGGCCGGGCAAAGTGGTCACCGAAGTCGAGCCGGTGGCTGAATTCTGGCAGGCCGAACCCGAGCATCAAGACTATCTGCAAAACCGCCCTGACGGCTATACCTGTCATTTTGCCCGCCCCGACTGGGTGCTGCCGAAACGCGCTAAAGCCTCGTAAAGCTAGGCCAACCGCTGCGCCGCCCAGCGTGCGGCATCAGCAACGGCAGCATCGGGATCATCAACCAGCACCTGCGCCACCGGGCGCAGGCTGGGATCTTGCGAGTTTCCTATTGCATACAGAACATTGCGAATAAAACGATCACGGCCAATGCGTTTGATGGGCGATCCCGAAAACATTGCGCGAAACGCGGCATCATCCAGCATGGCGAGCTCTGCCAGTTTCGGCGCCTTCAGCTCCTCGCGGGCGGCATAACGCATGTCGCTCGCCGCAACTGCAAATTTGTTCCAGGGACAGGCTGCCAGGCAATCATCACAACCATAGATGCGGTTGCCCAACTTGACGCGCAGTTCTTCCTCCACCGGCCCTTTGTACTCTATCGACAGGTAGGAAATGCAGCGCCGTGCATCCAGCTGATAGGGCGCAACAAAGGCATCGGTTGGGCAGGCATCCAGACAGGACCGGCAAGACCCGCACCGGTCAGGTTCCGCGGGATCCACCGGCAGCTCTAGCGTGGTAAAAACAGACCCTATAAAGGCCCAGTTACCCCAGTCCCGGCTAACAAGGTTGCTGTGTTTCCCCTGCCATCCCAGCCCGGCGGCCTGGCCCAGCGCCTTTTCCGGCACCGGAGCAGTGTCCACAAATACCTTGACCTCAGCCTCAGACCCTTTTGCCTTGGCAGTCTCAATCAACCAGCGTGCCAGTCGCTTCAGTCGCTTTTTAACAAGATCATGGTAATCCTTGTTCTGAGCATAGACCGAAATCGCACCCCTCTCGCGATGTTGCAAAATCTCGGTCGGATCATGCTCAGGCGCATAGCTTTCCGCCAGCATGATCACTGATTGCGCCTCGGGCCACAATAACGCCGGATCGCCACGCCAATGGGTGCGTTCAGCCATCCACCCCATCTGACCGTGATACTCAGCGTCAATATAAGCCGCCAGCCGGTTTGGCACCTCAGGCACATCCCATGGACGGCATATCCGGCACGACACAAACCCCTCATCCAGGGCGCGCTCCACCAAAGCCTTTTTCAACATAGATCCCATATTCATCTGGCCCAAAATATCCTCGGGGGGGAGCCGACAGGTGATGGGGGCAGACAGCCCCCGCACGCCCTATCCGATCAGAAATCCAGGTCGGCGTAATGCGGTGGCGGGCGAAACCCGGACACTTGATCCGCCAGGATGGACCGGAACGCTGGTCGAGATTTGATTTTGGCGTACCAGTCCTTAACCACAGCAGACCTATTCCAATCCACATCCGAAATATAATCAAGACAGGACAAATGCGCCGCAGCCGCAAAATCAGCCAGCGTCATCACATCCCCGGCCAACCAACGGCGCTGATCCAGCAACCAGGCCATATAATCCAAATGGTACTTAATGGCCTTGGCACCATCTTTTACATTGCGGCTGTCCGGATAGCCCTGTCCGGTGATCTTCTTATTCACCCTCTCATACAAAAGCTTCGAGGTCACATCATGGTGAAACTTATCATCAAACCAGGACACCAGCCGACGCACTTCATAGCGCGCCTCGGGGTCTTTTGGCATCAGCGGTGGCTCGGGACGGGTTTCTTCCAGATATTCACAAATCGCTGCACTTTCGGACATCATCTTGCCGTCCAATCGCACCACCGGCACTTTGCCAGCCGGGTTGCGCCGCAGGAAATCGGGATCTGCCTCCCAATAGCGTTCTTCGACCAGATCGACCTCGATCTTCTTTTCCGCCAGTGACAGGCGGACTTTGCGACAAAATGGAGAGAGCGGTACGTGGTGCAGGCGGGCCATAGCGGTCAGATGCGTCCTGAATCAAAAGAAAGGTGCCGTCCAGCAATGCCCCGCGCTGACAAGAATTTCAATCCTCGAAACACGCAGCACGACCATCTGCGCGGATGGTGGCCGCTCCATCTGCAATATGAAGCGCTCTTTTTCTCACCTTGGGACTGGGTTTCAGCGCTGACCGGCTTTTGGGAGACGGCAACACAGCCGCAAGCAAAGATGCCTGCCGTGCAGTTAGCTGATCCGGCGCAACATCAAAGTTAGCCCGTGCGGCTGCTTTCACCCCAAACACGCCTTCTCCCATTTCCGCGACATTCAAATAGACTTCCAGAATGCGCCGTTTGCTCCAGATCATCTCAACCGCCGGCGTGATCAAGGTTTCCAAGGCTTTACGCAGCCAGCTACGCTCCTGCCAAAGAAACACATTTTTCACCACCTGTTGGGAAATGGTGGACCCGCCGCGCTGACTGCCTTCGTCCAGCACCGCCCGTACGGCCTGCACATCAATACCCCAATGCTGGCAAAACCGGGCATCCTCGGCGGCCACAACAGCGCGTGCCATAACCGGAGCGATCTCCTCTATGGGGACCCACTCCTGATCAATACGACGATCCAACCGGCTGCCCTCGGTCCACATGGTATGCGTGGTGGGCGGGTTCACCACTGAAAACAACAGGATGAAAAATCCAATGAACGCAACAAAGGCGAGACAGCCGCGCAGTAGCCAGCGCCGCAGCAATTGCCAGAGGCCTGTCTTTCTCTTACTTTTGGATTTCTTCTTTTTTGTCTTCGCCATGAAGCCTCTATAGGGCACCGAATGGGCGGCTCAAACCCGAAATTTTCCATAACGCGGCTGAAATATATATGGCCACACCGTTGACCCGCCCTAAGTGATCGCAATTAGGGAGGACTGCGTATGTTTTCAATTCAGCAATCACTTTTTGCCGCTTCGGTTACGGCTGGTTTGCTCTTAAGCCACGCCGCTGTGGCGCAAGAAATACCCAAGGAGGGTCCGGTTGATTTTGAAGTTTCAAGCATAGGCGAGGCTTCAATCCTCGCGGCCAGCCCAGGCACTCTGCAATTAAATTATGTCGTCAACGGCCTGCGTAATTCGAATGGAGACGGGGTTAACGGCTTAGCCAGCATGCATTGTGTAGGTGCCGCTACTATCGTCGACGGCAAGTGGGATAATGAAAGTGGATTGTGCAGAACCACTTACCCAGATGGAAGCTCCTCCATGACCCGCTACAATGGTTCCGGCACCCTGGGAGGTCTTGCAGAGGGAGCCTGGTCATTCGTGAGCGGCACTGGCGCTCTCGAAGGTATTACCGGCGGCGGGACATATACCCGGGTTTCCGGCCCCAGAGCCAGTGAAACCCGTTCGACATCCCGCAGCACCGTCAAAGGAAATTATAAGCTGCCATAATATTAAGACCCCCTCGCAACATCAGTTGCGAGGGGGTCTTATTCTTCCTCCGGTCCATTTTACTCGGCCGGAACTGCGGCCTTCTCGATGGACAGCGGATGTGGCAGATGCGTCAGCATCTCAATCGGGCAGACCTGCAGAAAGTTCTGCTTTTCACTGTCCCAGTGCTGCAGGATATCCGCGGCCTTGCGGCTGCTGGTTTCCTGCAGGTGGCGCTCGATCAGATCTTTCAGCTGATTTTCCCAATGCGCCACAGTGACTGGGTTGGTGACCAGAGTTTCCATGTTCATCATGGCCTCGGCTTTACCGTCAGGGTCATACAGGTAAGCCATACCGCCGGTCATCCCAGCACCAAAGTTGGCACCAATTGATCCAAGGATAACCGCAAGACCTCCGGTCATATATTCGCAGCCACAGGCACCGCAGCCCTCGATCACCACTTTGGCGCCCGAGTTGCGCACGGCAAACCGTTCGCCGGCGAAACCGGCTGCGAACAGGTAGCCATCAGTAGCACCGTACAGAACCGTGTTGCCGATGATGGTGTTGTCCGACGCCTTCAGCGGGCTAACCTGCGGAGGACGTACCACAATGGTACCACCAGACAGACCCTTACCAACATAATCATTGGCATCGCCCGACACTTCCAGCTTTAGCCCCGGTGCCGCAAAGGCGCCCAGTGACTGACCAGCAGAGCCCTGCAGTTTCACCGTCAGGTGATCCGACTGGAAGGAATTACGCATACCGAAGTTGCGCACAATGTGGCTGGACGTCCGGGTGCCGACGGTCCGGTGGGTGTTCTGCACTGTATAAGACAGCTGCATCTTTTCACCGTCTTCCAGGAACCGGGCCGCATCGCGCACGATCTCGGCATCCAGCGTATCGGGCACCACGTTGCGTTCTTTGTCCCGGTTGTACACGATATCAGCCGAGCCATCGACGGTGATCAGCAACGGGTTCAGATCCAGATCATCCAGATGTGCCGAGCCACGGCTGACCTGCGCCAACAGATCCGCGCGGCCGACCACCTCGTCCATGCTGCGCGCGCCAATCGAGGCCAGCAGTTCGCGGACTTCCTGTGCATAGAAGGTGATCAGGTTCACGACCTTGTCGGCAGCATTGTCCACAAACTTGGCACGCAGTGCTTCGTCTTGTGTGCAGACACCAACCGGGCAAGTGTTAGACTGGCACTGACGCACCATGATGCAGCCCATTGAGATCAAGGCTGCCGTGCCGATGCCGTATTCCTCGGCCCCCAACATCGCGGCCATCAACACGTCCCGTCCCGTGCGCAAACCACCATCGGTACGCAGAGTGACCCTGCCGCGAAGGTTGTTCATGCTTAGCACCTGATGCGCCTCGGTCAGGCCCATTTCCCACGGCAGGCCTGCATATTTGATCGACGTCGCAGGCGAAGCCCCGGTGCCACCGTTGTGGCCTGAGATAAGGATCACGTCGGCTTTGGCCTTTGCCACGCCTGCGGCAATGGTGCCAACACCCGACGATGCCACCAGTTTCACTGTCACCTTACAACGCGGGTTGATCTGCTTGAGATCATAGATCAGCTGCGCCAGATCTTCGATCGAGTAGATATCGTGGTGCGGTGGCGGCGAGATCAGGGTCACACCCTTGGTCGAGTGACGCAGGCGCGCAATCAGGTCGGTGACCTTCATGCCCGGCAACTGGCCGCCCTCACCCGGTTTTGCACCCTGAGCCACCTTGATCTCCAGCTCTTCGCACTGGTTCAGGTATTCGGCAGTGACGCCAAACCGGCCCGAGGCGACCTGTTTGATCTTGGCAGAGGGATTGTCGCCGTTTGGTTCCGGTACAAAGTGCGCCGGATCTTCACCGCCCTCGCCCGAATCCGATTTGGCACCGATACGGTTCATTGCAACATTCAGGGCTTTGTGCGCTTCGGGCGACAGTGCCCCCAACGACATACCCGGTGTGACAAAACGTTTGCGGATCGAAGTAATGCTTTCGACCTCTTCAATCGGCACGGGCTTGCCCAATGGCTTAACATCCAGCAGATCGCGCAGATGGATCGGCGGATTGCTCTTCATCTTGGCCGAGTACTGCTTCCACAGCTCAAAAGATGCGTTGTGACACGCCATTTGCAACAGCTTCATCGAGCTGGCTTCCCAGGCATGGGTCTCGCCCGATTTGCGCGCTTTGTAGAAGCCACCAACCGGCAACACGTCCTGACCGTTAATCCAGCCTTTGGCGTGGGCCTCGACGGCTTTGGTCTGAATGCCGGTTACACCGATGCCAGAGATCCGGCTGGTCATGCCCGGGAAAAACTCGGCACACATCGCGCGCGACAGGCCCACGGCCTCAAAGTTCAACCCGCCCCGGTACGAAGAAATCACCGAGATACCCATCTTGGCCATGATCTTAAGCAGGCCCTGATCAATCGCGTTGCGATAGCGGGTAACGTTCTCGGTCAGGGTGCCATCAAGCAGCCCGCGCTCAACCCGCTCGGCCAGTGAATCTTCGGCAAGATAGGCGTTCACCACTGTGGCACCACAGCCGATCAGTACCGCAAAGTAGTGCGGATCAACGCATTCAGCAGACCGCACGTTCAAAGAGCAGAACGTGCGCAGACCCTTGCGTGTCAGATGCGAATGCACCGCACTGGTCGCCAGGATCATCGGCATCGCAACCCGGGCCGCGTTCGAGTGTTGATCGGTCAGGACCAGGTGGCCCGCACCAGAACGCACGGCCTCTTCTGTTTCGGCCCTAACACGCGCCAAAGCGGCACTAAGCGCGCCTTCACCAGGGACAAAGGAACAGTCGATTTCTGCCAGCGGTGAATTAAATTCAGACGTAAGTTTGTCCCACTGGGCATTGCCAACAAAGGGGCTCTCAAGCACGATGATTTCGGTCTGGCTGCTGCTTTCTTCCAACACGTTTTTGAGGTTTCCAAAACGGGTTTTCAGGCTCATCACCCGGAATTCGCGCAAGCTATCGATTGGCGGGTTGGTCACCTGACTAAAGTTCTGACGGAAGAAGTGGCTCAGCGGGCGATACATCTTGGATAGCACCGCGCTGGGGGTGTCATCCCCCATAGAGGCGAGTGTCTCTTTGCCGTCTTCAGCCATCGGAGACAGGATCTGCTCCAGTTCTTCAATGGTGTAACCGGCGGCATTCTGACGTTTGTGCAACTCGTCCCCGGTGAACAAAGCCTTCTCGGTGACACCGGACAGGGTCTCTTCCAGACTGTTGATCTTGCCGACCCATTCGCCAAACGGACGCGCTGCGGCCAGTTGATCCTTGATCTCGGTGTCGCGGAACAGTTTGCCCGCTTTCATGTCGACGGCGATCATCTGACCCGGGCCCAAAGCGCCCTTTGCGACCACTGTGGCCTCGTCGATTGGCACCATGCCAGCCTCGGAGCCAGCGATCAGCAACCCGTCACCGGTGATGACGTAGCGCATTGGGCGTAATCCGTTGCGGTCCAGACCTGCGCAAACCCATTGACCATCTGTCATAGCCAGCGCTGCAGGGCCATCCCAGGGCTCCATGACGGAGTTGCAGTAGGAATACATGTCGACCCAAGGCTGTGGCAGGCCGACAACCTGCTTCGACCAGCTTTCCGGAACCAGCATGGTTTTTGCCATTGGCGCAGAGCGGCCCGCGCGCACCATGACTTCGAACACACAATCCAGCGCCGCCGAATCCGAGGCACCGCCGGGGACGATCGGCTTAATATCTTCAGCCAACTCGCCGAAGAACGACGACGCCATGCGGATTTCATGGCTCTTCATCCAGTTCAGGTTGCCCTTCAGCGTGTTGATCTCGCCGTTATGGGCCAACATGCGGAACGGTTGCGCCAGCCACCACTGCGGGAAGGTGTTGGTGGAATACCGCTGGTGATAGATCGCAAACGTGCTTTCAAACCGTTCGTCCATCAGATCGGGGTAGAAAACAGCAACCTGTTCCGCCAGCATCATGCCTTTGTAGATGATCGACCGACAGCTCAGCGAAGCGATATACAGACCGGCCACATTTGCAGTGGCGGCGGCTTTTTCAATCCGGCGGCGAATCACATACAGCTCACGCTCGAAAGTTTCTTCGTCCACACCCTTGGAGTTACTGATAAGGATTTGCTCAATTTCAGGGCGGGTGGCATTGGCTTTTTCACCCAGACAGGTCACATCCACCGGCACGTGACGCCAGCCGTAGATCGAATAGCCCATGCGCAGAACTTCGGTCTCAACGATGGTCCGGCAGGTTTCCTGGGCCCCAAGATCGGTGCGCGGCAGAAAGACCTGACCCACGGCCATCAACTGATCTTCGCGCGGGACGTGGCCGGTACGTTTGATCTGATCGTAGAAGAACCGAACCGGGATCTCGACGTGGATACCAGCGCCGTCACCGGTTTTACCATCTGCATCCACAGCACCCCGGTGCCAGATTGCCTTTAGGGCATCAATGCCGGCCTCAACCACTGTGCGGCTTTTTTTGCCATTGATAGAGACAACCAGCCCCACCCCACAGGATGAGTGCTCTTCCGCTTCGGAATAAAGCCCGTTTTCAGCCATGTACTGGCGTTTGGTTTCTTCGGCACGCACCCATTCGGCATCATACTTGGTCATTGGTCGTCTCCTTCTTCGGGTGCAAACAGGGCGATGGTTTCAGCCACTGTCAGCCGTTTATGATCTCCGGCGAGCGCGTAGCCATCCGGTTTTTGGTCGCTAAAAAATTCCAGCGCCATTGTGTTATTTGCGGCGTTGTCGAACAAACCAGCCGCCAGACTTTTGTGATCGTCGTGCACAGTTGCGTACCAAAGTGCCGAGCCGCAGGTGTCACAGAATGCACGTTCCGCCCAGTCGGACGAGCGGTATGTTTTAACCGGCCCGGTCACAGTCAGCGAGCCGGGCACAGTTGGCACAGACATATACATGCTGCTGGTCCAGCGGCGGCACATGTCGCAGTGGCAGGCGCGAAGAACAGGGTCAGCGCGGGTTGCCGCAACATTCACCGCACCGCACATGCACTGGCCTTTCAGCTCGCTCATATCTGCCCCCTATTTATTCTGCGGCAACGGCCTGAGCTGCATTGAGGCTTGCAATGATCGCTTCGGCGCAATCGCGGCCATCCTTGATTGCCCAGACCACCAGCGAAGCACCGCGCACAATGTCGCCCACGGCGTAAACACTGTCCATCTCGGTGGCACCCGAGTTGAATGCCGCCTTGATTGTACCCCATTTGGTCACTGGCAATTCCGGCTGATCCCAAAGTGTTGGCAGGTCTTCTGGTTCAAACCCCAGTGCTTTGATCACCAGGTCTGCCTCTTCGATATAATCGGCACCTTCGATCACTTCTGGTGCTTGGCGGCCCGAGGCGTCAGGCTGCCCCAGACGCATCTTTTGCACCATCACGCCCGAAACTTTGCCGTTGTCGTCAGTGAAACCTTTGGGGGCGGACAGCCATTCAAAAATCACACCTTCTTCTTCCGCGTTCTGTGTCTCACGCTGAGAGCCCGGCATATTGGCGCGGTCACGGCGATACAGACACTTAACCGAGGTCGCGCCTTGGCGGATTGAAGTACGCACACAGTCCATGGCCGTGTCACCGCCACCAATCACCACGACGCGCTTACCTGCGGCGTTCATCTGTCCACTGTTGAATTCGGCAACGTCATCGCCAAAGCTTTTCTTATTCGACACAGTCAGGAAATCGATAGCTTTTTCAATGCCTGTGGCACCGCTGCCCGGCATCGCCAAGTCGCGCGACTTGTACACGCCGGTCGCAATAATCACTGCGTCATGTTTTGCCCGTAGGTCAGAAAACGAAATATCTTCGCCGATTGCGCAGTTCAGTTCAAACGTGACGCCACCGTCCGCCAGCAAATCATTGCGGCGCTGAACCACATCCTTTTCCAGCTTGAAACCGGGGATGCCATACATCAGCAACCCACCAGCCCGATCCGAGCGGTCGTATACAGTCACTTGTACACCAGCCTGACGCAATGTGTCAGCCGCAGCCAGTCCGCCAGGTCCCGCGCCAATGATACCAACACTTTCAACCCGTTCACGGGATGGCGATACCGGCTTAACCCAGCCCTGATCCCAGGCGGTGTCGGTGATGTATTTCTCAACCGCGCCGATTGTCACAGTGCCGTGGCCAGATTGTTCGATGACGCAATTGCCTTCACACAACCGGTCCTGCGGGCAAATCCGGCCGCAAATCTCGGGGAATGTATTGGTCGCCTGACTAAGCTGATAGGCTTCTTCTAACCGACCGGTGGCGGTCAAATGCAGCCAGTCCGGGATATTGTTATGCAACGGGCAGTGAGTCTGACAATACGGCACACCACATTGACTGCAGCGGCTGGCCTGCTCTTCTGCTTTGGCGGCAATATAGTCGGAATAGATTTCACCGAAATCTTCCTTACGCACTTCGGCGGTGCGTTTCTCGGGCATATCGCGCTCAACTTGCACGAATTTCAGCATCGGTTGCTTGGCCACGGGTAAGACTCCCTGATTTGGCTGGCTGCGGTCTAATGTTAGTCAGAGCCCGGCAAAATAAATGTCAGTAAAGCTGACCTTATTTGCCAGCACTTAACGTCTGATACCTGATGTGGTGGGAATGTACAGATATTTTAGGCACCAGAGCGGACCTAAATCAAAGACTTTCATTTAAAACACTACACTTATACAAAATGCACCAACGCAACGACTTCTCGCTGGCTTACAGGATATCAAATTTTATGCCGATCTTTCAGCTTATTCTCGTTGCGCTAATTCAGGGTATTACCGAATTTTTGCCAGTCTCTTCTTCTGGCCACCTGATTCTCCTACCTGCCTTAACCGGACTGAAAGACCAGGGACAGGTGATCGATGTGGCAGCCCATATTGGCACACTGACAGCCGTCGTTATCTATTTCTGGAGCGACGTTCGGATCGGATTGCTAGGCCTCCCACGTCTTCTGACAGGACGCGCCGACACGCCCGGATCACAGCTGGCACTTGGGCTGGCGATCGCCACGATCCCAACAGTGATTTTCGGGGCTGTGCTGCATTTCACCGGTCTCAGCAGTGGCTTGCGGTCAATGACAGTCATCGGCTGGACCATGTTGGGATTTGGGCTTGTGCTTTATATTGCCGACCAAAAGGGGCGCACTGACAAATCGGCCAGTGATTGGGGCGCTAAAGATGCCCTGATCATGGGGTTTTGGCAGATGCTGGCGCTGATCCCCGGCACGTCGCGGTCCGGGATCACCATCACAGGATCCCGACACCTGGGCTACAATCGCACCGACGGCGCCCGCATCTCGATGCTGATGTCGATCCCCACAATCATTGCGTCCGGAGTCTTGCTGGGCAGTCAAATGGCACTGGAGGCCAATGCCGCTGTGATCCGCGACGCAGGTATTGTGGCGCTGCTGTCCATGCTGTCTGCACTGGTTGCGCTTAGCCTGATGATGCGCCTGCTGCGCAGTGTCAGCTTTACACCCTATGTGATATATCGGGTCATTCTTGGTGCCGTGCTTCTTAGCATCGCCTACAGCAGCTGAACCACCGCTATTCTGGTTGTGCAAGGTGCGTGCAGGCACACACCTTTACTGTTTTCATCACCCGTCGTGGTGCAGATTGCGGGCTGATCCAGTGATCGCATCGTATTGCCCCGCCGGACGAAACTTCCACAGATAATCCGGCAAGACCGAACCCAGTGTCACCGGCTGCAGATCCAGATCTGCAAATCCTTTAGCACCTTCGGACACCACACAATCGCGCGACAAGCCACGCAACTGATCACGTGTCAGCACACCATTCTTGATAATCTGGAAACTTGCGGCCTGCATCATGTCAAAACCAAAGGCCATCAAGCCTGCGACAAAACCGGGCAAGGACAGCACCAGGCGGCGACGGTGGATCACAGCCAGCATCTCGTCCATCAGCGACCGAAGGCTCTTTACCTCTGGCCCGCCCAACTCATAGACTCCGCCTTCGGCATCGCCCAGCACGCCCATGACCGCAGCCTTGGCCACGTCATCAACAAACACGGGCTGAAACAAAGTCTTGCCATGGGCGATGGGCAGCACCGGACCCAGCCGTGTCATGCCCGCAAAGCGATTAAAGAAGTTATCTTCGGTGCCAAACAGAACCGAGGGACGCAAGATCATTGCGTTTGGCATGTGCTGCAACACTGCCGCCTCTCCAGCGGCTTTGCTGCGGCCATAGGCACTTGGGGATTCCGCATCCGCACCAATCGCCGACAGATGCACCATGCTGGCAACACCGTGTTCCGCGGCAATGCGGGCAATCCGCTCGGCGCCGTCCACATGAAGGGCCTGAAAGGTGTTTTTGCCCAGCTCGTTCAGCACTCCGACGCAGTTCACAACCGCATCACATCCCTGCATCACCGCAGCAACCGACGCATCGTCGCGGATATTGCAAAACACCGGCTCGACCTGACCCGGCACGCCATAAGGCTTTACGTGCATAGCCTCGTTCGGGCGACGTACGGCGACCCGTACCCGCCAACCGTCTTTGGCCATGCGGCGCGCAATGTAGCGGCCTACAAAACCAGACCCGCCATAGATCGTGACCAGTTTGGACATCATTTGGCTCCTAACTTTAGCTGTTGATCCGATCTACCGCTCTACGCCCCTGCAAACAAGGCGCAAAACACCGCAGATTGACACCAAGATTTCCCTTTTCAACACCTTACATATCAGAACCCGCATTGCTTCGCCTATTAAGATAGAAAAACTGCAAAAATCCGTTTGACGCCCTTAGCGCCCTGACCTATACGGCCCTCAGCTACCCCGTGCCCAGATGGCGGAATTGGTAGACGCGCTGGCTTCAGGTGCCAGTGACCGCAAGGTCGTGGAGGTTCGAGTCCTCTTCTGGGCACCAATTATCCAAACCGGATCTCCCTGATAAACGCTGTAACCGTATGAAAACCTTAGCATTGCTAGGCTTTGGCATGACTTGATCAGCTTTGATCCAGGTTAAGTTTTTCATTTGACGCGCTTTGCGCCCTGACCTATACGGCCCTCAGCTACCCCGTGCCCAGATGGCGGAATTGGTAGACGCGCTGGCTTCAGGTGCCAGTGACCGCAAGGTCGTGGAGGTTCGAGTCCTCTTCTGGGCACCAATTATCCCCTAAATACAACTATCTGGCAGCCCTGCCGCAGCATTCACGCCGCGGTTTTAGGAACCTCAACCTGATTCGGCCTGGGCGAGCTGCTCAGCAAAGGTATCGATCATTTTGTGCTTCAGCAGCTTGCCAGTCGCCGCAGCCGGCAATTGCAGTGTCAGCACGATATGCGACGGCCGTTTGTAGGCGGACAGCTGTGCGGCCACATGGGCCTTTAGGCTGGCCTCGTCTGTTGATGCCATGTCCGTGACCTGCACAAAGGCCAGCACTTCTTCGTTGCCCGTAATCGCACGCCCGACAACTGCGCTTTGCACGACGGCGGCGTGATCGTTTAACGCGGCCTCAACTTCTTGCGGGAAGACATTGAACCCCGACCGGATGATGATTTCCTTGCTGCGGCCCACGATGTGCAGACGACCCAGGTCATCAAAGCGCCCAACATCGCCGGTCAGTAGCCAGCCATCGGCGTCAAAGGTAGCCTGTGTTGCCTCGGCATTGCGGTAGTATCCGGCCATTACATGCGGACCACGCGCCAGAACCTCGCCCGTTTTGCCATCGCCCATAGCCAGCTTGACCTCGGTTCCCGGCAGCGCGGTTCCCACGCTGGTGTCGGGATCGCCAATTTCATTCTGCGTAGCACACAGCCCGGCGGTGCATTCTGTCATGCCATAGCCATTTTGCAGTGGCAGGCCGTAAAAGGCCTCGGCCTCGCGTTTCCAGACCGGGTCCAGAGGGGCCGCGCCCGAGGACACATAGCGCAGCTTGCTATCTGTCAGGTGTTGATGGCCTTGTTCCCGGGCATATTGCATCAGGAGGGCGTGCATCTGCGGCACAGCGGGCAAAACCGTCACCCCATTCTGCAAGGCATCGTACAGCGCCGCAGGGGTAAACCGGCTTTGCAACCGCATGGCCGCGCCGGCGTGGCTGCTGGCAACAACCATCGATGCAAGACCAAAGACATGGGTGATGGGAAGACCGCCATAGACCAGATCGCCGGGCTGGATGCCACGCAGATTGGCCGAGGCGTGGCCCGCAAACAAAAGATTGGCATGGGTCAGCATGACCCCTTTGGGGTCACCCGTGGTGCCGGTTGTATACAGGATAACAGCAACCTGGCCGGTGCCGTCGACAACAGGTTCCGGGGTCCCGTCAGTCAAGGCAAGGCAAGCCACTGTGCCAAATCCACCCGTTTCGGATTGCGCATCACGCAACGCAGCATGTTTGGTAGCATCCTGCGATGCGGCAGTGGTCAGAACAATCGCGCGAGGTGTTGCATGGGCAATGACACGCTCAACCTCGCCTGCACTCATCCTTGCATTGATGGGCACGGCCAAGGCATCCAACCGACTGGCCGCAAACAAAAACGCGACCGTCGCCGCGCAGTTCTCCGAGATGATCAGCACCCGATCACCGCCAGTAACACCATAAGATTTCAGCACTGACGCCGCATCAGAAATAGCGGACTGCAGGCCTTGATAGCTGAGTTTGCGGCCATCGAAATCTTCCAGAGCCAAGGCCCCGGGCTGCACTTTAGCCCAGTGATCAACGTTCTGGTGAATACGGTTCATCTGGGTCATCAGGCGCTTTCTTGGTATGGAACAGCAGATTGCAGAGCTGTCAGCCGCGTTAAGGCGGCGCTGGCTTCGTCACTCAGGCGGTCGATAATCTGCGCCATGGGCTGAACTTGATCAACAAAGGCCAGCGCGTGACCGGCAGACAGCACCCCGTGAGAGGTATCGCCCGTGGCATAGGCATTGCGGCCATGTTGGCCAGAGACATGGGGCAGCAGATCGTGGATTGTGACGGCCGGATTGTTTTGCTCAATCCTGGCGACATTGGCCGTAGTCTCGTTGGCCAGCGCGCGGACCGTGTTGCGAACGGATTGCATGATCAACTGGGTGTCGCGCTCGGTGGCTTCGATCATGCGCGCCTTGTAATCCGCGTGGGCGTTCAGCTCCTGCGCAACCAGAAACCGCGTCCCCATCACTACCCCAGCGGCCCCCATCGACAGGGCCGCCACGATTTGCGAGCCGTGGCCAATACCGCCGCCGATCAGATAGGGAATGGTCAAACGTTCGGCAGCCGTGGCGGAATTGACCATGGTCCCGATCATGTCCAACCCCGGATGACCGCCGCACTCAGCACCGACAATCGCCACCATATCCACGCCAATCGACTGGGCCTTCACCGCATAGCGCACGCTGGGAACCTTGTGCAGCACGGTGATGCCTGCATCCTTCAGGATCGACATGTATTCCTCGGGGTTGCGCCCCGAGGTCTCGACAAAACGCACCCCTTCGTCGGCGATCAGTCGAAAAACATCGGCCGTCTTCTCGCCCGGCACCAGTTTCGGCAACATAGAGACATTGACCCCAAAGGATGCCCCGTCGCACAGGCTGCGGCAGCGTCTGATCTCGGCGCGCAGGACGTCAGGATCAGGGAAGGAGGCTGCGGTGATAAACGAAATAATCCCGGCGCGCGCCGCCGCTGCCACATAGTCGGCATCCGACAGCCACATCAGGCCGCCCGCCACAACCGGCAAGCAGGTGCCATAAGATCGGGTCACAGCTGTATCAAAGAGAGTGGTTTTCATTATTTCCCCTGAGAATTCTGGAAATTGGGCGCGCGTTTTTCAAGAAAGGCCGCGATGCCTTCAACCGCCTCAGCTGCGCCAATGGCATCGGCCATAGTGTCCCGTTCGATGTCCAGCTGTGTGTCAGCGTCGGTGGATTGGGCCGAGGCCAGCAGAGATTTGATTTTACCCTGTGTCACTGTGGGACCTTTGGCCAGCCCAGTGGCGATATCCTGGGCCACTGACAGGGTCTGACTTGCCGGGCACAGCATATTGATGGCCCCCAAATTATAAAACCGCTCGGCCGAGATGGTGCGTCCCGTCAGGCAGATTTCGGACACCAGGGCACGGGGCAACAGCTGTGTCAGCGCTGAGGTCAGGCCACCGTCGGGCACCAGCCCAGCCTTGACATAAGCGGCGCTGAACTTGGCCCCAACAGCGGCCACGATAAAGTCACAAGCCAATGCGATGGACAGGCCAGCCCCCGCCGCGCCGCCTTCAACGGCGGCGATCACCGGCTTAGGACAGGCGCGGATCAACCGGATCAAATCATGCAGTGCCTCAATGCGGGACGCACGATCCGCTAACGACAGATGTTGTCGCTCGGCCAGTAGATTGAGATCGCCGCCAGAACAAAAGAACGGGCCTTTGGCGGTCAGGATAACCGCCTTGATACGCGGTTGCGTCGCTGCTTCCATCAAGGCTGATTTCAGGCCCTGATAGTATTCAGGCGACAGCGCGTTGCGGCGGGACGTGTTGCAATTCGTGACAACCAGCCGATCGCCCTGATCCTCAGTCATAACAAGCGGCTGGTTCATGTTTGGTGACCTGTTGAGCGACGATGATCCGGAACTTTGCGGAACACCCCGGTAGAGGTCGCAATCAACTGGCCATCTTCCCCCTCTAGCCGGGCGTCGATAAACACAGTCGCGCTGCCGCCGCCGGTGATGCGGCCAGTGGCCGTGACTCGCCCTGTGCGGGCGGGCGCTATGAAATTGGTGGTCAATGACATCGTCAGAAATGGCGCCCGCCCGTCCGGGTCAATGCTCATGGATCCGGTGGCGCCGCTGGCACTGTCCATCAAAATCGTGGCAATGCCGCCATGCAACACGCCGTGCCGGTTCAAATGGGCATCTGTCAGATCCAGCCAGCATCGCGCCCCGCCATCGTCGTGGCTGACATCCAGCACATATCCAATCAACCGCTGCGGGCCGGTCTCGTTATGGATAATCAAGTCTTTGGCCATGTCTCACCCCCGTGACAATGCGATAAAGCGTTCCAGGTGATGATCGGTGTCACCCCACTGATGGTCAATCATCGTCATTCGTTTGGCGAACCCGGCCAGCGCATATTCTCCGGTCATGCCGATACCGCCGTGCATCTGAATGCATTCTTCAGCAACCAAACGACCAACCCGACCGATCAGGTTTTTAGCGGCGCTCACGTGGCGTTCACGCAAAGCGCGGTCTGCTGTCAGATGACCACATATATTAATGGTAGCGGATCGGGCTTGTTCAATCTCGACCAGCACGTCGGCCATGCGATGTTGCAGCGCCTGAAATTTGCCTATGGGCCGGCCAAATTGTTGACGTGTCTGCAAGTATTCTATGGTCATGCCCTTGGCACTTTCCATCGCGCCAACCGCCTCAGCACAAAGCGCGGCTGTGGCGCGTGCAACCTGCGTTTCGATGGCGTCGAAACTGCCCCCAATAGGCCCTAACAAGGCATTTTCCGGCAGGTTCACATCGCTCAGATAGATCTCGGCAGCGTCAGCACCGCTTATCGTTTGATAGGACCGACGCTGAACGGCACTGGCTTCAACAAAGAACAGCGATATCCCGTCGGTGTCCGACACACCGCCTGCGGTACGGGCACTGACGATCAGCGTGTCGGCTCGCCCGCCGTTCATCACAACCGATTTATGGCCGTTCAGGACATAACCATCAGGGGTTGATTTCGCTGTGGTGCCAACGTGGCTCAGATCATAACGCGCCAGTGGTTCGCCGTGGGCAAAGGCCAGCTGCTGTGTACCTGCAATTACATCTTCCAGGCGGGTTTTGTCACCCTCTCCACCCAGCGCGGCGATCAGACCGCCGGCCAGAACACCGGTTTCCAACAACGGGACCGAGGCGCCGGCGCGACCGATCTCCTCAAACACGACGGACAGGTCAAACCCGGAGCCGCCAAAGCCGCCGTCCTCTTCCGAAAACAGCGCGCCGATGATGCCCAATTCAGCCAGTTCGGCCCATAGCACGGCACTATCCTGGGCGTCTGTTTCTGCCAGGAATCGTCGCAGGGTATCCTGCAGCATCTGGCGCTCTTCGGTTAGGTTGAAATCCATGATCTGCCCTCAGAGTTCCAGAATGGTTTTGCTGATGATCGTGCGCTGAATCTCATTCGACCCGCCAAAGATCGACAACTTACGATTGTTGAAATACTGCGCCGAAGCTGCGGTGGCATAATCCGGCCCGACGGGCTCCCCGTTATAGCCGTCGTCCAGTGCTTCAGGCAGGAAAGGCGCCGCATAAGGGCCAACAGCACGGCGGGTCAGGTCGGTGATCTCTTGCCGGATCAGCGTGCCCTTTACCTTAAGCATAGAGCTTTGCGCACCGGGTGCCTGACCGGCTGCGGCCTGGGCCAGGGTTCGGCTGTTGGTGGTCGACATGGCCATCAGGTCAATTTCGACCTGTGCAATCCGCGCGGCAAAATGCGGGTTCTCAATCAGGGGGCGCCCGCCTGAGACTTCGGCAGAGGCGATCCGTTTCACATTGGCCAGACCCGCATTCGAGAAACCAACACCGGCAATATTGGTGCGCTCGTGGGTCAGCAGGTATTTCGCATAGGTCCAGCCCTTGTCCTGTTCACCAACCAGATTGCCCACCGGCACCCGGACATCATCAAAGAACACTTCGTTGACCTCGGCCTCGCCATCGAGCAACACAATGGGGCGTACCGTGACACCTGGCGTGGCCATGTCGATCAGCAGAAATGAAATGCCCTCTTGTGCTTTCACCTCGGCATTGGTGCGCACCAGGCAGAAAATCCAATTGGCGTGCTGCCCCAGGGTGGTCCAAGTCTTCTGACCATTGACCACATAGTGATCGCCATCCCGCACCGCCGAGGTTTTGACCGCGGCAAGATCCGACCCGGCACCGGGTTCGGAATAGCCCTGACACCACCAATCCTGCCCCGACAAGATGCGGGGCAGGTAGTGGCCACATTGTTCGGGCGTGCCAAAGGCCTGTAATACCGGCCCCAACATCGTCAGCCCAAACGGAACAATCCGGGGCGCATGGGCAAGGGTGGTTTCCTCTTCAAAGATATGCCGCTCGACTGGCGTCCAGCCAGCGCCACCGTGATGCTTGGGCCAATTTCCGGCCAACCAACCACGGCTGTTCAGGCTGGCGTGCCAGGATTCATAATCGGCTTTTGACAGAGGCTTTCCCAACCGCACCCGATCGGCCAAACGGCTGTCCAGCTCGGCCTTCAGAAAACTGAGGACCTCTGCTCTGAAATCTTGCTCATCTGTTGTATACGCCAGATCCATTGTCGGCCCCTTAGTAAATTTCGAACAGGCCAGCAGCGCCCATGCCACCGCCGATACACATAGAGACCACACCCAGCTTTGCGCCCCGTCGTTTGCCCTCCAGCAGCAAGTGGCCGGCCAATCGCGCGCCTGTCATGCCGAACGGGTGACCCACCGCAATAGAGCCGCCATTCACGTTGAATATTTCAGGATCGATGCCAAGGCGGTTGCGGCAATACAGGGCCTGACTGGCAAAGGCCTCGTTCAATTCCCACAGATCGATGTCACTGACTTTCAACCCATGGCGTTCCAGCAAGCGCGGGATGGCATAGACCGGGCCAATGCCCATTTCATCGGGTTCACAACCGGCAACGGAAAAACCACGAAAAGCGCCTAGCGGCTCTAATCCGGCCTTTTCGGCCTCTTTTCCGCTCATCACCACCATTGCCGAGGCCCCGTCGGACAATTGCGATGCATTGCCGGCAGTGATGAATTTCCCCTCACCCTGCACTGGTTTCAGCTTGGACAACCCGTCCAACGTGGTCATGGGTCGGTTGCATTCATCCTTGGCCAAGGTGACCTGTTTATGGCTGACCTCTTTGGTCTCACGATCGGTCACCGCCATGGTGACATCCATCGGCACGATTTCATCGTCAAACAGACCGGCCTCTTGTGCGGCGGCAGTGCGTTGCTGACTTAGCAACGACATCTCGTCCTGCGCTTCGCGGCTGATGCCATAGCGCGCGGCAACAATATCGGCGGTATCGATCATCGGCATATATAGGTCGGGCATATTGGCTTCGATCCAAGCCTCGCGGGAATGGCGCACCGGAGGTTGCACCAGTGAGATGCTCTCCACTCCACCAGCCAGGGCGACGCGGACACCGTCTTGTTTGATCGAGTTGGCCGCCATTGAAATGGCCTGTAGTCCCGAGGCGCAGAACCGGTTGATCGTGGTCCCGGCAATGGTGTTCGGCAATCCAGCGCGAATGACAACCTGACGGGCGATGTTGCCGCCGGTTGCGGCCTCGGGATATCCACAACCCCAAACACTGTCCTCGATCATCGCCGGGTCAATGCCAGCGCGGTCCACAACAGCCCGGGCCACGTGACCACCCATTGTTGCCCCGTGTGTCAGGTTCAATGATCCGCGACCGGCTTTGCCGACTGCGGTGCGGGCGGTAGAAACGATTACTGCGTCAGTCATGTGTTTTCCTCATCACTCGTTCAGGCTGGCAAAAGTCTGGCCATTGGCGACCAGATCACGGATCAGTTGGGCGGGTTGCCAAAAATAGGCATCCTCCTCGGCATATCGCTCCAGATCTGCCAGCAGCGCAGGCAGACCGACCTCGTCCGCGTAATGCATTGGGCCACCGCGATGGCGCGGAAAGCCATAGCCTGACAGAAACGTCACATCGACATCCAGCGGACGCAGGGCGATGCCCTCAGCGACAACCTTGGCAGCCTCGTTAATCATCGCGGCCATGTAACGGCGTACAATGGTCTCATCATCCATTCTTTGCGGGGTAATTCCCAGATCTGCGCGTTCATCATCAATGAAACCCAGCACCTCAGGGTCGGGTGTGCCGCGTCGTGACCCCTCCGGGTAGATATAGAACCCGCGTCCGGTCTTCTGGCCAAAACGGCCCAACTCGCACAGGCGATCAGCGAACTTTGCCACCCGTGCGCGAGGGTCCAGCGTCGGCGCCTTGCGCTTGCGAGTGGCCCAGCCGATATCCAACCCGGCCAGATCGCTGACCTCGAATGGGCCCATGGCAAACCCAAATGCCTTGAGCGCGCGGTCGATGTCATAGGGCGATGCCCCGTCCAGAACCATGTGATCGGCGGCGGCGCGATAAGTGGCCAGAATACGGTTTCCAATAAAGCCGTCGCATACGCCTGCCCGCACCGCGATTTTGCCCAGCTTTTTCGCCAGTGCAAACCCTGTTGCCACCACATCCGGGGCGGTGGCATCTGGCACCACCACCTCGAGCAGTTTCATCACATGCGCCGGCGAAAAGAAGTGGAGCCCAATGACATCCTGAGGGCGGTTGGTGATGGCGGCAATCTCGTTGATATCAAGATACGAGGTATTGCTGGCCAAAATAGCGCCAGCTTTGCATTCGGCATCCAGTTTCTGGAACACATCGCGTTTGACATCCATGCTCTCAAAAACAGCTTCAATAACCAAATCCGCTTGACTTAGAGCCTTGTAGTCGGTGGCAGTACGAAAATCGTCGGCAAGAATGCCGTCGTGTTGTGCCTTGCTCAATTTGCCACGACGCAGACTGTCGCCCAGCAGGCGTGTCACGGTTGTTGTGGCCTGTGCTGCCGCGTCCTCATTGCGCTCGATCAGCGTGACATCCAGCCCATTCAACAGACAAGACACCGCGATCCCTGCGCCCATAGTGCCACCGCCGATGATGCCAACCTCGGTGATTTCACGGGCAGCTATGCCCTGTAATTCAGGCAGTTTTGACACTTTGCGTTCGGCGAAAAAGGCATGGATAAGCGCAGCCCGCTGGGGCGAGTCCAGCAGCGAAAGAAACAGCTCTCGTTCCCGCTTCATACCAGAGGCAAAGTCCAGGGTGGTGGCGGCCTCGACCGCATCGACACAGACAAGCGGCGACAGCTGGCCGCGCGCCTTTTGCGCCAACTTACCTCGCCATTCATCCAGAGTCCCGGCGGCAACACCGGGTGCGTCCATTTCGCTGGAGCGGCGTGCAACAGCGCCCTGCCCTAGCAGATGCTGGGCATAGACCAAGCCGGCGGTTCGGGGATCGCTGTCTTGACTGATTTGATCCACAATTCCCAATTCCAGCGCCTTTTGCGCAGGTACAGGCCGGCCCGAAGTAATCAGGGTTAGGGTCGCGTCAACGCCAATCAGCCGCGGCAGGCGTTGGGTGCCACCCGCACCCGGAATAAGACCGAGGGTGACTTCGGGCAGGCCAACTTTGGCCCCAGGTAAAGCAAGGCGATAGTGCGCGCCCAGCGCGACCTCTAGCCCACCCCCCAACGCGGTCCCGTGTAGAACTGCGACGACAGGCTTTTCAGTGTCTTCGATCCGCTGGATCAGATCCGGCAGGCGCGGCTCTTGTGGTGGTTTGCCGAACTCTTTGATGTCAGCCCCAGCGATAAAGGTGCGGCCGGCGCCAATAATCACCGCGATGTGCGCTTCGGCGTCCGCCGCAAAGCGTGAAATTGCGGCGTCCAATCCACGTCGCACCGCAACGGACAGTGCATTCACCGGTGGATTTTGAACCGTGATGACTGCGACACCGTCGGTCACGTCATAGGCAACAGCAGCTTGCGTAAGAAGTGTGGTCATTCAGCGGCCTCGTTTGGTGATCCATTGACCGCGACTTTCACATCGCGACTTTCAGGGGCACCCTACCAAGCCTGAATAAAATTTCAATAAGTAAAATACAATTCCACTATGCAGAATTAACCCTGCTGAGCCAATGCAGACGGCCGACCCGTCATCCGCTCCAGCTCTTTGACCGCAGCGCGTAATTGTGGGCCGACCTCGGTCTCCATACGGCTTTCTGATAGCGCCTCGGGCATGGCACCACAGGTGAAAGACACGGGTTCGTTGAACTCACGGCTGCGGAACGGGACAGAAACAGCGTTAACCGTTTTGGCATACCGCAGCCCGTGACCGGCAATCACAAAGCCCCGCGCCAATAGTTGTGAATAGGCATCCTGACGGATGTCAGTGACCGACAACTTGGAATCTGCAACGTCCTCGCCATAGGTTTTGACGTAACCCGCGAATTCAGCGTCCCCCAGCGCAGCCAATTGCGCCTGCCCCGATGATGAATGAGTGGCCGGGATCCGGTATCCAACCTCTAGCCAGATTGACGATGTATCCTTGGGTCGCCAGGTCTTGATCAAAAGAATCTTCTGCTCATCCCGGACACCGATCAACACAAGGGTACCCGTCGCATCCGCCAGTGGCTGCATGATACTGTCAGCCATATCGACAAAGGACACCGAGGCAGAGGCGACATTACCCAGCGCCAACAGGGCCGGGCCGGGCCGGTAGCGATCATGGCGCTGGCCATGAGACAGGTAACCAAGTGATTGCAGAGTGAACGTCAGCCGCGAGACCGTGGATTTTGGAACACCCGTGCGTTCTGATATCTCTTGGTTGCTAAGCCCATCGTCACTGGGACGAAAGGCACGCAGCACGCTCATTCCGCGTGCCAATGTTGTTGCAAACCTGCGGTCAGAGGCAAGATCCTGGGCCATATTCGCTTTTCTCATCTGTTGTCCTGCTGGCTGGCTTACCACATGGAATTTGGCAGAAGCAAAGAAATCACCGGAAAGGTCATAATCAGGATCAAAACAATCACATCTATGGACAGAAAGCGGGCAATGCCGGCGAAGATCCTGTCGATGGGGGCCTCTTTGCCAACCACATTGGCGATGACAAAGACGTTCAGGCCCACAGGTGGTGTGATTAATCCAATCTCTAGCAATTTGATAATCACAACGCCAAACCAGATCAGGTCCAGCCCATAGGTTTCGACCAAGGGCACCACCAGTGGCAGTGTCAAAACCATAATGCCGATTGGATCCAGGAACATACCCAGTAGCAGATAAATCACCGCAATAGCGAACATCAGCCAGAACACTGACAATTCAGCCTGCGTGACCGCGTCGACAATTGCCGGAGCGACTCCGGTCAGGGCGACGAAAGCAACAAAGATCTTGGCCCCAGCCGCGATGAAAAAGATCGCGGCGGTTTGCAGGCAGGTGTCGCGCAGAGCATCCCAGATATCCACCAGGGTCAACTTGCGTTGCGCCAGTCCGATCAATGCGGCAGCGGTCAAACACACGCCCGCCGCTTCGGTTGCAGTGAAAATGCCGCCATAGATGCCGCCGATGATGACAGTGAACAGCACAAAGGCAGGCCAGGCCATCAGGGCGGCGTGGAACCGTTCTGTGTAGCTGATGCGGTTCGGATCTACGGGCGCGGCGGCAGGATCACGCTTGACCCACAGAAAGATGACCAGCAGAAAACCGGCCAGGGTCAACAGGCCGGGCAGAATTCCCGCGACAAACAGCCGGTTGATCGAAGTCTCGGTGAAAATGCCATAGATAATGAACAGCACGCTGGGCGGGATCAGCGAACCAAGCGTGCCGCCTGCGGCGACACTGGCCGTGGCCAATCGGTTGTCATAGCCCATGCGCAGCATCTCTGGTGTGCAGATTCGACCCATGGTGGACGCACAGGCGATGGACGATCCGGTGATGGCAGAAAACCCCCCGCATCCCACAACTGATGCCATGGCAACACCACCCGGCACGGCCGACAACCAGACCCGCGCCGCGTAGTATATCCGCGTGGTGATCTCGGCCTTATAGGCGACATGACCCAAGGCGATGAACAGAGGGATCATCGACAGGTCATAAGAATGGATCAGGTCGAAAGAGTTGGAGAACACCATCGACGTGGTCGCACGGATGGCACGCTCGGGTGCAAAGCTGCCGCTGCGAAAGGCAAAGATGAAAAAGGTCGCAACGGTGGCGACAGCGGCCAGGGTAAACCCAATCGGTGCACGCAGCGCCAGCAGGCCAAGAACAGCAGCAAAGGCGATGAGGCCAATAAGGGAGGCGTCCATCAGTCAGATCCTTCTGCGGAAGTAATAAAATTGTAATTCCCAGCGCGAATGGACCGGATGTCTTGGATGACCAGAATTAGGAAGCGCAGCCAGCACGTGGACATGCCAATCAGAAACACCAAGCGTCCTGGCCATTTCGGCAGGTTCAAATCGCCATAGAAAAACCCGCCCGAGGTGACGGTATGGGCAAACTCGCGTCCGCCGGCATAGATCAGCGGCATCAGCGCCAATAGCCCAATGATCGAGCCAAAGACCACCAGCCAGGCCTGTGCTTTTTGGGGAAGTTTGGCGGCCAGAAATTCAACGGCCACATGGCTGCGCGCCAGTGTTGCAGCTGCCAGCGGCAGCACAATCGCGGCCACCATCAATTCGCGTACGATGATGATGGTATCGGGCAGCGCTACATTGAACAGCGCACGCGAGACCACGCTAAACGTAATCATCAGACCCAGCGCAATGACAGCAGCCACCGCAAGGTTCAGCAAGAACTTCTCAAATTTCCGAAACATCGGCACCTCGCGGTCATTTCATACGGGCCCAGAAAAGCCCCCCGGATAGAAATCCGGGAGGCTGGAAAGTTAACGCATCCAGGGGTAACCGTGATCATCACGTTCAGCGGTGTATTTAGCGATGAGGCCTCGATACTGCGTCAGAATTTCTGCCCCTTCCAGACCGGCGCCATTCATTTGCTCGACCCAGGCATCAATATGCTTAGCGCCTGCTTCGATCAGCTGATCACGGTCCGCTTGTGGTAACTTGATCACCTCGACGCCGGTTTCCTTCATCGTTTCGATGGCAGCCGCATTTGCACTGGTGATCAGACGCCCAAACTCATCCGCCATAGCGCTGCCTGTCTCCAATAAGATGGTCTGCTCATCCGCGCTGAGTGTATCAAAGCTATCTTTGTTCATCATGATGCCAACACCGCCAACCTGGCCCCAATCGAGCAGAGTGTAGTTCTTCATCACTTCTTGCTGCTTGAGCGCGGTCACCGCATAGGAATAGCCCTGCGAACAATCGAGAAGGCCAGTGTCCAGCCCCTGATAGGCCTTATAGATGCTCATATTGACCATATTGCCGCCCATCTCACCGAACACACGACCATAGGCGCCGGTGCCGCGGATCTTGCGATCCTGGATATCACTGACTGAACGGATCGCGTCACCAGTGCAGCCAATATGCACAGCCGACGTGGTGAAAGTACCGATATAGACCAGGTTCTTGTCTGCTAGATCGGCCTGAATTGCCGGCGAATTGCGCATCAACTCGTCCGTGGCGCGCATGCCAACCCAAGCGTCCGGGTTTTCCAATGGCAGATCTGCAATCCCATAGGCCTGCATTTCTTGAGGATAGTAGACTGCGATCACAGTGCCCATGTCGGCAACACCATCGCCAATGGACTGAACCGCCGCGTTCGCTTTGAACAAGGCACCACCCCATTGAATGTTCACCGACAGCGCCCCGCCCGAGGTCTCGCCAACCTGATCCGCGAACCACTGCAGTGCCGCAGCACGCGCGCCACGGTTTGGGCCAGCCTCGCCGTGGATCAGCGTCGTTCCGGCAGATGCAATACCGGCTGCGGCGGCAATACCGGCACTCAAAATTGCCGATTTCACGCAGGTTTTAAGACGAGTGTTCATTGTGGTTATCTCCCATCAGTTCTACTATGCGGAATTATATTCTAATTATGCAAACACTAGGCAGACTGTCCGTTAATCACAACAAAAAATTTCACACATCATTCTGAGGGCACAACGGAGGCGGGATACCACGTCCTGGAAGTCTCAACTCTTGGCATGGCCCATAGCTGTCTGCTGATCGCTGAAACTGAACAATCTCGGCCTTTTTGCTGGGATCTTAGTTGTGATGCCTGTGAGCTGGTTTTTGCCTCTATTTCGTTGAACCGGTAAGCGCGTCTTGTACCGCAGTTGAGTTTACAGGCCAAAGCGCCTATTTCCTGCGCAAGACGCCCAATGGTGGCAGCAACAAAGGACGACCCTAGTGGCCAATCATCTATATCAAAGCGACCTGCCAGACGGGCTTGACCTTGGCCCGATTGTTGCCATCGACTGCGAAACCATGGGGTTGAACCCGCACCGCGACCGGTTGTGCGTGATCCAGATGTCAGGCGGAGATGGCAACGCGCATATTGTTCAGGTTTCAAAGGGACAGACCGAGGCCCCGAACCTGTGCCGGATGTTAGAAGATCCAGAGGTGCTGAAACTGTTCCACTTTGGACGATTTGACATTGCCGCAATGTTCAACGCCTTTGGCGCCCTAGCCGCACCTGTCTATTGCACAAAAATCGCCAGCCGTCTGGTCCGCACCTACACCGACCGTCACGGGTTGAAAAACCTGACGCATGAATTGATTGGTGTCGATATTTCCAAACAGCAACAGATGAGCGACTGGGGTGCGCCGGAACTGACCAAGGCACAACTCGACTATGCCGCGTCGGACGTATTGCACCTGCACCGCCTGCGCTCTGCCCTGGATAAACGGCTGGCCCGCGAAGGTCGCACTGAAATGGCACAGGCCTGTTTCGATTTTCTGCCCATGCGCGCCAAGCTGGATCTCGCTGGTTGGCCCGAAACCGATATCTTTGCCCACGCATGAGCAATTTTCAGGATATCGCCCGCCGCGTCATCACCATCGAGTCGCAAGCGTTACAGCAACTGGCCGACGAGCTGGATGAAAGCTTTGATCGTGCGGTGGAAACACTGCTGAATGCCTCTGGCCGAGTGATTGTCTCGGGTATGGGCAAATCCGGCCACATCGCCCGTAAAATCGCCGCGACCTTGGCATCCACGGGCACTCCAGCGCATTTTGTGCACCCGGCCGAGGCCAGCCATGGTGATCTGGGTATGATGGCACAGGGCGACGTTGTGCTGATGCTGTCCAATTCCGGCGAGACACCCGAATTGGCAGACATGATCGCCCATACCCGTCGCTTTGGTATTCCACTGATCGGAGTTGCCAGTCGCTCACAATCAACCTTGCTGAAACAATCTGACGTCGCACTGGTACTGCCCGCCGCCCCCGAGGCCTGCGGGTCTGGTTTTATACCAACAACTTCGACAACTATGACCCTCGCCCTTGGCGACGCGTTGGCCGTTGGCCTGATGGAACACCGGAAATTCACACCCGAGAATTTCCGGGACTTCCATCCCGGTGGCAAGCTGGGTGCGCGCCTGTCCAAAGTGCGCGATTTGATGCATGGCGGTGACGCACTGCCAACCGTGCCACTGACGGCCCCAATGTCTGACACATTGATCGAAATCAGCCAAAAAGGCTTTGGTGTCGCTGGGGTTACGGATACAGACGGGCGGCTCGCCGGTATCATCACCGACGGTGACTTGCGCCGCCATATGGAGGGACTGCTCTCCCTTACCGCAGCCGAAGTGATGACGGCCGCGCCTACCACTATCGCCCCTGGCGCCTTGGCCGAGGAAGCCGTGGCGATCATGAATCAGCGTAAAATCACCTGTTTGTTTGTCGTGGATCCCGACACAAGCCAACCTGCCGAAGGCCTGTTGCACATTCACGACTGCCTGCGCGTTGGTCTGGGCTAGGGTACAGGGAAGCGCAGACATGGATCGCTATTCACGCATGGTAACCTACCTGAAGGTGCTGCTTCCCCTGGCGGCTCTGGGACTATTGTCAACGCTGTTTCTCATCTCGCGGGGCGCAAACACCGAAGCCACGATCCCATTCGCCGCGCATGAAATCGAAGAGCGTATGCGTGGTCAGCAGATCACAGCACCGTTCTTTTCCGGCACAACGTCGCAGGGGGATGAAATCACCGTCACTGCCAGCATTGCGCGGCCAGGTGGACCCACCTCGCCTGCGGTAGCAACTGATTTGGTTGCCGTGATCAGCACGGCCGATGGTGGCCGCCTGACGCTCAGCTCCGACACCGGTACAGTGCAACTGGAAAGTGACATTGCCAGTTTCTCTGGAAATGTTGAAATCGCGTCGGCCGCCGGGTTGCTGGTGACGACCGATCTGCTGAACGCGACCATCAGCGGTTTATCGGCCGACAGCCCCGGCCCAGTGCTGGCAACCGGCCCAATTGGCACAATAAATGCCGGAACCATGCTATTGCGGACAAAAACCCAAGGGGGGCCGATGCATATGCTATTCAATAACGGAGTAAAACTGGTATACGATCCTAGAAAATCAGAAAGATAACTTGTGACATATTTGCGTGCCTTGATATTCTCCCTGCCGTTGGCCCTTATTTCAAGCGCCGTCACGGCTCAGTCCGCCTCAATTGCCTTTGGGACGATCAAGGCCGATCCCACGTTGCCCGTGGAAGTCACCGCCGACGCGCTTGAAGTCAACCAAACGGACGGGTCCGCCGAATTTCAGGGCAATGTTCTGGTGATACAGGGCGTCATGCGCCTGTCGGCAGACACAGTTCTGGTCTCCTACAAGCCTGAGCAAAAAGGCATCGACCAGCTTGAGGCGATTGGCAACGTGATCCTGGTCAATGGCCCTGATGCCGCCGAGGCCGAACGTGCCGAATACACCATCGACAGTGGCACGGTTGTGATGACTGGCAATGTATTGCTCAGCCAGGGCAGCAGCACCCTGACCTCCAACCAGATGGTTGTGAACCTGAATGCAGGAACAGCCCAGATGTCAGGCCGCGTCAAAACCATACTCAATCCTGACGGTAGTAACTAGATGGCCAAGCCGAATCTTACCGTCACTCCAGGATCCTCCGGTCTTAGGATCGAGAAGCTGCGTAAGTCCTACCGCAAGAAGGTGGTGATCCGTGACGTCTCCATGACGCTGGACCGTGGCGAAGTTGTTGCTCTGCTTGGCCCGAACGGCTCAGGGAAAACAACCAGTTTTTATGCCATCGCCGGTCTGATCTTCCCTGAGGCAGGTAGGGTCACTATTGACGGACAAGATGTGACCACCTTGCCAATGTACCGCCGCGCCCGGATGGGCATCGGCTATCTACCACAGGAGATGTCTATTTTTCGCGGGCTATCTGTCGAAGATAACATTTCCGCCGTGCTCGACATTGCCGTACCCCATGCTCATAAACGCCGCGAACGGCTCGAAGAATTGCTGTCTGACTTCTCAATCGAACACCTGCGCCGCGCGCCCGCATTGGCGCTGTCCGGCGGCGAGCGGCGCCGGGTTGAAATCGCCCGTTGCCTGGCCGCAGACCCAAAATATTTACTACTCGACGAACCCTTTGCTGGTGTTGATCCCATCTCCGTTGGCGACATCCGCCACCTCGTTTCTGATCTCAAAAAACGTGGCATCGGCGTCTTGATCACGGATCACAACGTCCGGGAAACTCTGGAAATCGTTGATCGCGCCTATATCCTTCACGACGGCCAGGTCCTGATGTCCGGCACTCCCGAGGACGTAGTCGAAAACGAAAATGTCCGACGCGTTTATCTGGGCGACAATTTCCGCATCTCCTGACCCACTTACAACCATCACGGATCGGCCAGATCACGCCGAACCCGATGAAAGGCCGCAGGGTAGTTGTCGGGTTTTGATTGACTCTCCCGCCATCTTGGCATCGAATTGATCTATGGCAAAAGATCCGTTTGACGCACTCCCGGTTCAGACCTTGGAAACAAGGCCCGGTCGGATGCAACCATCGGTTTTGCTTATTCCCCGCGTCCAGAGTTAGATTTTTAGGTCGGACCCGGTCCGGCTCAAGCTTTGGATGTCAATACGTGAAGGAGATCACATGCGTTACCAAATCAGCGGAAAACAGATCGACATTGGCACGGCCCTGCAAACTCATGTGCAGACCGAGCTGGGCGAGGCTGTGGCAAAATATGCCCAACGCCCGACCGATGCCAATGTGGTCTTTTCCCGTTCGGCGCATGAATATGTGTGCGAAGCAACTGTGCACCTGTCGACTGGGTTAACCGCGCAGGCCAGAGGGCACGAAACTGAGATCTATGCTGCGTTTGATAGCTGCTGCGAGAAAATGGAGACACAACTTCGCCGCTACAAGCGCCGACTAAAAGACCACCATCGTGATCGTAGCGAGCCGGTTGAACTTTCAGCTGCCAGCTCTTATATCCTCGCTTCAGATAAGACACCCACAGAAGAGGAACCGTCTTCACTGCAGCCAATCATCGTGGCCGAGATGGAGACCAAAATCCCCTCTCTGTCGGTTGGTGAAGCTGTGATGCAGATGGAACTGGCGGGCGCTCCAGTGCTGATTTTTCGCCAAGAAGGACAAGATGGGCTAAATGTAGTCTATCGGCGAGACGACGGAAATATTGGCTGGATCGATCCGTAAATTTAGATTACCCTAGGTGCCCTTCGGGGCACCCAAGTGGAGCACAGGGCAATGCAACTTTCCAATATCCTCAAGCCAGAGGCCGTGCGTGTTATCGGCTCAGTCTCAAGCAAAAAGCGGCTGTTTCAGGAAATTGCTGACGTCGCAAACTCGGCCTATGCTCTACAGGCCCCCTCAACAGTCGAGGCCTTGCTGGATCGCGAGAGCCTCGGCCCCACTGGGGTTGGCCACGGTGTTGCTCTGCCCCATGCCAGAATCAGCGGTGTCGAAGATGTCATCGGGGTTTTTGTAATCCTGGAAAAACCACTCGACTTTGGCGCGGTTGACCGGCAACCCATCGATATTGCCTTTTCGCTGTTTGCCCCCGAAGATGCCGGGGTCGAACACCTCAAGGCACTGGCGCTGGTATCGCGCACCCTGCGCGAGCAAAGCTTTTGCACTAAACTGCGCGCCAATCCGGATGCGGCAACACTCTACACGATCCTCACCGAGAATCAGTCAGTCCAGGCCGCCTGAACCGGCTACCAAGATCCTCATTTCATCTGGCTAAAAATATCCCGGGGGATTGGGGGCTGGCCCCCAACTTGATTTCAGCCAACGGTCACTATCGCCAGGGACCAAAACCAAACATTATATAATCACGTTGATAAATCTTGGCGACTTTCGCTTCCAGTTCTGCGTCATAAATATCATCCAAAGCATAGGGCCCGTCTGCGACGGCCAAGGCCACCTCACCCGGCTCCATACGACCTACTCGGCGCGCCAGATGCGGCAGTTCTTTGGCCAGCTCGTCCTCACGCAACACCAAATCTGGTGCACCCAATTCAGAAAACCCAGACAAAACCTGTGACTGGCTTGCCCAAGCAGAATCCACCCGTATGGCCGTTTGGCCAGCCAGGTTGGCCCGCAAGAAATCCAAAAAGCTCCCGAACGCAGCCCGGTGATCTGCCTTGCTGTAATTCTGGTTCGGACCATCTTTCGGGATCGGCAGTTTGAATCGCTTGCGCAGTGTTTCGCGAATCTTGCTAAAATTTCCTGCCCCAGCCGGAAGGATTTTTTCGCAAAACACCGAGTGCGCCCGCGCAACGGGATGGCGCAACACAGTAAAACTGCGATAGCCGGGATTACCGCGACGCCACAATCGCAACTTCTTTTGGTTCATTTTAGTCAGCAGCCCGTCTGCTTCAACGTGATCCAATCCGGCCAGCCAATCCGTCACTTCCGCCACGGGTCCACCTTTGATTGGCATGTATAATAAAGGTGTCACGACCCCCGCGACGTATCCCGGCACCGAAGGACCCCGACGGGGTTCAAAATTTGGTGTACGGGTCAAGTTGAACCGATCCATCCCGGATAAGGCTGCTGTCATTTCTTCGACATTGGCGACCTTGGACAAAACTGGCGCCGGGTTCTGCCGCTTTAAACTGTCATCCATCGCTTCCAGTGTTTCATTCACCCCCAACCAGTGGGCCAAGCCGTTCATCACATCGACACTCTGCAAGTCTTCATATGAAATATAAAACGCCGCCTGCCCGCTTTTTTGCAGCCGGTTCAAAAGCAAGACCTGAAAATCCTGCAGGGCCTCAACGTGGCCGGAAAACTCTGCCCCATCAAAGTCTGCCAGCGCCTCTCTGCGGCGCGTCACATTGGTCAGCTTCCATTGACCGGTGGTCCTGGCAATTTTCCAGGACACATAGCTGTCCAGCGGATTGCGGGTCAGAATAATCTTGGCACATCGGGGATCTTCCAGCGCAATATCCAAAACCCGGGCATCATGATCATGAAAGTAGCGAAATCCCCCCAATCCTTTGGACTGAGTTTTGATCGCCGCAATCAGCCGCGCCGGGTCCCTATCACGATCATCCTGGGTGATGCCCAGGATCTCAGTCTTGTTGGGATAGCCGATGAAATGAGGGTTAAACGCCTCACCATGACACAAGACACTGTCAAAGGCGTTCAGGTTAACTTCCAGAAAATTGGACCCTGTCCGCATTTCAGCAAATACTATGAAGTAATCAAATTGGTCAGTCATACTGGATTATCGCACCAAATAGGGTTTACGAGGTGGTTTTGGCATATTGACCGGCCCCTGCTCCACCGGGAAATCTCCCATCAAATAGGGATGCATACCCTGGTTTTTGAGATTCTGCAGAAACTGGCCAAACCCATCAAGATTTACCATTGTCGGAGCTTCGCTTAATCGACGTTGATAGGACATACCAATTTCATCAACGATGGTCTGAATAGGCTCCATCGGAGCCTCAATAAACTCAGCCATAGTCCAAATGCGCACCCGTGCTTTAGTGTATTGCGAGCGGAGAATTTTCAAATGCGCACTTTCAATGCGCTGCAAGCGCGCTGCCTCTTTGCGAAGATCCGAGAAATTCCGGTTCGACCTGAAGAGCGGCACGGCCCAGGCGCCCGAAATCACCGAAACCTGCGCATTGGGATCACGCGCGACAAGCCAATTGGTATCTTGGTTATCGCCCGGACCAAATTGAAAGCACTGACGTTCGCCCCGCGTGTTCCAGATCAGATTGGTCAGGAAGCTTTCAGCATTGTAATCCCTGGACTTCGCATTGTCGCTTAGCGCCCCGTTTATCAACATTTGCCCTTCAGCAAACTCGGCCCGTTCCGGTGCAAACAAATGCCCATGCACGCGCGCGCCCGTAGCCTGAGTCAGCCAGGGTTCGAAGTTTTCAAACAGCTCGGCAAAGCCTTGAAAAACCGAATACGGGTTAGAAGTGATGCCATTTTCAGCCCCATGCCGAGGCATCCGACTTTGCATATACAGGCCCGCCCGCCCCCGCGTTCGCCGCTCCACCGCCTTGGCAAAAATGCGGTCAATTTTGCCTGGGTTGGGTTCGGTCTTTTTCATCGCGCCCGCCTGATCCGTCAAAAAGGCCTGATACAACCGATCAGCATGGGGCCAAATTTTACGGGCAACAAAACAGTCCGATCGCCGCAGCAACTGCAAGTGATCGTCATAGAAAATATGCGGTTTTCCTTGAAAATCGAATTTCGACAGCGTCAGGGACCGGCTTTCGATATTGCCGGAATATTGCCGGACCAGCGTCTGGTAATAGCTTTCATCCGGGATCCACACCTTGCGAAAATAGCGGTCATAGGTCGCCCGTTCGGGATCCTGCAGGATTGCCGACAGGGTTTGCCGTGTCAGACACCACCATTGACTGCCCATATGTGGCACCAACCCTGTGGGAATTTTCCGCTTCATCCGCAGCTTGCGTTGCAGGTCGACATATTTGTCGAACAGGTGCCGGTGCTTTTTCCACGAAAACGGGAACCGGAGCGTAAACCGTTCAGCATCCAATCCGCCCACCGTCCAGGGCACGTCTGCGGTGGTGGCGCTTTCAATAAAATCGGTGCGCGGCCGAGCGGCAAGGTAATCAATCAGTTCTTGCACCGGCCGCAACGGCAGGCAGGACCCCGAGGCCAGATAAACGTGCCGTACATCGGCAAATTCAGTCATGATCAATTCCGAGGCGCTTTGTGATGCGGCAACAATTCCCCAAGTGCCCCATTCGCAGCGATGCCGCCGAGAAAAGCGGACCAGTGGGTCATCAACAAGCGATGCGGCAAAAGCCCGGTAGGATTTCTGCGACACATTGCCATCCACGTGAATAACCACCGGGCAGCCGCCAGCAGTCCAATGGCGGGCCACTTGCTCGGCGCGATCCAATGCCGTGTGCACCAACATGACGATGCCAACCGTGCTCATGCCCAGTTTCCTTTGGACATCAATCCCAGGATTTCGAGCTGGCGCCAGTTAATGTACTTCTCGCTCCACTTGCACCACAGATCCGGCTGTCCCTGTTGTGTGTCAGCATATGCCTTGTATTCAGCAGATCCGGCATAGTGCTGCTTTCGCGTCATTTCCTCGACTGCTTTGGCGGTGAATGTGTCCAGAAACTTGGTGTGCAGCAGCGCGCCACTGGCCTTTTCACCGCCGTCAGTTTCATACACCTGGTTCAAACCGCGCGGCAAAAGTGCATGTGTGGAACTGACGTAGGCATAACGTCGATCCCATTTTACCAGAGGTATTTTGTTTAACGCCGGCGCCTTCTTCGGTTCATCCGGGAAAAACACCCGACGTCGTGGGCCACCTTGGATCCACAAATTACCCCATGTTGCATTTTTCTTAACCGAATAATTGCCGCTGTCGAACCACGGCGCGATCTCTAGTGGGTTTTGCCCGGCGCGATAGGGCACCTCATCAATGCGACCTTTGGGGTAGACATCAATCAGCATCGCCGAAAAACTGCGGATGGCAGAGTTGTCGAGCCAATCGGTCAGAGCCCGGATTGGCCGGGTATCGCAGAATGGGTAAATAAAGAATTCGTCCGGATCGACCACAAGAACCCAATGCCCATGCGCATATTTGCGTTTCAGGTAGTTCATCCAGTCGACGCCAAAAGTGGCTCGTTTATAGCTGCTGGTTGTGTGCCAAAGTGAGACATCCTGCTGCCCGCGCAGATAGTCTTCGGTGCCGTCGGTACTGCCATTGTCCACGAATAGGAAATGATTGACGCCCAGGCCACGATAGTAATCTAGGAAATACGGCAGCCGGATTTTTTCATTTCGCACAGTGGTCACGAGCAAAATGTCGGTCGGTTGGATGCGGCTGGTGTTGTTTTGCACAGCGCGCAATTCACCGGATTTTCGCACCGCGCGTATAATACGGCGCTTACGCCGCACTCGCATTCGATAAGAGTCCCAAAGGCTCAACGTTTAATCCATTCCCGGCAGACAGGAAGCAGCCTGGATCAGGCCCGATCCGTTCTGCTTCAGCAATACAAGGTACTATGTCACGGATTTCTTTCTGGAATCAATGGATTTAGAAAGCGTTACCTGTGCGGCTTTGAACTTAAATATCAGCGGTGGAACGGTCCATTTTGGAAAAGCCTCACCAGTCCGGGGCACACATCAGTCCCAGGTCTTCTAATTGGGCGGTGTTATCCAGCCTCACTGATCCCTGATGCCACAAATCGGGGGCCGCGCTAAGACTGTCGTAGTAGTGATCAAAGTTACCCGGCGCATGAAAATGTTGTTGCCGCTGTTTTTCTATTGCTGATTTGGAAACAATCTCGGGCAGAAATTTTGTATGCAAAAGAATTCCAGATGGTGTTTGCCCTCCGGGTCCATCGTACAAAAAATTTAACTGAGGCGGCAGCATTGAGTGGGTAGAATTCACGTAAGCGTACCGGCGGTTCCACTTCACCAGCGGGATTTTATTCAGGGTCGGCGCGCGCTGCAGGTTATCCCCAAAGAACATCCGTGCGCGCGCGCCACCTTGCACCCACAGGTTCCCCAGTGGTGCCTGACGCGTGACCCGGTATGGGGATGGGTCAAACCAAGGCATCACGTTACGCGGGTCTTGTCCCGGCCTGTAAGAGCACTGATCCAGCGGCCCCTTGGGGTACAGATCCAGCATCAATGCGCCGAACCCGACTTGCCCCCGGCCATCCAGCCAAGCGGTCAGTTTACGCAGATTGTGGGCGTCATCGCCGGTGTAAATGAGTAACTCGTCCGCGTCGACCATCAGGCACCAATGCCCGTGTGCATACTTAATCTGTAGCCAAGTCAGCCAGTCCAGTCCAAAACGCGAGGCATGGTAACTATGCGCAGTGTGCCACACCGAGACATCGGGTTGCGCTGCCAGATACTCGGCGCTGCCATCATTGCTGTTGTTGTCGACCACAAGAAATTGCGACACGCCAAGGTGTCGGTAGTGATCCAGAAAGAACGGCAGCCGGGTGATCTCATTGCGCAGGACACTTACCGCCAGAATATCATCCGGATTAATCTTGCCCGTGAGATCCTTCACAATACGCAGGTGATGGCGTGACCGGTATGACTTCCATAGCGCCCGCCGCCGCCGCCAGCGCAATTGATAGGCTTCGCGCCAACTTATTGATAGGTTGGAGGAGCCGGGCGCTGTCAATTCAGGACTCGTAGTGGCCAGTCTGGTGCCAACCCCAAGCATCCCGGATCATGATGTCCAAGGTTGATCGGGACGGCTCCCAGCCGAGTTCCACTTCGGCGCGGGTAGATCCGGACACCAGCTTGGTGCAATCCCCAGCCCGGCGAGGTCCAATGTTAAAAGGGACTTCGCGGTTTGTGACGCTGCGCGACTGATCCATCACCTCGCGCACAGAAAACCCGCTGCCAGTGCCCAGATTGAACACGCGACTGCCTTTGTCATCCTGCAGCCACTTCAGTCCCAACACATGTGCATCTACCAGATCGCAGACGTGGACATAATCGCGAATGCAGGTGCCATCAGGAGTGTCATAATCCGTACCAAACACCGTCAACGCGTCGCGTTTACCGTCGATTGCGTCCAGCACCAAGGGAACCAAATGTGTCTCGGGGCGGTGAAATTCACCTACTTCTGCGTCAGGGTCGGCACCGGCGACATTGAAATATCGGAAGATCACCGAACGCAGCCCATAGGCGGCCTCAAAATCCTTCAGGATATCCTCAACCGCACGTTTGCTGGCGCCATATGCGTTCAGCGGGTGTTGCGGGGTATTTTCGTCCAGCACAACATTGTCATGCTCGCCATAGGTCGCGCAGGTCGATGAGAAAACAAAATCCAGACAACCAGCGGCAACCGATGCTTCGATCAGATTTAACGAACCGCCAACATTGTTGGCCCAATAGCGGCCGGGCTGGCTCATGGCTTCGCCTACTTGGCTAAGCGCTGCAAAATGCACCACGGCAGCGGGTTGATATTTAGCAAATACCTGATCCAACCGGGCGCGGTCCGCCAGGTCGCCCTGCTCAAACGGGCCGAATTTCACGGCGTCTTTCCATCCCGTGACCAGATTATCATAAACGACAGGTGTAAACCCTGCCTTCTTCAGCGCCTTACAGGCGTGCGAACCGATATAACCCGCACCGCCTGTTACCAAAATATGTGTCACTAGTCTGATTGCCTTCTGTCAAAACCGCTAAGCGGCGCAATTATTCCGCGGCCTTTGAGACCTGGGAAATACTGCTCAGATAGCGGCTCAAATCGTCGCGCAGATCATCGCGGGCCAAAGCAAAGGCAACCGTTGCCTGCAAAAATCCAGCCTTGGAGCCGCAATCAAAACGCTGACCACGGAACCGGTAGCCATAAACCGGAACATCACTGCCGATGTCCTGCGCGATGGCGTCCGTCAGCTGGATCTCTCCACCGGCACCTGATTTCATCCTATTCAGATTACGCAATACTGAAGGCTCAAGGATATAGCGGCCAATTACCGCCAAGTTCGACGGTGCCTCATCCGGTTTAGGTTTTTCCACCATGCCGTTGATCGACACCACAGACCCCATGTCTTCCTTCACGTCCAGCACACCATAATTGCCGGCCTGCTCGGGCGCCACTTCCATAGCGGCAACCATATTGCCGCCGGTTTCCGAATAGGCTTCGATCATCTGCTGCAAGCAAGGGGTTTCGGCTGCGATCACGTCGTCGGGTAAGATCACTGCGAATGGCTCATTGGCAATCAAACGCCGGGCACACCATACCGCGTGTCCCAGGCCCAAGGCCTGATGTTGACGGACATAAGCGATGGCACCGCTTTCCATGTTGGTCTCTTTGAGCGTCTCAAGAAGGGCTGTCTTGCCTTTTTTCCGCAGGGCCTGCTCTAGTATTGGAGAGTGATCAAAATAGTCCTCTAATGCACCTTTGCCGCGCGATGTGACAAAAATGAATTCTTTGATGCCCGCCGCGCGGGCCTCATCAATGGCGTATTGCACCAACGGACGATCTACTAAAGTCATAATCTCTTTGGGAACGGATTTAGTCGCCGGCAGGAAACGTGTCCCCATGCCCGCCACTGGAAAAATCGCTTTGGTAACTTTTCTACGCATGTCAATCTCTCAATATAGGACTTGGATGGCTTTGACTTGAACGCGTAATGAGCGCCCGATAAAAGCCTGCCCAGTCAAAATACAACCGCACTGCTGTCAAACCCAGTTACCCAAAAGGACTAAATGATATTCTGGTGTATACATATTTCGATCCTTTCTATCACGGGTACATTTCTAACAGATTACGTCAGTTGTGCTAATTTTGACCCATCTCTCGCATCATTTTTTCTAACCGCGGCACGTCTTCGGGATTATTTAGCTCCCAGAACTGCCGCCCGCGGGCCTCGACTTCTACACACAGTACATTGCGGCCATGCTCCATAAATCTCAACTGCTCCAGCCCCTCCAGTGTTTCCAAGGGGCCGGCCTCCCAGCGCGGATAAGCGCCCAGCGCGGCTGGCCGGTAGGCATAGACACCAACATGATGAAATACCGGTGCAGCCTCGTCATCGCCATAGACCCGAGAGGTATAAGGCACAACTTCCTTAGAGAAATATAGGGCGTGGTGATCTTGAGTAAACACAGCAGTGGTGCCGCCAACGCGCCCTGCCTTACGATCATTCAAAAACCCATTCAGCGCCCGGCCATCACACCGCAACACCGGAGTAGCGACCTCGGCTGTTGGATCTTCACGCAGGCCTTTGACAAGATCTTCGACGAACCAATGAGGTGTTAGTGGCGCGTCACCCTGCAGGTTCACCACGATATCAAAGCCACCTCCCAAGACATCAAACGCCTCGGCGCAGCGTTCTGTGCCATTGACGCAGTCAGACGATGTCATAACCACCTCGGCACCAAACTCCTGTGCAGCCTTTTGAATTTGCTCATCATCGGTCGCAACGACTACGCGATCTACACCTGCCACCGCTGTGGCAGCCCGCCAGGATCGCTCGATCAGTGTACGTTGTTCACCCGAGGCACCCGTCAATTGAACAAGTGGCTTACCGGGATAGCGGGTAGAGGCATAACGGGCGGGGATAACGACCAGAACAGACATCAGGCTTTCTTAAGCTCCACACCAGGTGCATAGGCAATAAAGAACGGGTTGGCATAATCGTCTTTACCGTAGATCAGCGGTGAATGGTCATCAAATCGCACCACTTTACCGCCAGCGCCAGACAACACGGCGTGACCCGCGGCCGTGTCCCATTCCATTGTGCGGCCCACGCGTGGATAGATATCTGCCTCGCCGGTGGCCACCAGACAGAACTTCAACGACGAACCGGCGCTTTTGCTGTCTTTGACATTGTATTTCCCGATGTAGTCATCGGTCGCCTGATCGCGATGCGACTTACTGGCCACGACCATCAGCGCGGCATTGTCACTGTCTGCCACACGAATTGGGCTGACCTCCCCTGGAGTATTGGCGTCAAACGGGCCCATTTCTTCAACGGTTGTGCCATCTGCCAGAGTATAGAACATCCGCTCTTTAGCCGGTGCATAGACCACACCGCGGGTTGGAACACCCTTTTCCACCAGCGCAATATTAACAGTAAAGTCGCCACGGCGGTGGATGAATTCCTTTGTTCCGTCTAGCGGGTCGACAATCAGGAAAGTATCCCCCTTGATGCTGTGCGAATCTGCCTGCTCTTCGGTCACCAGCTTCATTTCCGGAAACGCTGCCCGCAGCCCGGCGGAAATTATCGCATCGGCGGCTTCATCCGCTGCCGTGACCGGACTGTCGTCTGACTTTTGCTTTACGTCGAAATCATCTGAATTGTAGATTTCCATGATCTTGTTGCCTGCTTCAATCGCAAGCTGCCGGATCACCGGAATAAGAGCATCATAAGGCACTAAGGGACTCCACCATACGGGATTTGTTGAAAATACACGTTTACCCCCTTATGCTAGCCCGGCAACGGAACAGCAAGAAATCCGTGCTATTTTTGAGCAAAGTATCGGGTCCGCAGCAACATGTTTCAACATTCCACCAAGCCAACAGCATTATCCGGCGTCTTTTCTATGTCCGAAGTGGTGTTCCATTCGGTCGTGCGCAGCGTACGATCGAAGCACAACAACGCCTTTATGGCGTTGGGGTTGAACTTGTTCCAAACCCTGCTGATGGTCCTTGTCTTCTACTTTATGTTTTCGATTCTTGGCTTAAAGGGGTCAGCCGTTCGGGGTGATTTCTTGCTTTATGTCATGTCAGGCATTTTTCTGTTCATGACCCATACCAAAACGGTCAGTGCCGTTGCCGGGTCTGAAGGCCCCAGCAGCCCGATGATGCAGCACGCACCCATGAACACAATAATTGCCATCCTGTCAGCGGCTATTGGGTCACTGTACATCCAGGTGCTGTCGCTGTTTCTGATTTTGTTCATTTACCACGTTGCCTTTACGCCTGTTCGCATCGAACAGCCGATCCCTGCTTTTGGCATGCTTTTATTATCATGGATATCTGGTGTCGGCGTCGGCCTGATCTTGCTTGCGCTAAAGCCTTGGGCGCCCAATTTTGTCAGTGTTGCCTCAACCATTTATCAACGTGCCAGCATGTTTGCATCGGGCAAAATGTTCCTGGCAAACTCGATGCCATCCTTCATGCTACCAATGTTCGACTGGAACCCGCTGTTTCATTGCATCGATCAGGCGCGAGGCTATATTTTCATCAATTACAACCCTCACTACAGCAATTGGGAGTATGCGGCCTGGGCGTCTTTGGTTCTGATCATGATGGGGCTGATGGGCGAGTTTTATACGCGTCGCCATGCATCTCTCAGCTGGGGAGCCCGACAGTGATTCGGCTTGCTTGCCTCTGGTTCAGCGGCAAACAATGACTCGCCAGTTGATCCCACTACGGCAGTGTTTCAGGCGTCTTGCCAGCGGTTCAGCAGCCAATACCATTGATCTGGATGGGCCCGAATACGCGCTGACAGGCTATCATTGAACGCTTGTGTCATGGCCACAGCATCGCTGTGTCCAATCGGTTCTTCATAGTCGACCGCAAAATCGCTGCCGTCGCCAACACGCGTGCCATAGGCAGGCACCATTGGCAGGTCATATTTCAACGCCAATTGCGCCGCAGCCAGCGAAGTCAGCGCCGGGCGGTCCAAAAACGGTAGCCGGGTGCCGTCAGGATGTTTTTCATCCAACAATATCGCAACCACACCGCCGGCGCGCAAATGGCGCACCAGTGTTTTGGTGCCAACACGGCCGGTTTCCATAATCGGCAATCCGCCGGCTTCAATCCCAGCCAACAAACGTCGTTGATAATGTCGATTGCTTTGGCGGCGGTATACAGCGCCCACTTCGATGCCGCGCGCTTTAAGCGAGGCGCGTACAGCCTCCCATTGACCAAAATGGCCAGAGACGATGATTGCACCTTTGCCCGCTGCCTGCGCTGCCTCTATCGCCTCTAGCCCCGGACCAGAGACATGAAAGCGGTCCAACCGGGTATGGAATTCAGCATTGTGGTATATCTCGAACAGGGTTTGGCCCATATTCCGTCCCATCTGACGGCGCAAACAGTTGCGCTCGTGTCGGGACATGTCAGGGAACACCTGCTTCAGATCGCGGTTCATCCGGCGTCGTGCGATCGGGAACCAGCGCATCACACCACCAACGGCACGTCCCAGCGCCGCTGAGCGTGTTCCGAATGAGCGCCACCGCGACACGGTCAGCATAGACCAGAGAGGAACATACCTGATATGTTGCCAAGCGTATTTTACCGGACGAGTAATCATGCCTGCTATATGGGCAGTTTTTCAATCTGCGCCAAGTGCCCCATTGCCAAATTTCCGTAACGTGAGCTTCTCAAGTCACCACCCGCAATGTCAAATTGATTCGCCCGCCCTTGGGCAGCAACCGCGAAGACTTATACCGAATTCGGTCTACACCATGATAGGTCAGCCGTGCCTCGCCGCCCATGACAACAACATCGCCAGAGTTCAGCCAGATCGATTCCGTTTTGCCGCCCCGACTCTGATTGCCCATGCGATATAGCCCGTCATCTCCCAAACTGATGGACACCACCGGATAGGAGAAATCCGCTTCATCCTTGTCTTGATGCAGCCCCATTTTTGCATCTTGGCCATAATAATTCAGCAAACAACATTCGGGCTGACGGTCTAAGCCTGTCAACTGTCGCCATATTGACAATACTTGATCCGGAATTTCGGGCCAGGCCTGCCCCTTTGGATGGCTGTCCGCGTAGCGATACCCTGATGCATCAGAATACCAGCCAAATTGTCCCGAGGACGTCATCCGAACCGACATCTGCCCGCCGCCGGGTACACTGGGCGAAAATAGTGGTGCGGCCTTTAGAACCGGCCGCAATGCGTCAATCAGTGCCCGCTGGGCCGTCAAATCCAGATACCCTTTGTGGATCTCAAATCCGCGAATACGCAGCTTGGCCATCGACATTATTCCATTCTTAACCAAGCCCATTCAAAAAACCCCAAGGATTCGCACTAACCGGTGTCATGTGACGGTTGCAGGGCTCATTTCTGCTCCCTATATACGCCGAGACGCATTTTGGTGTAGGCCATTGTGCAAATGAATTGAGGCCAGGATGCCAAAAAGGGTTCAGGCCTCAGGTAATCGCCTTGTTGAGAAAAGGGATCGAATAGTATGAGCAAAGTAATCGGAATTGACCTGGGTACCACCAACTCTTGTGTGGCTATCATGGACGGATCGCAGCCTCGCGTTATTGAAAACGCCGAAGGCGCCCGGACAACCCCCTCGATCGTCGCGTTTACCGACGACGAACGCCTGGTTGGCCAGCCTGCAAAACGCCAGGCCGTTACCAACCCGGAAAACACCGTTTTTGGTGTAAAACGCCTGATCGGCCGTCGCAACACCGACGCAGCCGTCGCAAAAGACAAGAAAATGGTTCCGTTCTCCATCGTTGACGGTGGCAATGGCGACGCATGGGTAGAAGCTAAAGGTGAAAAATATTCACCTTCGCAAATCTCAGCCTTCACCTTGGGCAAAATGAAAGAAACCGCCGAGAGCTATCTTGGCGAAGAAGTGACACAGGCGGTTATCACCGTTCCTGCGTACTTTAACGACGCCCAGCGTCAGGCCACCAAAGACGCCGGCAAAATCGCTGGTCTCGAAGTTCTGCGTATCATCAACGAGCCGACCGCGGCTGCGCTGGCCTATGGCATGGACAAAGAAGAAACCCAGACCATCGCTGTTTATGACCTTGGTGGTGGTACTTTCGATGTAACCATCCTGGAAATCGACGACGGCCTGTTCGAAGTTAAATCGACCAACGGCGACACCTTCCTGGGTGGCGAAGACTTTGACATGCGCATCGTCAACTACCTTGCCGACCAGTTCAAGAAAGAGCACGGCGTTGATCTGTCCAAGGACAAAATGGCTCTGCAGCGTTTGAAAGAAGCCGCTGAGAAAGCCAAGATCGAACTGTCCTCCGCCTCGCAGACCGAAATCAACCAGCCGTTCATCTCGATGGGCAAAGACGGCGCGCCACTGCACATGGTTCTGAAACTGACCCGTGCCAAGCTGGAAAGCCTGGTTGCTGACCTGATCAAAGCCTCGCTGAAGCCTTGCGCCGCTGCGTTGAAAGATGCTGGCATTTCAGCCAGCGACATCGACGAAGTTGTTCTGGTTGGTGGTATGACCCGCATGCCGCGCGTCACCGAAGAAGTCAGCAAGTTCTTTGGCAAAGAGCCGCATAAAGGTGTGAACCCGGACGAAGTTGTTGCCATGGGCGCCGCTATTCAGGCTGGCGTTCTGCAGGGTGACGTCAAAGACGTGGTTCTGCTGGACGTAACACCTCTGTCTCTGGGCATCGAAACTCTGGGTGGCGTGTTCACACGTCTGATCGATCGCAACACAACGATCCCGACTAAAAAGTCGCAGGTCTTCTCGACTGCCGAAGACAACCAGAACGCCGTAACCATCCGGGTTTTCCAGGGTGAGCGCGAAATGGCTGCGGACAACAAGATCCTTGGCCAGTTCAATCTGGAAAGCATCCCGCCAGCTCCACGCGGCCTGCCTCAGATCGAAGTGACCTTTGACATTGACGCCAACGGCATCGTGTCGGTTGGCGCCAAAGACAAAGGCACCGGTAAAGAGCAACAGGTAACCATTCAGGCCTCCGGCGGCTTGTCTGATTCGGACATCGAACAGATGGTCAAAGACGCTGAAGAGAACGCTGAAGCGGATAAAGAACGCCGCGAGCTGATCGAAGCGAAAAACCAGGCCGAAAGCCTCATTCACTCGACCGAAAAATCGATGGAAGAGCACGCCGACAAGGTGGATCCAACCACCATCGAAGCGATCGAACTGGCCATCGTTGCTTTGAAAGACGAAATCGACACCGACAATGCCGAAAAGATCAAATCGGGTATCCAGAACGTGACCGAAGCGGCCATGAAACTGGGCGAAGCGATCTACAAGGCTTCCGCAGCAGAAGAAGGTGACGAACCCACCGCTGCTGATGCTGGCCCGATTGACGATGACATTGTCGATGCAGAGTTCGAAGATCTGGACGGCGACAAACGCGCCTAAACGGCTAACCTAGGCCAAGGCGGGCCGGTCCGAAATCAGGGCCGGCCCACTTTCGTTGAGGCAGAAGGGATAAACCGATGTCCAAGCGTGACTATTACGATGTACTTGGCGTGGCCAAAGGGGCCTCTGCCGACGAAATCAAAAAGGGCTTTCGCACGAAAGCCAAAGAGCTGCACCCAGACCGGAACCAAGACAATCCGGAAGCGGAATCGCAGTTTAAAGAGGCCAACGAGGCCTATGATGTTCTGAAAGACGGCGACAAGAAAGCCGCTTATGACCGCTTTGGCCATGCTGCCTTTGAAAATGGCATGGGTGGCAATGGCGGCGGACGTCCAGGCCAAGGCTTTGGCGGCGGCGGCGGAGACTTCTCCTCGGCGTTCTCTGACGTGTTTGACGATCTGTTTGGCGACTTCATGGGCGGCCAGCGCGGCGGTGCTGGTGGCGGCGGACGTCGTGCCGCACGTGGGGCCGATCTTCGGTATAACCTGCGTGTTTCGCTCGAAGATTCCTTTGCTGGATTACAGAAAACCATCAATGTTCCAACCGCTGTCAGCTGTACCTCATGCGAGGGCACAGGCGCCGAGGGTGGTGTCGAGCCAACAACCTGCCCGACCTGTTCGGGCATGGGCAAGGTCCGCGCACAGCAAGGCTTCTTTACCGTTGAACGTGGTTGCCCAACCTGTTCCGGTCTGGGCCAAGTTATCAAGAACCCCTGTAAGGGCTGCGGCGGCCATGGGCGTGTTGAAAAAGACCGCGCCCTGTCGGTCAACATCCCGGCTGGTGTCGAAACTGGCACCCGAATTCGCCTGTCCGGCGAAGGCGAAGCAGGCATGCGTGGTGGCCCCCCAGGTGATCTGTATATCTTTGTCGAGATGACACCGCACAAACTGTTCGAACGCGATGGTCAGAACCTGTATTGCCGCGTCCCTGTCAGCATGGCCAAGGCCTCGCTGGGCGGCGCGATTGAGGTACCAACGATTGACGGTGGCCGTGGCCGCGTGCAAATCCCCGAGGGCAGCCAGTCCGGCCGCCAAATGCGCCTGCGCGCCAAAGGCATGCCTGCTCTGCGTGGCGGCGGTCCCGGTGATATGTTTATCGAGCTGGCGGTGGAAACTCCGATGAACCTGACAACGCGGCAAAAAGAGCTGATGCGTGAGTTTGAGGATCTGTCCGAAGACACCACCAATCCGGAATCCGGCAGCTTCTTTTCCTCTGTGAAAAGCTTTTGGGATTCGATGAAAAACTGATCATGGTCTCAAGATGTTGATCAAAAAAGGGCGTCACCATGTCGGTTGACGCCCTTTGTGCTTCTAACGCCTCATTAAACGTGCCTTTTCCAAGTGGTCATAAAACCCTTCCCAGCCTACCGGCTCAGGGTGAATTTCACGATACTCATGGCGTTTCTCATGTGTTTGGCTTTGATACCATTCATAGAAAATGTCTCTGTAATCCTCACCGCCGCCCATGCGCCATCCCATGCTACACCGCGGTAGATGCGGATATTCAACCCACATAGGTCGCAACGGATCAGGTAGAGCCGCTTTCCACTTTTCATGTTCATCAATTATTGAAACCATCAAATCTCGAATGTCATCTGGAATTTTGCCGTCCACAATCTTCCAACTTTTTCGCTTATCGTTCGGCAATTGAGAACTCACTCCACAAGTGTGACTTTCGAAGCCCTGAATTGCTCGCATGATGTTAACACTTAATCAACCTTAACGAGAGCAGTCTTATTGTCATGGCACAACGCGACTCCTTTCAGGACGGATCACTGCCGCTGTTCAAAGGCAGTGATGAGGCGCTACCCAAAGCGCTCCCAAAGGGTCGCCTGCCATCCTACATCCAAGATCACCGCGCCCGGCTGCGTGATAGATTCATACAAGGGGGCGCAACGGCAATGCCCGACTATGAATTGCTGGAACTGGTCCTGTTCCGATCAATCCCACGCCGTGATGTCAAACCGCTGGCCCGTGCGCTTCTGGAAAAATTTCAGGACTTCAATCGGGTCATCACCGCCCCGACTGAACGGTTAGAAGAAGTAAAGGGAATCGGAACGGCGGTCATCACCGACCTCAAAATTCTTGAGGCTGCTGCTCACCGCATGGCACGGGCCCGGGTCATGCAACGGCAAGTGATTTCTGGATGGGACGCAGTGTTGGACTATTGCCACACAACTATGGCTCATCGCGAAACTGAACAATTCCGGGTGCTATACCTGGACCGCAAGAATGTACTGATTGCCGACGAAGAACAGGCCCGCGGCACTGTCGATCACGTCCCCGTTTACCCGCGAGAGGTTGCAAAGCGTGCCTTGGAGCTGAATGCCAGTGCATTGATTTTGGTCCACAATCATCCATCCGGGGACCCAACTCCATCGACCAGTGACATCGACATGACCGATCGAATTAACACCGCTTTAGTGGCGCTGGGTTTGGTGCTCCACGATCACCTGATCATCGGAAAATCCCAAGAACTCAGCTTTCGCAGCGAAGGCTACCTGTAGCCTGTCATTTGGTGCCACCACATGCCGAAATACTCCCGCCCCCGCGCGCAGCATCGGCTGTCGCCGATACCACTTGCGGCGTTGGGCGTGGCGCCGCGCAAGCGCGGCGCCACGCCCAACGGGAGGAGGGGATCGAAGATTACCGACGACGGGCGGGAGGCATTGGGATAAAGGGCTATCAATCTGATATCCTTACCTCCGCAGACGGTTCAATGTAGCCAAACTTCGACCCGGCGGTTCACTTGCCGTCCCCAGTCACTGTCATCGCAGGCCATCGGCAGGGCCTCACCAAAGGCCTCCACTTCAATTTGCATGTGATCAAAATTTGCTGTTTGGGCTGCCTCGACAACCGCATCCCGTACGGTCTCTGCACGCTTCATCGCTATCTTGCGATTGCCCGCTGCTGCCCCTTCGCCGTCAGAAAAACCGACGAATATTAGCCTTTTGGTGTCATACACCCCAGCTTCCATTGCCCGCGCCAGCTGAGTTATATTGGCGCGTGACTGTGCGTCGGGACGCGTAGACCCAGTTTCAAACCGAAAAGACGTGGTTAGCCGCTGCATATCACCCATCAACGCGACCAAACGCTGCAACTCAGACAGGTCGATTTCCTCTCCCGCGGCCTCTATAGCATTGGCCAACCGCCGCCCCTGAGCGTTTACCGGAATATATTCCGGAGCTTGGTCGACAAATCCAACACGACGAATCACAACCTGTGCTGCCGGCCCCCGAGCATAGCTCAGAAAATCACGCGCAACTTTGGGCAGACGTCGTGCAGGCAAATATAGGAACATCGGGGCGGTCAGCGGGTAGTCCTCGGTTTTGATGGCGCGACGGCCCGCCGCCAGTGCGAACCCACAGGATCCGGTCAACGTCAGCATCCGAGCCGTGCCCGTTTCCGCGAAGCTGGCAATCCCAATGGCAAACGGATCCGTCGTCACCGCGCGCGCCAATCCGCTACTGCGATCATGGCGTCGCAGGTCTTGGGACAACGGTAGCTTGGCTGGGGCAAGAAGCCGGTCCTCGACCGCCTGCGCCAGGCCAGATCCCGCCACAGGGAGGTGCAATGAAATCGGGGCGTTGGGGCCGCCAAGTTCCTGCCAATTTACAATATTTCCGGCAAATACCTTGGCCAATTCCGGCACCGAAATGCTGGTCACTGGATTGCCAGGTGCCACGACAGGAACCATCGCATCCAAGGCTAACACCCGACTGCGGTTTGAGCCGGTCATGTCTCCCAGGCCAGCATCCCGCGCCAATCGGCGCTCCTCTGGTCTGATTTCACGCAAGGCCATGACCACATCTGCCTCGTTCGCCAATAGATCGGCAAAGCCTTCGTCGGTGCTACTGATCAAAAATGTAAACCGCGCAACCGGAGTAGAGCCGCCCCGCAACAACAGATATTCAAAGTTTCCATTTTGCAGGCTGTTCCTGCGCGTTTGGTAATCATTCCTTAGGGCGAAACCTTCGATCAGGGCTGGCAACAGAACCTCGGCCATGGTCGACGAACCGGACAATGTCAGCTCTGCAATGAAATTTGCCAGATTTGGGCACCCAGGCCCTTCGCAGTTCACGCCCGAGCCGTCCACTGTCAGTTCACCGAATTGGGTATCAACACGGTAAAACTGCCCGTCGAACCCAAGCAGGTTGCCAGTGATCTCAACCGTACCATCCGGTGACGAAAGCGTTACGTCCTGCGCCGAGGCTGACAGAGCGGAGCTAAAAAGAAAGAGTGCGGCGCTAACCGCCGCACGATACCATGCCATAAAGAAACCCTAGTGAACCGCAAATCAATTGGCTGCGATTTTCAGGTCTTCTACAAGATTATTCAACACCAGAAAGTCGCCAATCGCATTACAATTGGGCATGGACAAAACCAAATCACGTGTTCGCAGTCCAAAACCGCCGCGGATTTCCAGAGTTTGCGCCGAAATTTCACGGCCGCAGTTATTCGACGAAACTTCTGCTTCGATACTTAAAGCGACCGTTCCGTTAGTATCGGTCATGCTGCGGGCAAAACTGTAGACCTCGACCATGCGAGGCAACAGCTGCTGCGGATCCCCAAAGCGCTGGACCTGGCTGGCCCGTCCAATGTCATCCGCGCCAGACCAGACGTGACCACCCTGGCCGTAATCGGCACCAAATTCACGAGCATGAATTTCAAACCCGCTGCTGCCAGTCCACTGCAGCGCAACGCGGTCGATCTCGTCCAGATCGTTGACCTTGGTGGTCGCCACGGCACCAGAACCAGACTCAAGCTCGATAATATAGACCGCATGTTCAACCAGAGCCGGAACCTGAAGGTCCAATTTGCCTTCACCGTCCGTGGTTGCGGTGAACATCAGGCCCGAATGGTGAACGGTAACCCGCTCACTGCTGTTACACGGAGCAGAAAAAGTCAGGGCAACATTGGCATTTGGTTCAGGGCTAGCTTGCGCTGAGATGGCACAATCGGCCTGCCCTGAAGAGGCCATTTCAGGCAACTTATCGCGATTGACCGGATCAGGGGCTTTAATATTGACCGTCGATGTCAGCCGGATATCGCGCAATACCAATTCTGCCTGGGCCTCTTCGACCACCGGCAGGGCTGTTGATTGACTGTCTCGGGTTGCTTCAGTGTACTGCATAGAGAAGCCAATTCCCAATGCCGAAACCAGGGTCACCCCACTCAAAGCCATCATACGTTTGTCTAACATCGCCACTTACCTCACCAAATAAGTTAACAAAAAGTGACACGGAAAGACGGCTAGTTTGTGGCCGCAGCCGGGTGAGAATCTGGCAAATATCCTTAATATAACTTAGTTTGAACGCTATTTAGCAGGTATGGAGATCAAACAAGCAGCCTGTTCGGACCGGTACAACAGCCACCGGGCACAGTCTGCTCAACCTAAATTTTATCGTTCCAAAACAAAACAGCGCCCTTTGAACCTCAAGATTCGGGGGCGCTGCTTCAAGGTCAACCTAGACCGTTTGCTTAGGCCAAACGACCGTGGCAATGCTTGAACTTCTCTCCCGAGCCACAGGGACATTTGTCGTTGCGTGACGGTGCGCCCCAGGTGGTTGGATCGTCCTCAACGAACCCTGGCGCGGCGTCGCCTGCGACTGCCTGTCCCGGCACCTTTGCGGCGCCCTGCAGCGCAGCTTGGCGCGCGGCCATCTCTTGCAACATCTTCTGCTGCTCTTCTTCGCTCATCGGGCGAATGTGGCTGAGTTGCTGACTAACCGTTTCGCGCAGGCTGTCCAGCATGCTTTCGAACAGTTGGAAGCTTTCATTCTTATACTCGTTCAACGGGTCACGCTGAGCGTAGCCCCGGAACCCAACAACCGAGCGCAGATGTTCGAGCGTCAACAGATGCTCGCGCCACTTTGCATCGATCGCCTGCAACAGGATCTGCTTTTCGATGTTGCGCATGTTCTCGGGACCAAAGGCGACAGCCTTTTTGGCCATCAGCTCGTCGCTTTCCTTGATCAGGCGCTCGCGGATTTCCTCGTCATCCACGCCTTCCTCGGCGGCCCAGTCAACCAAAGGCACGTCAATACCCAGCTTTTCAACTGCCTGCTGTTTCAGACCTTCGGTATCCCACTGATCAGCATAGGTTTTGGGCGGCATGTAGGTATCGAGCAGGTCGTCGATCACCTCGTGACGCATGTCACTGACGATATCAGACAGATCCGCTGCTGACATGATCTCGCGGCGCTGACCAAAGATCACCTTGCGCTGATCGTTCATCACGTCATCAAATTTCAGTACGTTCTTACGCTGGTCAAAATTACGCCCTTCAACTTTGGCCTGCGCGCGCTCCAGCGATTTATTCACCCAAGGGTGAATGATCGCTTCGCCCTCTTTCATGCCCAATGTGGTCAGCAGCTTGTCCAACCGTTCCGAGCCAAAGATTCTCATCAGGTCATCTTCGAGGCTAAGGTAGAACCGGGTCAGGCCAGGATCGCCCTGACGACCCGAGCGACCCCGCAGCTGGTTGTCGATCCGGCGGCTCTCGTGGCGCTCAGAGGCCATTACGATCAAACCACCCGCGTCGATCACCTTTTGCTTTTCCTCTGTGTGCCGTGCCTCTTCTTGGGCGCGCAACACGACCGGATCGGCGTCAGGGTTTTGTTCCAGCACCTCCAGAACCTTCATCTCGACGTTACCGCCCAGCTGAATATCGGTGCCCCGGCCGGCCATGTTGGTCGCAATGGTCACCGTGCCAAACCGGCCGGCATCCGCAACGATCTGCGCTTCTTTTTCGTGCTGGCGTGCGTTCAGAACGTTATGTTTAACGCCTTCCTTTTCCAGCATCTGGCTCAGCAGTTCGGATTTCTCGATTGAGGTGGTCCCCAACAGAACCGGCTGGCCCTTGGCATGTGCGACTTTTGCTTCGTCGATCATCGCCGTGTATTTTTCGGCTGCCGTGCGATAAACGCGGTCGTCTTCGTCCACCCGCGCAATTGGCTTGTTGGTGGGCACTTCGACCACACCCAACCCGTAGATCTCGGAAAATTCCTCGGCCTCGGTCAAGGCGGTGCCGGTCATGCCGGACAATTTGTCATACAGGCGGAAATAGTTCTGGAATGTCACCGACGCCAGAGTGGTGTTCTCGGGCTGAATGGTCACCTCTTCCTTGGCTTCGATCGCCTGATGCAAGCCATCAGACAGACGGCGCCCTGGCATCATGCGGCCAGTGAATTCATCGATCAGAACCACATCACCATCACGGACAATATAATCTTTGTCGCGCTGGAACAGTTTGTGCGCGCGCAGCGCCTGGTTGACGTGATGCACCACCGATGTGCTTTCCGGATCATACAGCGTGGCACCTTCAGTCAGCAACTCGCGCTCTGTCAGCAGCTGCTCCAGGTACTCGTTGCCATCGTCGGTAAAGGTTACACCACGGGTTTTCTCATCCAGATCGAAATGGTCATCGCTGAGCAGTGGAATCACCTTATCAACGGTAGAATATAGCTCTGAGCGGTCTTCGGCTGGACCGGAGATGATCAGCGGTGTCCGCGCCTCGTCGATCAGGATACTGTCAACTTCGTCCACGATCGCAAAGTTATGATATTTCTGGAACAGCTGATCCAGATCAGACTTCATGTTGTCGCGCAGATAGTCAAAACCCAGCTCGTTGTTGGTGGCATAGGTGATATCGGATTCGTAAGCGGCTTTCTTTTCGGCCTCAGGCATGTTGGACCAGATCACGCCTGTCGTCATACCGAGGTGTGCAAATACTTTGCCCATCCACTCGGAATCCCGCTTGGCCAGGTATTCGTTCACCGTAACCACATGCACGCCCTTGCCAGTCAGCGCGTTCAGATAGGCAGGGAATGTCGCCACAAGGGTTTTACCCTCGCCGGTTTTCATTTCAGAAATACAGCCCTGATGCAGAAAGGTGCCGCCCATCAGCTGGGTGTCAAAGGCCCGCAACCCCAATGCCCGCTTGGCGGCTTCGCGTACGTTGGCAAAGGCCTCGGGCAGCAGTTCGTCAAGCGAGGTGCCATCCAGCGCGCGTTGGCGCAGCTCGTTGGTTTTTTCCTTCAGCCCGTCGTCACTGAGTTTTTCGAACTCGGGTTCAAGCGCGTTGATCTTTGCGATCAGCGGCCTTGTCGCCTTTATCTTGCGGTCATTCGGTGTCCCGAAAACCTTTTTGGCGATTGTTCCGATACCCAGCATTTGCTCTCCAACGATCCTGTCTTGGCCCCTAATATCTGGCAGGGTTGCCCGTCCAGCTCACAACCCATAGACACGGATGTGAATGACGGTCCTGCCACGGGCCACTAAGCGATGTAAGCGGCAGGATATACAGTGTCAACGCTATGCCCGTTTGCGGCAACAAAATAGGAAGAATCGAATGCGTAAAGGTCTCACTTTTTTGCCCCGCGTGGTTTTGGCTGCCTTGCTAGCCCTGCCCCTGCCCGCCACAGCTGCACCACATGCCAATACAGTTGTTGCCATTGTGAACGGTGAAGAGATCACTATCGGCCATATGATCCTGTCACGTGCCGTTCTGCCTGCCCAGTACCAGCAGTTGCCCGCCGATGTATTGTACAATGCGATATTGGACCAATTGATCCAGCAGACTGCGTTGAAACAAGCCCTGCATGGTGAGATCCCGCATTATGTTCAACTGTCTCTTGAGAACGAAAAGCGGTCACTGCTGGCGGCTGACGTAATCGAATCAGTGATGGAAAAAGCGTCCAGCGAAGAAGACCTTCTGGCAGCCTATGAAGCGGCCTATTCAGACGGTGATGGTGGCGACGAGTTCAATGCCTCGCATATTCTTGTGGAAACCGAAGAGGATGCCCTTTCGGTGAAGGCCGAACTGGACGCCGGCGCCGACTTTTCTACCCTAGCCAAAGAGCGGTCAACCGGCCCCTCTGGTCCCAGCGGCGGATCCTTGGGCTGGTTCAGCAAGGGCCGCATGGTACCGGAATTCGAAACGGCTGTGCTGACCCTTAAATCAGGTGAAATCTCGGCTCCGGTAAAAACACAGTTTGGCTGGCATGTGATTATCCTAAACGAACGCCGCAAATCCGCAGCGCCCGAGTTCGAGGCCGTACGTGAAGAACTGGCAACCAAACTTCGCAACGACGCCGTCGAGGCGCGTGTCAGCGAGCTGACAGCATCCGCAACTATCGAACGTCCGGCGATCGAAGATCTTGATCCCACCATTTTGCAGAATGTCGAGCTTGTAAGGAACTGACCATGGCGCAGTCGTTGACGCGATCACCACTGGCACCCGCCAGCTTTCCGGACTTGCCAATTGTTAAGGGAGTCCGCTTTGCCTCGGTTGCAGCTGGGGTAAAATACCAGAACCGCACTGATGTCATGCTTGCACTAATGGCGCCTGGGACCACCATCGCCGGGGCCTTTACCCAATCGTTGACGCGATCGGCGCCTGTGCGTGATTGTCAGGCGAAATTGGGTGACAACAGTCAGGATGGTGCTGCCATCCTAGTCAATTCAGGTAACTCCAATGCCTTTACCGGCCACTTCGGCCAAACCTCGGTCGCGCAAATTACCAGTGCTGTCGCCACAGCCACCGGAGTGCCCGAAGCCCGCGTCTTTACGGCCTCAACCGGGGTTATCGGCGAGCCATTACCACACGATCGGATCGTTGTGAAATTGGGCGAACTGGCAGATGGTCTGTCAGACACCCGGATAAATGATGCTGCTGACGCCATCATGACAACTGATACCTTCGCCAAAGGGGCGTCAGCCCAGGTGGAGATCGACGGTCAAACCGTTTCGATTGCCGGCATTGCCAAGGGCTCGGGCATGATCGCGCCAGATATGGCCACTATGCTGGTCTATATCTTTACGGATGCCGAAGTGGAGCAGCAGGCCCTGCAAGCCCTGCTGACGTCGATTTGCAACCGAACGTTCAATTGCATCACTGTCGATAGCGATACATCGACCTCGGACACTCTTATGCTCTGCGCAACAGGGGCCGCGAACGTGGATGCCACTGATGATGCCCAGTTCGCATCCGCGCTGGAAACTGTAATGTTGGATCTTTCGCATCAGGTGGTCCGGGACGGTGAAGGCGCAACGAAGTTCGTTGAAATTCAGGTCACTGGTGCGGCTTCCGATTCTGATGCCAAAATTCATGGGTTGTCCATTGCCAACTCTCCGCTGGTTAAAACCGCAATTGCTGGTGAAGACCCCAACTGGGGCCGCATTGTGATGGCTATCGGAAAATCCGGCGCTGCCGCCGACCGGGACCTTCTATCAATCTCCTTTGGCGACGTTCTTGTGGCGGAGAAGGGCTGGGTTTCGCCCGACTATCGCGAAGAAGACGCCGCCATTCTTATGAAACAGGACGAAATCACCATCAAGGTGGATCTGGGTCTGGGTGCTGGCCACGCGACTGTTTGGACTTGTGACCTGACCCACGGATATATCCAAATCAATGCGGACTACCGGTCTTGAAAACGCTGCTTGTTTCTGCCGTTGCCCTTATCGACGTCGAAGGCCGGGTGTTGCTGGCGCAGCGCCCGCCGGGGAAATCCATGGCCGGCCTATGGGAATTTCCTGGCGGTAAAGTAGAGGCCGGTGAAACCCCCGAGAACGCTCTGATCCGTGAACTGGAAGAGGAACTGGGGATCAATACTTGGTCGTCTTGCTTGGCCCCACTTACATTTGCCAGCCATAGTTACGACGAATTCCATCTGTTGATGCCATTATTTGCCTGCCGTAAGTGGGAAGGAATTCCGCAACCTCGGGAAGGTCAGACCCTGAAGTGGGTTCGGGCAAACGATCTGCGCAACTATCCAATGCCAGCCGCTGATGTGCCGCTCATTCCGATACTTCGTGATTGGTTATAAATTCAGACATGCCCGGGTTAGAGCGTGTTACCCAAAGCCGTTGCACACCTGCCGGTAGGCCAATCTGAGGTATAATTGTGGCGTTCATGAACTTCATGAACGATTTATTAATCTTTTTTGTGTCAAATTGACGTTAACCAAGGTTAAACTCCATCAATGAAATTCCTTTGGGGAGGATATGACATGCTTCGCACTATCATTATGGGCAGCTGTGTTTCGGTTCAGGGCACATATGTCCGCGCACTTCCGGATGGCAGAATCGCCGTGAAAGTCGGCCAGCAGGTATTCGAAGGTCGCCCAGTTAAAGTTGCGGCCTAAGTTAAGCTTCACACTCACGGATCAAATTGGAAAAGGCTGCCTTTGGGCGGTCTTTTTTTATTTGTCCTACACATAAAAAAACCCCGGCACATGGCCGGGGTTTCGGAATTTGTTTGTCAGGAGACCGTTAGGAAAGTGTCCGGGTAACCTCTTCGCGTTCGAAGATTTCGATGACATCGTCGGGGCGAATATCGTCGTAATTTTCAAATGCCATACCACATTCCTGTCCAGACTGAACCTCGGGCACTTCATCCTTAAAGCGCTTCAAGGTCTTCAGTGTGCCCTCGTGGATAACCACGTTATCGCGCAGCAAACGTACACCTGCCGACCGGCGTGCAACACCTTCGGTAACCAGACACCCAGCGACTTTGCCGATGCCAGTAACCTTGAACACCTCTTTGATATTCGCGTAACCAATAAAGTTCTCGCGGATCTCGTTGCTTAGCAGGCCAGAAGCAGCAGCTTTAACATCGTCAACCAGATCATAGATCACCGAGTAGTACCGGATCTCAACGCCCTTTTGGTTGGCAGTGTTACGGGCCGAGGTATTGGCACGAACGTTAAAGCCAAACACCGGAGCACCCGAAGCTTCGGCAAGGCCGATGTCGGTTTCGGTGATCGCACCAACACCCGAATGCAGAACCCGCACGCGGACTTCGTCGTTGCCAATCTTGGCCATCGCCTGACCAATTGCTTCGGCCGAACCCTGCACGTCCGCTTTGACCAGAATTGGCAGCTCAGAGACGTTTTCGTCGTCCTTAGCCTTGGCCATCAGCTGTTCCAGAGTGGTCGCAGCACCAGCAGCAGCGCGTTTGTCTTTCGCGGCCTGAGCCCGATACTCGGCAATTTCACGTGCCTGAGCTTCGGTTTCAGTCACGTTCAACACGTCGCCTGCTTCGGGTGTGCCGTTCAGACCCAGAACTTCGACAGGAACCGAAGGACCAGCTTCTTTGATCCGCTCGCCCTTGTCGTTGATCAACGCACGAACTTTACCGTACTGCTCACCCACAACAAAGATATCGCCTTGGCGCAAAGTACCGTTTTGAACCAGTACCGTCGCAACCGGACCGCGGCCAACGTCAAGCTGCGCCTCGATCACTGCACCTTGGGCGGCACGATCGGGGTTAGCTTTCAGTTCCAGGATTTCTGCCTGCAGCGCAATGGCTTCAAGCAGTTGGTCCAGACCCTGACCAGTGATCGCCGAGACTTCTACGTCCTGAACTTCACCAGACATTTCTTCCACGATGACTTCGTGCTGCAACAGATCGGTGCGCACTTTGGTCGGGTTCGCGCCAGGACGGTCGATTTTGTTGATCGCAACAATCATCGGCACATTGGCAGCTTTGGCGTGGTTAATCGCTTCGATGGTCTGCGGCATGACCGCATCATCCGCCGCCACAACCAAGATCACGATATCCGTCACATCCGCACCACGAGAGCGCATGGATGTAAAGGCTGCGTGACCCGGAGTATCCAGGAAGCTAAGCAAAGCGCCATCTTTGGTTGTTACCTGATAGGCACCGATGTGCTGAGTGATGCCACCCGCCTCGCCTGCAACAACCCGCGCATTGCGGATCGCATCCAGGATCGAGGTTTTACCATGGTCAACGTGACCCATGATGGTCACAACAGGTGGCCGAGACTTCAGATCTTCGTCTTTGTCGTCGACTTCGTTGATCACATCCTCAACGTCCGAGGCTGAAACGCGAACCATCTTGTGGCCGAATTCCTCGATGATCAATTCCGCTGTATCGGCATCGATAGTCTGGTTCTGAGTAACCATCAGACCCATGTTCATCAGGGACTTAACAACATCACCAACGCGTTCAGCCATCCGGACAGCCAGTTCCGACACCACAATGGCCTCAGGCAGCTGAACTTCGCGGAATACCTTTTCACGCTCGACTGTACCCATGGCTTTTTGACGGGCACGTTCTTGCTTGCGCTTCATCGAAGCCATGGAACGGTGACGGTTACCGGCACCACCAGTGGCCTGACCCAATGTCAGCTTGCCTGAACGACGGCTGTCATCCTGGCCTTTGCCACGGTTTTGACGCTGTTCACGCTCACGGTCGGCCTTACGCGGGGTAGCCGCTGGGGCAGGACGTCCGGAAATTGCTGGACGTGCAGCAGCCGCTGACGCCGCAGGAGCAGCTTTCTTTTCATCGGGAACAATCGCAGCACGCTGGGCAGCAATTTCAGCTTCACGCTTTTTGCGCTCTGCTTCTTCGATCTTAGCCTTGGCGCGCTCTTCAGCTTCGCGTTGCTCTTGCTCTTTTTGTTCCATCTCCGCACGACGACGCGCGCGGCTTTCTTCGCGTTCTTTTTCCTCGGCTGCGCGTTTGGCGACATCTTCCGCCTCACGTGCACGCGCAATCTGGAGCGCCTTCATGCGGCGCGCCATTTCATTATCGGTGATACCAGCAGGCCGCCGCGACGGATCCCCAACAATCGTGGCGCTGGAACCATCACGGCCAGCACCCGGCTTAGGGACCACAACGCGCTTGCGCTTGGTTTCCACTACGACATTCTTGGTCCGACCATGGCTGAAACTCTGTTTCACGTTCCCGGGCCGGGACCCACCACGAAGACCCAAAGTCTTTTTGCCGTCACTATCGCTCATTAAGATACTTATCCTTCTGTGCGGCCCGTGCCGCCCACCGTTTTACGCATGCCCTGCAGTCGCTGCGCTTCCTCTACAACACGTTTGCTGAGTCCACCAGAGGCAAGCGCCGCATGTATCACAGTTTGACGCCCAAAAGCCATGCCTAGCTCATCTGCAGTCAGGCAACCAATGTAGCTACCTAAGTGCGGCGTGCTTAGTTTTGACTTACCACGCCCAGACCCATCAATTGCCTGTATCAGCACTTGGGCCTCTTCTTTGGACAGCCAATCTTTGACTTTTTCATAGCCACCGACCGCTGCCCCCGATTTCCTTGCCAGGCTAAGCAGCTCAACCAGGCGGCGCAAAATCTGTCGCTCCACCTCATCAACCAGCCCATCTGGCATTGTCACCTGGGTTTTAAAACCGCGGGAAAAGAGTTTTTTCTTTACCGCAATTTCAAGAGCTTCCCGCTCGGCGGTCACATAGACCCCACGACCGGGCAGCTTACCCATAATATCCGCAACAACCTGCCCATCCGGACCGATGACAAACCGCACCAATCCGTGTTTCGGCTGCACCTCACCCGTGGCAAGACACTTGCGTTCTGGACCATTCTTCAGGTCCGTCGAGTTGCTACCGCCACCCATGTTCAATCACTCGAGGCCTGAGATCAGGCCTCGGCCTCCGACTGTTGTTCGTCTGCGTCTTCAGAAACTTCCTCGTCTGTCTCCAAATCGGCGGGATCGACCCAGCCCAGCAAAATGCGGGCGGTCATTACTAGTTTTTGTGCCTCTTCCAACGGCATCTCGAAAGGTTCGAGAATACCGTCGTCTTTGATTCGCTCGCCGTTTTCTGTGGTCCAACCACCGGCCAGCTCCCAATCGGCACATGTTGCAAAGTCTTCCAGCGTCTTCACGCCGTCTTTTGCCAGTGCTTCGACCATCTGTGGTGTCAGACCGTCGAATTCGATCAGGCTGTCTTCGACACCCAAAGCGCGGGCTGCGTCGATGGCTGCCTTGGCTTGCGCCTCAAGATTGTCACGGGCACGCGCCTGCAGTTCAGACGCAGTGCTTTCATCAACACCGTCGATGACCAGCAGTTCTTCCAACTCGACGTAGGCGACTTCTTCCAGATTGGTGAACCCTTCGGAAACCAGAAGTTGGGCAAAGAACTCATCCAGATCCAGTGCGGCCATGAACAACCCGGTGCGGGCTTCAAATTCCTTCTGGCGACGGGCGCTTTCTTCTTCTTCGGTCATGATATCGATATCGAGCGCGGTCAACTGCGACGCCAAGCGCACGTTCTGGCCACGACGACCAATCGCCAGGCTCAGCTGCTCTTCTGGCACCACTACTTCGATTTTGCCGGCTTCTTCGTCCAGAACAACCTTGGAAACCTCGGCTGGTTGCAACGCGTTGACCAGGAATGTCGGCTGATCTTCGTTCCACGGGATGATGTCGATCTTTTCACCCTGCAGTTCGTTCACCACAGCCTGTACACGCGAACCACGCATACCAACACAAGCACCAACCGGATCAATCGAACCGTCATAAGAAATCACAGCGATTTTGGCGCGCGATCCGGGATCACGTGCAACAGCTTTGATCTCGATGATGCCGTCATAGATTTCAGGAACTTCCATCTTGAACAGTTCAGCCATGAATTCCGGAGCGGTCCGCGACAGGAAAATCTGCGGTCCGCGCTGCTCACGGCGTACATCTTTGATGAAACACCGGATACGATCGTTCGGGCGATAGCTTTCGCGGCCGATTTTCTCGTTGCGACGCAGGATGGCTTCGCCAGCGCCTACGTCAACAATCACGTTGCCATATTCTTCGCGTTTGACCAGACCATTGATAATGGTGCCCGCGCGATCCTTGAATTCTTCGAACTGACGATCACGCTCGGCTTCACGCACACGCTGCAGGATCACTTGTTTGGCCGACTGCGCCGCAATCCGGCCCATTTCAACCGGGGGCACTTCCTCGACAAAAGTGTCGCCAACTGCGGGTTCAGCCATATATTGCTTGGCCTGCTCGACGGTGAATTCGGACTGGTAGTTTTCCAGCTCTTCGTCTTCGACCACAGTGCGCACACGGGTGAAAGTGGCCTTACCGGTTTTGCGATCAATCGCGACCCGGATGTCCATTTCGCTGCCGTAGCGGCTTTTGGCTGCTCGGGCCAGGCTTTCTTCCATCGCGTCGACAACCAAGCTGGGGTCGATCATCTTCTCGCGGGCCACCGCTTCGGCGGTCTGCAAGAGCTCCAGCTGGTTAGCAGAGGTGATTGCCATTATTCTTTCTCCTCTTCGGACCCTTCGGTCTCGATCTCGTCGAATGCGTCTTCGTTCAAAGCGCCTGCATCTTTACGCTGGCGCAGCATTTCTTTGATCAGCTCGTCGGTCAATACCAGCTTAGCATCGGTCAACCAGTCAAACTGCAATCCGATGGTGCCTTCTTCAATATTGATCAGCACCTCTTCGCCTTCGACGCCCGCCAGTTCACCCTTAAAGCGACGGCGGCCCCCGATCAGCTCACCCGTTTCGATTTTGGCTTCATAGCCTTCGAACATGGCGAAATCTTTTAACCGCGTCAGCGGCCGGTCGATTCCAGGACTCGACACCTCAAGAGCATAGGCGTCCAGGATCGGATCTTCTACATCCAAAACGGCACTTACAGCATTTGAGATCACAGCACAGTCGTCGACTTCAATGCCGCCAATTGGTTTGTCTGCCATGATCTGCAATGAAGTGGTCTTACCGGACATCAGCCGCACACGCACCAGCTCATAGCCAAGATCCTCAATCACCGGGGTGATAATCTCGGCCATACGGCGGTCAATGGCTGCTTTGGCAATCAGGTCGTTTGTCATCATGATCCATCACATGCGTTAAAGCACAAAAAAACGGGCGCGCGGCCCGTCAGATCATCCCGATGGTGCTTCGTACCCAAGGCCCGACGCGCCGCTGTTGAAACGGGATATAGGCGGGACAGGCTGAGTCTGCAAGCCCTCACTTCTACTTGTTCGAAATACTGTGAACCAAGATAGAATAAAACCGTTACTTAAACCCGCCACCACCGTTCGGCGATACGTCCATCGTCCAATGCGGCCCGGCGTCCGATCACCCGTGGCACGCCAACCCCAGAGTGAGTCGCTATCGCTACATCCTGTTGCGACGGCAAGTAGCGAAAATCTCCGCGTTTTATCAGCCCATTGGGATCAGGCAGCGCAGAAATGTCGACATAGCCATCCCGCAGGGCTTCGGCACGGACAGTTTCGTCAGGGATTACAATCACCTCAATTTGATCGGCCCAGCCGGCCTGACCATCCTTGAAATGACCTACAACCCGCGAGGCGCGGAAATGACGTTTTTCTTGATACTGCTCCACCCGATAACAGCCCGTCCCACTGACCTGCCCTAACGGAGCATCAACGCGCCCAGCGCGGGCGATAAACAACGACGAATCAGCCAGCAAATACGGGAAATCAGGGTTTGACGCCGAGAGTTCGATTCGCAGCTGCAGGTCAGACACTACGGAATAGTCCAGTATTTCGACACCAACTGGCAAATTATGGGCCATCAAAGAGGCCATCACATCGCTGGCCACCATCAATTGTCCATCGTGGAATCGTACACCAGAACGCAAGTCGAAGGTCCAGATGCGGGCATCCTGACTGCTATGCCAATGGCTTGCCAGTTCACCGCGCAACACTCCGTCCGGCGAGATTTCAGTCAGGCTGTGATATAAGGCGCCCCGTGCCACCAAATCCAACAAGTTGCCATCGCGCGGAACAGCCAGACGCAGGGCCCCACCTCGCAGTGGCGCAGCCGACAACGATGTGCCCGTGGCCGCCAACAATGCAGCGGCAGCACCCGAAGCAAACAGGGCGCGGCGGTCAATTCGGCTCATCTACTGCTCCTCTGCGATGCGATTCATCACCTTCACCAATTCAGCACTGATTCCCGGCTCTGACAGTGCATGCCCAGCGTGCTGAATCATCTTTAACTTGCCCTCGGGCCACAGCTCATTCAAGCGCCAGGCCATAACGGGTGGGCAGATCATATCATACCGGCCCTGTACGATGACACCCGGGATATGCGATATCCGCCCCATATTCGCCAGTATTTGCCCGTCACTTTCAAGGAAACCATGATTGGCAAAATAGTGGTTCTCTAGCCGGGCAAAGGCGCGGGCGTACTCACCCGGGCTTTCGCCCGATCTTCCGTTTGAATGAATCGAAGCCAATGCATTTTCCCAGGCGGACCAAGCCCTGCCAAACCGAATTTCCTCGGAAACATCCCCCGAAAACAATCGCGTCTGATAGGCACGGATAATGTCGCCACGTTCGTTCTCGGGGATCAGCGAGACAAACCTTGCCCATGTTTCTGGCCAAAATTTGCCAGCACCGCCGCCGTAGAACCAGTCCAGTTCTGCTTGGGTCATCAAAAACACGCCACGCAGGATCAGATGGCGCACCCGACCCGGATGTGCCTGCGCATAGATCAATGACAGGGTGGCACCCCAACTGCCGCCAAAGACCATCCAATCCTCGATTTCAAGCAAACGACGAATCTGCTCCATGTCCGCGACCAGGTGCCAGGTCGTGTTATCTTCGCAGGACGCATAAGGTCGCGAGCGGCCGCACCCACGCTGGTCAAATAGAATCACCCGGTAGATGTCGGGGTTAAAGTATCGCCGCATGGCCGGGCTAGAGCCACCACCTGGCCCCCCGTGGCAAACCACCACAGGCACCCCCTGCGGGTTGCCGCTTTGCTCTACATATATGCGATGCCCCTGCCCAACATCGATCATCCGCTGATCGAAGGGTTCGATCGGCGGATAAAGATATTGAACTGCACGCTTTTGATCCTGGAGTTTGTCCATTATTGACCTGATTTAGAATGTCCAAGCTAAAAGAACACACGGAGACAGGAATGCAAGCGCCTCAATCCACGGTAGACCCTTCCGAGATCGCTAAATTTGAAGCGATGGCTGCAGAGTGGTGGGATCCCAATGGCAAGTTTAAGCCGCTGCACATGCTAAACCCGTGTCGGCTGGACTATATCACACAACAGATCGCTGGCGAATTCGACCGTGATCTGACCAAACCAAAGCCATTTTCAGGGCTGCGTTTGCTGGATATCGGCTGCGGTGGCGGATTACTGTCCGAGCCCATGACACGTCTGGGTGCAACCGTCGTAGGCGCTGATGCAGCTGGGGGTAACCTGCCGGTGGCCCGCATTCACGCTGAACAATCTGGGTTAGACATCGACTATCGCCACACCACGGCCGAGGCCATGGCAGAAGCCGGTGAGCAATTTGACGTGGTCCTAAATATGGAAGTCGTGGAACATGTCGCTGATCCTCTGGCCTATCTGACGGCAACCCGGCAACTGTTGCGCCCCGGCGGGCTGCAAATCTGTTCGACAATCAACCGCAACGCAAAAAGTTTTGCCATGGCCATTATAGGTGCTGAAGTGATTATGCGCTGGTTGCCACGCGGTACCCATGAGTGGTCAAAATTCATCACCCCGGATGAGTTGTTTGATCTATTGTCGCAAGCCGGTTTGTCCCCGGTGGATCGAAAAGGTTTTCTTTTTAACCCAATCACTTGGGGCTGGTCCATCAGTGATCGTGATCTTAGCGTCAATTACGTCACCGCCAGTATAAAGCATTAACTTTCTTGCCTATACTTTGGGATAGGTAGCAGTCCCTTTGACCGTTTGTTTAGGGCAGGTTGGGAATGCTATCGATATACCAACTCTCCAGGATAACCCTGAGGGTTGTTTGGGCAGCAATGCCCTTGGTCGAGTGAATGCTACTGCGTTCCAATAGGTAAATTTCCACTCACGGAGCCTATTCGGAACAGCGGGGCGCCTGGGAGCAGGCTCCCCGCTTCCTCGGCTAACAAGGCCTTTTACACATCGCTTTCAAGCTTGCTTCGTAACTCGCGCAGGATTGGCAAAGTGGCGCGGACACGATCACTACCCAACTCATTCACCACTTCGGAAATGATCGGCGCAATGCCCGCAAGCGCTGCATCACGCGCCTGGCGGCCAGCCGGGCTGATCGCCACCATTTTACGCCGCGCATCGTCCCAGTCTGGGCGAATGTGTATATAACCAGCCACTTCTAACTTGCTTAACGTGTTGGTCATCGCACCGCGGGTCACGTGAAATGCTTTGGCCAATTGTGCCGGCGAACGCTCCAGACCAACACGTGCCAAATGATTCAGCACCGAGAAATGCGAAAGCTCCATACCTTTTGGCAGCGCCTTGGTCAGACGCGAGCGGGCCAATTGGTCAGCCATCAAAATTTCGCTAAACAGCGAAACCGCAAGAGAGTTGTTGTCTTCCATTAGGGTCCGTCAAAGTCTCGGTCATGTGTCAGCGAAGGGACACGCTTGCGTGCTTCTGCCACTTTTTCCATGTCCAGATCAACGTAGGTCACTCCGGGATCGGTGCCAGCATCCGACAAAACTTCTCCCCAGGGGGCGACAACCAAAGAATGACCATAGGTCTGACGACGACCCCCCGTGCTGGCAGCGTGTTTTCCAGTTTGCGCCGGAGCCAGTACATAACAGCCGGTTTCTATAGCGCGTGCGCGCAACAGCGTATGCCAATGGGCGGCTCCGGTTACGGGTGAAAACGCTGCCGGTGCAGTCAGGATCTCTGCCCCGGCTTTGGCCAGTGCGCGATGCAAATGGCCAAATCTAACATCGTAACAAATGGTCATGCCAATCCGGCCAAACGAAGTGTCGGCCAGCACAGCTCGGTCACCGGGCCGGTATCCATCTGATTCGCGAAAGGTTTCTTCTGGGGTCACGTTCACATCAAACATGTGGATTTTATCATATCTGGCTGTGACGTCGCCCTGAGGTGAGATCAGGAATTGCCGATTCGCGAAGCGCCCATCGCTGTCATGCGTCTTGACCGCCAGTGACCCCAGTAACACCCAAACCCCATGCCGCGCCGCCGCGTTTTGCAGGGCTGCCAGCGTTGGATCGTCTTCTTCGTGATGCAGAACCGTCTGCTGATGTTTTCGACTGATGCTGACGCAATTGGTTACCTCAGGTGTCAAAACAAATTCAGCGCCCCCTGCTACAGCCTTTGCCAACATCGTTTCAACCATGTCCAGGTTTTCACCTGGATCATCGCTTGATGTCATCTGCAGCAGGGCCACGCGCATATGAGGTCTCCGCTTTTAGGCCGCCAGAAGCGGGTCAAGTTTACCCGCCTGTTCAAGGGCAAACAGATCATCACAACCGCCCACATGAGTGTCGCCGATGAAAATCTGCGGCACCGTGCGGCCGCCATTGGCGCGCTGGATCATCTCGGGCTTGCGCTCGGGGTCCGTCAGTACGTTCACCTCAGCAAAGGTGACACCTTTTTGAGTCAACAGCCGTTTGGCCGCATGGCAAAAACCGCACAAAGGCGAGGTATATATTTCAACCGATTTCATCGAGGTCTCCATTTCATTCAGCTTCGACGTTGTGGGGGATTTGGGGGTTCAATGCAACAATTGCGAGGGGTGCCTGCAAACATGGGCATTTGATCACTGTTTAGTGACCCGTGCCAGCGTCACCACCCGAACCTCAGCGGCCCCGCCCCGCAGGCAGGCATCGGTACAGGCAGTCAGCGTCGCCCCCGAGGTCATAACATCATCAACCAACACAATAACCTGTCCCTGCATTCTTGCCGATTGGCGGGGATTAAAAGCAATGGAGTCGCCCAGCGCCTCGAACCGTTGATGACGTGTTTTGCCATCTAACGACGCCGTGCGTTTGCACCGGTGGAGAAGATCAACACAGCACTGAAGCAACGATTGTTTGGCCAGTTGCATCGCCAGCAGGGCCGACTGGTTGTAACGGCGCTTCAATAGCCGAGTCCAGTGCAATGGCACCGGTACAATGATTGGATTATTCTCCAACAGCGGCCGTGCAGCCCGGATCATCCACGCGGCCGCAGGTTTGGCGATGTCACCACGATCCCCGTGTTTTAGTGCCAACACCAAAGCCCGCGCCTGATCGCGATACAACAGCGCTGCACGTCCCTGGCTCCAGGCGCGCGGGTGCGCCATGCAATCATCGCAATCCAGTCGAAACCCATCCGCCTGCCCCGGCAGTGGCACGCCGCAACTTTCGCAGACTGTGCCGCCAATGAACGGTGTTTCCCGCCAGCAAGCACCGCATAGACCAAAGTCACTTTCGACCAGACCACCACAGCCCAGACATCGTGGCGGATAGATCAGCGAAACTGCCATTTGTATCTGCTTCAGCATCGGCCTAAACAGCCTCCATGACGCAAGCCCCCAACACCCAGCCAGCCCTGTTCGACCGTCCGGCCCTGACCGCCCATCGGGCGCGCCGCAAACAGAACGCCCTGTTCCTGCACGACACAGCCCGGGATGAGGTCGAAGATCGCCTTTCTATGGTTAACAGAACCTTTAGCGCCCCAGCTATCGTCACTCCTTTTGCGGAGATTTGGCAAAATAGCCTGCCGGGCGCAAAAATAGTTCCTGACGATGACGTACTAGAGTTGGAACCCGCTGCGCATGACGTTGTGGTGCACGCGATGTGCCTGCATTGGGCCAATGACCCGGTGGGCCAACTTATCCAGTGTCGACGCGCACTGAAGGAAGACGGGTTGCTGCTGGTCGTGATGCTGGGCGGTCAGACGTTGCATGAATTGCGCAGCACCCTGGCCGAGGCAGAAACGACCATTACCGGCGGGCTATCCCCCCGCGTTGCCCCCATGGGCGAAATCCGCGACCTCGGCGGGTTGCTGCAGCGGGCAGGACTGGCGCTGCCGGTTGCTGATTTGGTGCCGCTGACTGCTGAATACCGCGACTTGCCTCATCTGATGCACGACCTGCGGGACATGGGAGAGACCAACGCGATGTCTCAACGGCAAAAACACCCCAGCTCTCGGTTACTGTTTGAGATGGCAGGGCATCTGTATCACCAACATTTCGCGACGGATAATAACCGCCTGCCCGCCACATTTGAAATCGTCTGCCTGACCGGCTGGTCCCCTTCAGATACTCAACAAAAACCACTTCGCCCAGGATCTGCGCAATCACGGTTGTCGGATGCGCTGAAAGTACCGGAAACCAAACTGACCGAGTAGCGACCGTGGGCAATTGTCTGATTGACCTGCAATCGGTTATGCCTATTCATCCGCTAGATCCAAGCCCAACAGGACGCCACCATGCCGGACGCCACAGTACAAGCAACCCGCCCAGCTAATCACCCAAATGTTCCTGCCGGAAAGGTTGGAATTTTGCTGGCCAATCTTGGCACTCCGGATGATTATTCCTATTGGCCGATGCGCCGCTACTTAAGCGAGTTCCTGTCAGATCAGCGGGTGATCGACTATCCAAAATGGAAGTGGCAACCCCTGCTACAGCTGATCATCCTCAGCAAGCGGCCATTCAGTTCCGGTGCGGCGTATAAATCGATCTGGAACCACGATAAGGGCGAAAGCCCGTTGATGACGATCACTAAGGATCAAACCACCAAGATGGCCGCCGCTATGGCGTCCCGCTATGGCGATCAGGTGATGGTTGATTTCTGCATGCGCTACGGCAACCCATCTACCAAATCCAAAGTGCGGGCGATGGTCGATGCCGGCTGTACCAAGATCCTGTTCTTGCCCCTGTACCCGCAATATGCCGGCGCCACGTCGGGCACCGCCAATGATGAGTTTTTTAAGTCCTTGATGGAAGAGGCATGGCAACCCGCTGCACGGACTGTTGCACCCTATTTCGATCACCCCGACTACATCGGCGCGCTGGCCGGATCGATTGAGACCGCCTATGCCAAGATGGCGAAACGCCCTGATATACTAGTCTGTTCGTACCACGGCATGCCAGAACGTTATTTGCAACAGGGCGACCCCTATCATTGCCAATGCCAGAAAACGACGCGACTGCTGCAAGAGCGCTTGGGCTGGGCTGGCACCGATTTGGTCACGACATTTCAGTCGAAATTCGGCCCCGAGGAATGGCTAAAACCTTATACCGTCGACCATGTTGCAGACCTGGCCAAACAGGGCAAAAAGAACATCGCCGTGGTGGCACCGGCATTCTCGGCGGATTGCATTGAAACGCTGGAAGAGATCAACGAAGAGATCCGCGAAAGTTTTGAGCACGCAGGGGGTGACAGTTTCACCTATATACCCTGCCTGAACGACGATGACGCCCATATTGCCGCGCTGTCTTCTGTTGTCGAAGAGAATTTGAAGGGCTGGCTGGACTAAGCGTTTCGGTCGGCACCAGACCTAAGGGTCGATAACAAAATGAACTTGGGGGAATGAATGAGCGAACAGCATTGGGCAAATGTCCTGAAAGCATCCTGGGGCATCACCGCCACATTGGCGCGGCTTGATGGTGAATATGATCTCAACTTTCTGGCGCAGGGCGACGATGGGCAAGGCTACATTCTAAAAGCCATGCGTCCCGGCTGCGAGACCTGGCTGGTTGATATGCAGATCAAAGCGCTGGATCATTTGGCCGCCCATGCGCCCGGCCTGCCCTGCCCACGTGTCATTCACGCGCTTGATGGTTCCACAATGCAGGAACTGGCGGATGACAATGGCAATCTGCGTCTGGTTTGGCTGCAGAACAGATTGCCAGGGCAATGTTTTGCCAAAGTCATGCCTAAACCGCAGGACCTGATCCGGCATTTGGGTCAGGTGCTTGGAGGAACAGACAGGGCCCTGCAAGACTTTCAGCACAAGGGGTTGGCACGCGATTTCAAGTGGGACTTGGTACGAGCCAGTTGGATTGCCCCAGAGTTGGAGTGCATCACTGATTCTGCTCGCCGGACCCTGTTGGCCAAGATTGCCCAAGACTTTGCCAAAATCGAATCTGTACTGGCTGATTTGCCAAGACAGGCGATCCACAATGACGCCAATGACTATAATATTCTGGTCAGTGGCACATTAAGCGAACCGCGTCGGGTGTCTGGCCTGATTGACCTTGGCGACATGTGCAGCGCGCCCAGGATCTGTGACTTGGCCATTGCGGCGGCCTATGTCGTGCTGGACCATCCCACCCCGGAGGTCGCGCTGGCGGCATTGGTGGCAGGGTATCAAGCCGCCAATCCCCTGTCCGTTGCCGAGATTGATTTGCTGTGGCCACTGCTGCGGGCGCGACTGGCTGTCAGCATTGTTAACTCGACACTTGAGGCCGCAAATACCCCTGATGATCCCTATGTGGTGATCTCGCAGGCACCGGCCTGGCGGTTTCTTGAAACTCAATCTATCCACGCTGGCCTGCTAACCGCCCGTTTAAAAGCCGCATGCGACCTGCCGGTTGTTGATGGCGCAGACCGAGTGATGGCCTATTTGGATTCCCAGCGCGGCAATTTTGCACCGCTGATGGGGGTCGGCCTGAATGATGCTCCGATGGGGTCTTTGTCGGTTGAAAATTCCACCTGGCCACAAGATCCGTTCCATATGCCACTGTCCGAAGCCGCCCGCGTGGGCGAGGAATTTGGTGAGGGCCTGTGGCTTGGTTATTACCACGAACCACGGCTGATCTACGCCGAACCCGCCTTTCGCAACGGCCCGTACAAGGCCAGCGACCGGCGTACCGTGCATCTGGCGGTGGATGGGTTCGCGCCTGCGGACACTCCGCTTTTTGCGCCACTGCAGGGCGAAGTGTTTGTGGTCGAGAACCGCGACAACCATCTGGACTATGGCGGCGTCATCATTCTGCGTCATGAAACCCCCGAAGGCGATGGATTCTATACCCTCTATGGCCATTTGAACCCCGAGTGCTGCGACCGGTTGCAGCCCGGCGATGTGATCGAAAAAGGGGCCGAGTTCTGCCGTCTTGGCAACGCCGGCCAGAACGGCGGTTGGGCGCCGCACGTGCATTTCCAACTGGCCTTGACGACCGAAGGGATAGAGGCCGACTGGCCCGGCGTTGGTGACCCGGATGAGATGTATTTGTGGCGCGCGATCTGTCCGAACCCTGCCGCCCTGCTCAACCTTTCCGATGAAAAAATTCTTTATCAACCCACGGATAAGGCTGACGTTTTAGCAGGTCGCAAGGCGCATTTTGGTGGAAATCTAACATTGACCTATAGTGATCCTGTGATGCTGGTGCGCGGCTGGAAACATCACTTGTTTGATGAGTGGGGACGCCCCTTTCTGGACGCCTACAACAACGTGCCCCACGTCGGACACGCCCATCCCCGCATTCAGGCGGTCGCGGCGGATCAGTTAAAGCGGATGAATTCAAACACCCGCTATCTGCATCCCGCACAAACCGCATTTGCAGACAAGATCTTGTCCAAACTACCCGACCCCTTCGAGGTCTGCTTCTTTGTCAATTCCGGCACCGAGGCAAACGAGTTGGCGCTACGGCTGGCCCGGGCGCACACCGGGGCCAAGGGCATGGTGACGCCTGATCACGGGTACCATGGCAATACCACCGGGGTTATTGATATCTCAGCCTATAAATTCAACGCAACTGGCGGCACTGGTCAGGTGGATTGGGTGGAACTGGTCGAGGTGGCCGACGACTATCGCGGGTCCGTCAAACGTGATGACCCGAACCGGGCGCAAAAGTTTGCGGATCTGGTCGACCCAGCCATCGCAGCCCTGCAAGAGCGGGGACATGGTGTGGCTGGTTTCATCGCCGAAACGTTCCCTTCAGTTGGGGGTCAAATCATACCGCCCCAGGGTTATCTGGCTTCGGTCTACAAAAAGATCCGCGCCGCTGGTGGCGTTTGCATTGCCGACGAAGTGCAGACCGGGTTGGGACGACTAGGGGACTACTACTTTGGGTTTGAGCACCAAGGTGCAGTGCCCGACATCGTTGTTCTGGGAAAACCCATCGGCAATGGTCACCCGTTGGGTGTTCTTGTCACAACCAAGGAAATAGCCGACAGCTTTGCCCAGGGCCCCGAGTTCTTTTCGACCTTTGGCGGCTCGACCCTATCCTGCCGTATTGGCAAAGAGGTGCTGGATATCGTCGATGACGAAGGATTGCAGGAGAATGCCCGGAGTATGGGGGCGAAACTGATCGCAGGATTAACAGCACTCGAAACGAAATATGCCTGCGTTGGAGATGTACGCGGCATGGGATTGTTTTTAGGGCTGGAGTTGATCAACCCAGATGGATCAGAAGCCGGTAACATATGTAGCTATGTCCAAAACCGGATGCGCGATCATCGCATTCTTATCGGCAGTGAAGGTCCCAAGAACAACATCCTGAAAATCCGTCCTCCATTGACCATCGACAGCGAAGATGTCGACATGATCCTGTCGGCATTGGACAGTATTCTGACTGAAGTGGAACACATCTAAGGAATTTGCGCTGCTCAAAAAATTCGGAGAATTCCGCTGCCAGCAGCAGTGCTAATCAAAATAAAAAAGGGCGGTGGAGAACCACCGCCCTTTTTCGAAACTGTGTCGTAAATTTAGCTAGAAGCGACAGCAGCGCCAACAATTACCAACATCAGCAGTGGCAGCAGGATGCCGTTAGAAGAGCTACCAGCTTCTTCAACGATAACAACCGGCTCAACAACTGGCTCAGAGTAACCACCAGCAGATGCGGTCGAAGCAGCAGCTGCCAGAGCAGCGGCAAGAACGAGTTTTTTCATATTAACCTCCAAAAAAGGCGCGGCCATTCAACTATGGCCCACGCAGCCAAGACATACCTCGTGGTTTTTTCTAACCAGTAAAAACCCGAGATTGCAAACGCTTGTTGAATAGATTCAGCCTTGCTGGGCTGACTTGTGGTCAAATAAGCAACACTTGAGTACCTAATTTGGCCATCCCAAAAAGCTGTGCAATATGTTCATTATAAAGACCAATACAGCCATTGGAAGACTTTCGACCAATCTTTCGTGTGTCATGGGTCCCATGGATGCGATAATACTTCCAGCTCAGATACAAAGCATGGGTTCCCAGCGGATTGTCCGGGCCCGGGGGAACATAGGCTGGCCACTCTGGGTTGCGCTTGCGCATATTCGGGGTTGGCGCCCAAGATGGGCCTTCAACTTTACGTATTACTTGCGTACGGCCCCGGCGCGTCAAATCATCGGATAGCGGCACCGATGATGGAAACAATTTGTAGGTTGTTTCGTCCGCAGACCAATAATGCAACGCACGGCTGTCGATATCGACCAAAATTGCCCCATTCTTCAGATTGTCGAAGTACGGCTGCCACTTCTTAGCTCGAAATGCTGAAATATTGCGACGTACAGAGGGTTCCGGCTCGGGCGGGGGGCGCAACGGATCATATGCGGGCTCGGCATCTGGTTCCACGGCTTGGGATAATGCAGGCGTCGCAAGCAACGCAGCTGTGCCGGTTAAGAAAACCCGGCGCGAAGGAAATTGAATTAATTTGGAAGACATGATCGTCACTACCCGCACTATATAGGAACTGTTGCCGCATATTATGGCGTGAATGCCGCAGTCGCAAATCAAACACACGTCACTACCGGCATTTTGATGCCACCACATTTGCACCTATGCCACAGTAAGGCTAAGTGCTGTACCTAGATATTAAACAAGGTGCAAAATGAAGCGTGTTTTATTGATTATTGCGGCAGGCGTTTTGACGCTGATCACAGCCTGCACCCCAGCGCCAAACGGTGGCTCAAATGGCGGTGGCAACGTTTACCGCATCCGTAACGCCGAAAAAGTACAGTTTCGTATGCTTGATTCGGTGAATGCGCTGAGACAGGCCACGGGGTCTTCTAAGGTACAATTGAGCGCCCAGCTCAACGCCGCAGCTGCCACTCACTCGCGAGATATGGCAGTGCAGAACCGCCCCTGGCACTTTGGTTCGGATGGGTCGTCACCACTGGATCGCGTAGCCCGCGCAGGATATACAGGCTCTCTGATGGGCGAAGCTATATCTGAAACTTACGAAGGCGAAGTGGAAACGCTGTCGGCCTGGATGGAAGATACCAATACCCGTGCTGTGATCATGGACCCCAAAGCGGTCAACATGGGGTTTTCATGGTTTCAGGAGCAGAACGGCAAGATCTGGTGGACCTTGGTGATGGGCGGCTAAACGCCCAAGGAGGGCCGATATCAAAGGCGGTACGCTACCGCCGGTGTCATTTACAAGTTTACAGACGCAGGCTGATCACGGTGCCGTCTTTCACCATGGCAAAGATCTCTTCGATCTCATCGTTGTCGACAGCAATACATCCAGCGGTCCAGTCATCCACCCGAGCTGCCCGTTTACGCGCCTTAGAGTCGTTGGGCTGGCCATGAATAAAGATTTCTCCTCCAGGCCGTTTACCGATGGCGTTGGCCTCAGCAACGTCCTGAGAGTTCGGATATGAAATTCCGATCGACAGGTGGTATGAACTGTTGGGGTTGCGGCGATTGATGACATAAGTGCCCTCGGGCGTTTTTCCGTCGCCTTCAACCATTTTTGCACCGACTGGGGCAAAGCCCAGATCAACTTTGTATTCTCGCAGAATCTCGTCATTGTGCAGCAAATACAATTTCCGAGCGCCCTTATTGATGACCACCGCGGTGACCTCAGGGCCCTCATAACTTTGAAATCTGCTGGATGCGCCACTGCAACCTGCCGAAGCCAAGGTCGCTACTGCCCCCAATCCGAATGCTCGTCTATCCATACTACTCTTATCTCGTTTTTAACTATTTATGACAAATTATTCCTAAACACTTCGTTAATCCAAATCACTTCTTTGAAATTTCCTTAACGTGCTGCGGCAACCGCTGCTCAATTGCATCAAGTCGCGTGAGAACCAGATCACGATATGCATCGGTACGCTCGGTGTCTTCAACACTATGTGCATCCTGCATTGAGTTCACGATAAGACCCACCAACAGGTTCACCACGGCAAATGTGGTGACCATGATAAAGGGCACAAAGAATACCCATGCATAGGGGTAGACCTCCATCACGGGGCGCACGATTCCCATGGACCAGCTTTCCAGGGTCATGATCTGGAACAAGGAATAGGCGCTACCACCCAGAGTGCCGAACCATTGCGGGAAAGCACCACCGAACAGTTTTGTGGCAATCACCGAGCCGATGTAAAAAATAATCGCCATCAGCAAGAATACCGAGCCCATGCCGGGCAGTGCAGTGATGAACCCTTCGACCACCCGACGCAGGCTGGGGGCCACGGAAATGACACGCAGAACCCGCAGGATGCGCAAGGCTCGCAGCACTGATAGCCCCTGTGCACCCGGAACCAGTGCAATGCCGACGATCAGGAAATCAAACACATTCCATCCGTTAAGGAAGAACCGGTGTCTGGACACGATCAGTTTGGCCAGGATTTCTAATACGAAAATCGCCAGACAGACCTCGTCAATCAACTCAATCACCACGCCAGCCTGCGCCATAACGGACGGAGCGGTCTCTAGCCCCAGTATCACCGCGTTGACGACAATGACAGCTGTTATGAAATTGCCAAAACGGGAGCTGCTCAAAATGGCAGCCAAACGTTGAATTGGGGTCATGATAGATAATCCGGGCTTAGGCTCAATCGGCAAGGGTGAAAGACGCAACCAGTTCGGTATGGGCTGACCAGCGGAACTGGTCAACAACCTGGACCCAATTCAGATCGTATCCAGCATCGACCAAAGTTCTGGCATCACGGGCAAAACTGACCGGGTTACAGGATACATAGGCGATGGTTTTGGTGCGGGCCTTGACCAGTTCAGCCACTTGGGATTCAGCACCAGCACGCGGAGGGTCAATCACTGCGGCCTCGTAAAACGCACCAAAAGGGTTCAATTCATCCGGCATCATTGGGCGGCGAAACAGGTCACGGGCGACAGCTTTGACCACTTTCAGACCCTTGGCCTGACGCCAGCCAGCTTCCAGCGCCTTGACCATCTCGGGATCACCTTCAACGGCCAGCATCTCGGCGTCTTTGGCCAGTGGCAGCGTAAACGTGCCGCAGCCGGCAAACAGATCGGCAATTCGCTTTGATCCCTGGACGATTTCCTGCACCGCAGCCAATAGAGCTGCCTCGCCATCTCGTGTGGCCTGCAAGAAACTCCCCGGAGGCGGGCAGACCTTGGCAGGGCCAAAAGTCTGTGTGGGTGGTTGGGTCATTGCGATCTGTTCGTCGTCCCAGGTCAGGCGAGTGATGCCCAGCTTTTCCACCGACTGTGCCAGCGACATCCGCAACGGCCCGTCCAGTGGTTTGCCATTTTTCACCAACACATCCAGACCAATATCCGACAGCGTCACAGTCACTGCCAGCGGCGCTTTGCGGCTGGCGCCGATCTGGGCCAGATCTTCAGCCATCGGAATTGCGGCCATTAGGTCAGGATCAAGAAGACGACAATCCGGAATCTCAGTGATGACCCCCGAAGCACGACCATGAAACCCGGCCATCGCGCCCTTTTTGGTGCGTCGAACGGACAATGTCGCGCGACGACGCGATTGTGGCGGCGAAGTATGGACAGGGCGAAACGTGGTTTCCAACCCCTGCGCACTAAGAGCATTGCGAACGATGCCCTGCTTCCACTCACCAACAAAACCGTCGTCGGCGTGCTGCAACTGGCAACCACCACAGGATTTGTAGTGGCGACACGGCGCCTGCACCCGGTGCTCCGAGGGTGTTTCGATGCGAATGTCACCCAAAGCGCTGCCGTCGACGATTCCTGTCACAACTTCACCCGGCAGAGTGCGAGGAGCAAACAGGGGACCTTCGGCGACTCCGTCGCCTTGGTGGCCGAGACGCGTGATGGTGGCGGTGGTTCTAACTGATGTGTTCATGGGCGCCCTGATACAGACAGTCAGCCGCTTTGGCAAAAAACTTATTCCGCCGCCTTTGTTTCTGTCTCGGTCCGAATGAAACCACCGGATTGCCGGGCCCAGAACTGCGCATAGAGTCCAGCCCGCGCCAATAGCTGATCATGGCTACCGATTTCCGCTATACGCCCGTTCTCCATCACGATAATTCGATCCATCTCGCTTAGCGTCGACAAGCGGTGGGCAATGGCCAACACCGTCTTGCCCTGCATAACCCGCGACAAAGCGGACTGAATCGCGGCTTCGACCTCTGAATCCAGGGCCGAGGTGGCCTCATCCAGCACCAAGATTGGCGCATCCTTCAGAATCGCACGAGCCAAGGCGATGCGTTGGCGCTGCCCGCCCGACAGTTTGACGCCGCGTTCGCCCAGATGCGCATCATAGCCCTGACGACCCTGTCCGTCCTGCAACAGAGCGATAAATTCATTGGCCTCGGCTTTGCGGGCGGCTTCGGTCATCTCGGCCTCGGTGGCATCAGGGCGACCGTACAGAATATTGTCGCGTGCTGAGCGGTTGAACATCGCCGTTTCCTGAGTGACCATACCAATCTGACTGCGAAGCGAGTTCTGAGTGACCCCGGATATATCCTGACCGTCGATCAGAATACGGCCTTTTTCGCCTTCATAGAGCCGCATAAGCAGCGAAACCAAAGTCGACTTGCCCGCACCCGAGGCCCCGACGATACCCAGTTTTTCGCCCGGTTTGATGGTCAGGGAAATGCCCTGCACCCCCCCAACATCGCGCCCATAGGCAAAGTCAGCATTGTCAAAGATGATCTCTCCGCGTGGTACAACAAGGTCCACGGCATCGCTGGCATCTTCAACCCGGTTGCGCACGGTCAGCGTCTTCATGCCGTTTTCGATTTCGCCAATATTGGAATAAATTCCCATCAGGGTGAAACTGACCCAACCTGTCATCTGTGCAATTCGAATGGACACAGCCCCGGCGGCAACGATATCTCCTTCAGTGGCTTGACCTGACTGCCAAAGCAGCAATGTTGCACCGATCAATAACACCGGCAACAATCCGGCCAGTGTCATAAGGGCAAATCGAAAACCCGCCGCAAGATACCCAAAGCTCAGCGCTTTGGAGCGAAATTCAGCCATGGCATCCTGAGCGGTTTTTTCCTCGTGGTCCGCATGGGCGAACAATTTTACCGTTTTAATATTTGTGATGGAATCAACCACCTGTCCTGAAACCATTGCTTTCGCTCCGGCCCGAATACCGGCGCGAACACGTACACGGGGAAGAAACCAGCTGATCACTGCAAAGTATCCGACCAACCATACAGCAAACAGAACTGTAATTCGCACATCAATTGCGCCCAGCAGAGCCATCGTGCCAAGCATCGAAGCCAGTGCAAACGCCACGACGTTGATGACTTCAGACGCAACTGATGTCACGGCGCTTGCTGTCTGCATCTGTTTCTGCGCGATACGACCAGCAAAATCGTCATCAAAAAAGGTTACTGATTGCCCCATAGTCCACCGGTTCAACCGAGACAGAACCAGCGGGTTCACATTGGGTTGCACGATAATCGAATTCGACACCGCAGACAGGGTAAACAGAATCGGTCGGATGATCAGAAAAAAGCTAATTGCACCCAAAATCATCAATACGTTCTGAGAGGTAAAAAACACCAGCGGCCCACTGGACACAGCAGTATCAATAACAAGGCCAAGGATATAAGCTGTACCGGCCTCCATTCCGCCGGCCAATGCTGAAAAAAGAGCGGCCAAGATCAACATCGGCCAAGCTCCGGACAAACTCCACCTTAAGAACGCCCGCAACGTTTGCGGCGGCGGACCTACTGCTGGGCGAAATGCGTCAATCCAATTGCCAATGTTCATTCCGCCGCCTCGATATTTAGAAATCCACCCGATTGCCTGGCCCAAAATTGGGCATATTGCCCCTGGGCAGCCAGCAGATCGTCATGGCTACCTTCTTCGACAATCCGGCCCTGGTCCAGCACCAGAATGCGATCCATTTGTGCGATGGTGGACAGCCTATGTGCAATTGCGATTACCGTCTTGCCCTCCATCATGCCGTATAGCGTCTGTTGAATAATCGCCTCGACCTCGCTGTCCAGTGCACTGGTTGCCTCATCCAGCAGCAGAATTGGTGCATTTTTCAGAATCACGCGCGCCAAAGTCACCCGCTGACGTTGGCCGCCGGACAGTTTCACACCACGTTCTCCAACTTGCGCGTCATAGCCCTGCCGTCCTTGAGGGTCCTGCAGATCCAGAATGAAATCATGTGCTTCGGCCTGCTTGGCGGCGGCGATCATCTGGTCTTCGGTTGCCTCGGGTCGACCATACAATAGGTTTTCGCGCACCGAACGATGCAAAAGCGAGCTGTCTTGTTGCACCATGCCAATATTGCCACGCAGACTATCCTGGGTCACGGTGCGGATGTCCTGCCCGTCGATCATGACTTGCCCACTTTCGGTATCGTAGAACCGCAATAACAGCTTCACCAGGGTCGATTTACCCGCGCCTGAACGACCCACCAAGCCTATCTTTTCACCCGGCTTAATGGTCAGGTTGATGTGATCCAACCCACCTGCCCCACGACCATAATGATGGCTTAGGTTGCGCAACTCAATTCCACCGGCGGTCAGCTGTAGCGGAGTGGCATTGGCGGGATCGACCAAATCGATAGGCTGGGCAATTGTCTGCATGCCTTCGGCCACAACGCCCAGCTCACGAAAAAACGAGGTCAACGCCCACATGATCCAACCGGTCATCGCATTTAGGCGTAGGGTTAGCGCTGCAGCGGCAGCAATCACCCCAACCGAGGCCTGACCCTGCATCCACAAAAAGATCGCCCAGCCGACGACCCCGACGATCAGCAGCCCATTCAGGCTGACCAACACAGCGTCCATCGTTGTGAAAATCCGCATTTCGGTCTGAAATGTCTTGCGGGTTTTCTCGATCACGTTCTTCGCACCCGTCACTTCCAGATCGTGATGAGCAAACATTTTCACCGAATGGATGTTGGAATAGGCATCAACTACCAGACCCGTCACCGCCGAGCGCGCATCAGACGAGGCCTGCGAGGCTGGCCCAACCCGTTTCACTGTCCAGCGTACCAAGAATCCATACAGGACAAACCAGATCAGCAGAGGCAGCAACAGTCGGGCATCCGCCACCATCAGCAACACCGCAGCGCCAATCAGATAGGCCAACGAATAGGAAATCGCATCGAACACCTGAAACACCACTTCACCCGCAGCAGGGGGCGTTTGCATGATCCGATTGGCGATACGGCCGGCAAAATCGTTTTCAAACCAACCCACCGATTGACGCAGCACATGCCGGTGTGCCCGCCAACGGATCAAAGTACCCAGATTGGGTAGGATCGCATTGTTCAACAACACAACATCCAGCAATTGGATTGCAGGACGGATAAACAGGATGAACGTTCCCACCAATATCAGTTCGGTGCCATAATTAGCCCAGACCTGCTGGGGGCCCTCACCAAAATAATCAACCATCCGGCCCATGTAATAAATCAGCCCGATCTCGATTGCGGCAACCACCAGGGACATCAACGCAGTCCAGACAAAGATGCGGGTGAAAGGGCGGCAATAGTCGCGCATGAAGGGCCACAACCGCGTCGGCGGGCTATCCACTTCGGGATAGTCGCAATAAGGATCTACAAGATTTTCAAAGTAACGAAACATGACAGTGCTCCAAACGAGCTAAAGAGATATGCAAATGCAGACACAGACGGCGCCGAGGCCCCCCAAGTCAATTCGGAAGGATATCGGCCTTAATCGAGCCAGATCCCACGATACATATGCATTCCTCCGTCATGTAACAGTCAGTTGTGCGTAATTCGTAGGACAGTTTTTTGGCTTTGTCACGCGCTTTAGTTGTGTCGTGATCTAACCACGATTGGCAAGCAGCGCCTCACGCGTCAGGGTGAACCCAGAGGCAATCCAGTCCGTTTCAAGCCGTTTCAGCATCTCGCCCAGCGCCTTGCCGGTGATTTCCGGCATCAAGTCGCGCGCCGACAACGGAAACGTCGCGGCAGCCCCAGACGCTATATCAGTCTCTAAATTGACGTTTAGGGGTTGTTCCAGCAAGGCAGCACGCAACAGCAAGACATCCCGAGCCTGTGCTTCCCCGAGCCTATAGCCCAGTTCAGCTGCACCGGTGGACCCTGAGGCCTGATCGCGCAGCGTAGTCCAATTAACCATCTGAGCCTTGCTGAGCCGCAGGTGTTCGCCCATTTCCGAGCTAGCCAGCGCAGTCAAGCGACGGATCGAGTTGGGAGCCAAGCCAGCCTCGAAATGGATCAAAGGGGCCAGTGCTCGGTCGTCAGATCCTGGTAGAATCTCCAACAAAACCCCCGACTGCCGCATCGCCGCCACAGCGGGGGATGGGTCCTTGGCAGACAGTAGTTTCAGCAGTTCTGACCCTACCCGTTCACGTGACAATTGGCCCAGACCGTCCAGATTGGCTGCAATCGCCGCCAATGCCTCGGGATCGAATCCAGCCTCATGATCACCATACCAGGCATGGAAACGAAAATACCGCAGCGAACGCAGATAGTCCTCGCGAATGCGATCTTGGGCCGTTCCGATAAACCGCACCCGTCGGGCATCCAGATCTGCCATGCCACCCAAAGGGTCCACAACGGAGCCGTCCGGACGGGCATAAATCGCATTCATTGTGAAATCACGCCGCGCGGCATCGTCGGCAATATCTGTGGCAAAAGCTACGGTGGCGCGACGACCGTCAGTGGCAACATCCTTGCGAAAGGTGGTGATTTCAAACGGAATGCCACTGCTAATAACTGTCACTGTGCCATGTTCGATACCGGTAGGAACGGCTTTTAGCCCGGCCCGCTTTGCCAGCTGCATCACCTTTTCGGGATGGGCATCGGTGGACAGATCCAGGTCCGACACAGCCACTCCCATAAGCGCATTTCGCACGCAACCGCCGACAAAAAACAACAATGCACGGTCGGCAGTGACTGCATCACACACAGCTTGGGTTGCGGTATCCTTTAGCCAGGGTTGGTCAATTCGCGTCATCGTTTCATCCGCGCAGCTAGCCCGCGCAACATTCGCGCCGTGGCACCCCAAATATAATAGGGACCATACGGTACAGTAAAATAGTGCCTTTGCACCCCGCGCCAGTGCCGGGATTCTACCACATAACTGTCCAGATCCAACAGATGTGCAAGTGGCACCGAAAATACCTCGTCCACCTCACCCGGTTCTGGGCGCAGTTCAAAATCCTGTTCCAAAAGTGCCACGACCGGCGTCACACGAAATCCAGTAACGGTTTCATGATCGGGCAAATGTCCGATGACCTTCGGCAGGTCACGCGGTAGTCCAATCTCTTCCCAGGCTTCACGCAGGGCAGCAGCCGTCACGTCCCTATCATCGGCGTCCTGCTTACCGCCGGGAAAGGCAATCTGACCCGGGTGATGTTTCAACGCAGAAGACCGTTTGGTCAGGATGACATGTGGTATTTCGCCAATGACAGAAATCGGCACCAAGACCCCAGCAGGACGCAATTTACGCCCTGCTGGTAGTTCAAAATCCGGATTCAAATCGAAATCTGACGAGCCGTCCCCAGCTTGATCCAGGGCAGTTCGCAAGGCTTCGATCAAATCAGACACTCGGTGGGTTTTCCGCGTCAAACCCAACTGTTTTAGGGTCGAGATCATAATGAGAGCTACAGAATTGACAGTCAGCCGTGATTCGCCCGTCGTCAGTCGTCATTTTTTCGAGGTCCGTAGCCGAATAAATCGACAAACTTTGACGCACACGATCTTCGGAACACGTGCAGCCAAAAGTGACGGCCTGATGATCAAACACCCGCGGCGCCTCTTCGTGGAATAAACGAAGAAGAAGATCGGTTGGCGGCACAGAAGGACCGATCAGTTCCAGATCTTCGACAGTGTCCAGCAAGATATTGACTCGGTTCCAGTTCTCACCTTCTTCACCGTCGATCAAATCAGCAGCGGTCAGGATTTCTCCATCACCTTCAGACTGGGAAACAAATGGCGAGGCCTTAGGCATGCTCTGCAACATGATACCGCCGGCCCGCCAATGCTCGGCGCTGCCTGGCGCCGAAGACTTCCCAAAGCTAAGGCTGAACCGCGTCGGCAGCTGCTCGGATTGGGCAAAATAGGCTTCGGCACAGACCGAAATACTGTCCCCATCAAGCGAGGTAATACCTTGATACGGTTTAGAACCTTCGCCTTGATCGATCATAACCGCGAAGTATCCGTCGCCGACTTGATCAAACGGAGCACCATCGGTCAGACGGTCAGCATCAAAGCTAGCATAGGCGCGAATTCTGGCGGGCTCGCCTTCGGCCTGGGGGGCATAATAGTCGGTTGCAATCATTCGCACCGGACCTTTGGACTGCACCTGCAGCGATAATTTCCAGCGCAGCTTTATCGTCTGACCGATCAGAGCGGTCAGCAGCGCCATCTCGGCTACCAAGGCTTCGACCTGCGGTGGGTAATCATGTTGCTTGAGAATTCCATCAAGCACACCGTCCAATCGCGCCACGCGGCCACGCATGTCGACAGTATCCAGTTGGAATGGCAGGACTGTATCGTCCCACGCAATTTTTGATCCAAGAGTCATGGGGGTTTCCTTACACGCCCGGGGTTGGCATATCGAGCCTATATAGGGTTATCACATTTGGATGAAAGGGGTCACTGCGTGATCAGACGATTTGGAGAGCCGCCGCAAAAGGATCGACACTATCATCGCCGACCCGGGGCCTATGCATTATTACCACGCGATGGTCGCTTATTACTAACCTGCCAATATGACCCAGGACCTGATCTGCAATTGCCCGGCGGCGGGATCGATCCAGGGGAATCACCTCTTCCCGCGCTGCACCGCGAAGTACACGAAGAAACCGGTTGGAGCATTTCTAAACCCCGGAAAATTGGTATTTTTCGACGGTTTGTCTATATGCCTGAGTATGATTTGTGGGCGGAAAAGCTCTGCCATATCTATGTTGCGCGGCCGGTTAGGCGGATTGGGCCCCCTAAAGAACAAGGGCACGAAGCCGTTTGGATGAATCAGGAAAAGGCAGCCAATTTTCTTGGCAATCCCGGTGATCGCCATTTTGCCGCACAAATAAACAAATTTAGGGCTTTGGACTAAATCAAAAACTCCCGTCACAGACTTCAATGGCCTTACGGCCCCCGGTCTGGGTTGGGCGTGGCGCCGCGCTTCGCGCGGCGCCACGCCCAACGGGAGACAGATCATTTTAATGGTCTGGAACCAGACGGGAGCCTCTTGGCAAAAAGCTCAAGGACCGTTGTATTCAAACACTGTGGCTGAAACATCGTCTTCTAATCCATATTCAGACGACATTACCTGAGTAAGGTTCCAATACAGATCATCCAAAAATTCTTGGCCACTATGTTGAGAATCACATTTGGCGATCAACTCCAGAAGCCCCTCGGTCTCTAACATATCACCGTTCTCTAGCCGCGCTTCGGTAAAGCCGTCAGAATAAAGCAACAGCCGGTCGCCCGGCTCCATAACTGCTTCGATCTGTGAATAGGGAATGTCCGGGACCAGCCCAACTGGAACACCGCCTTCACCCAGGAACTCTGTCGATCCATCCTTACGCAATAACAATGGATGCGGATGACCGGCCTGGACCATCTTCAAGCCACCACTGCGCAGATCAACAATGCAGTAGGCCATCGTAAAATACTCTTCGATCCCGGTATCGGCGATCAGCCGTGCGTTTAACAGGCTGGCCACTTCTTCCGGTTGGCGCAGTGCATAGAAACGGTTGAATCGTTTTTCCATTGCCACGTTCTGATCAAAATAGGTCGAAGACAGGTACCCGCCCAGGCGGGCCGTCATCATGGCCGATGTGATCCCGTGTCCTGAAACATCGATCGAGTAAAATCCCAGGCGGTTTACTCCGGGAGAAAACATTCCGACTAGATCCCCACCGATATGACCGCAGGGTTTAAGAAGTAGGCTGACCGAAGACGATCCGAATTTGCGCGATAGTTCGGGTACCAAAGATTGTTGGATTTTGCGCGCCTGCACCAAATCTTTGTCAATCGCATCATAGACCCGCTGCAGCTCGTCCAAAGTCTCGGAAACAATGCGGTTTTTCTTTGATAATTCACGCTGCATCCGCAAAATGCGTTCACCAGCAGAGATCCGTGCACGCAATTCGTCCGAGTTGACTGGCTTGGTCAGAAAATCATCTGCACCTGCATCCAGACCTTCGGCGATTTCATTCTTTTCACTCTTCGACGTCAGCAGAATAAAATAGCTGTAGCCTTCGTTGGAATGTTCACGGAACTTTCGACAAAACTCCAGACCGTTCATGCCTGGCATCATCCAGTCACTGAGAATTAGGTCAGGCGGATCTTGGCTGCAAATCTCCATTGCTGCTTCGCCGCTTTCAGCTTCAGTAACTTCAAATCCCCATTTTTTCAAAGACGCCACAAGAATGCGGCGCTGAAGTCGACTATCGTCAACAACCAAAACAGTCCGAATCGACCCATTGTCGGTCTGTTCTTCATTATGAAATGTACTGTCTGGCAACACAGATGGGACCTCGTTAAGCTCGGCGGGAGTTCAATAACTGATTGCAGTATCATACTTGTCGCTTAACAAGCTATGAACCCAACAATTTGATATTTTCCTTCGCCTTCACTAAACTTTTACCCATCACCGTTAAAGTCAGTAAAATTAGAGTTGAGCGACAGGATTTATGTCATGATTGACTGGCCAAGAGTGAAAGAATTGCGTGAAGAAGTAGGCGCAGAGGATTTTGGGGAAGTTGTAGATCTTTTCCTTGAAGAAGTAGAAGAAGTTATTGGCAAACTCAATGATAACACGGATCTAACACAGCTAGAGCAGAATTTGCATTTTTTGAAGGGCAGCGCGCTAAGCTTGGGTTTTCAAGCTTTCTCTTCGCTATGTCAGGATGGTGAACGAAGATCGGCCCAAGGCGAAGCTGAAACGGTCGATGTTCCAGCCATTATCGCCGAGTACCAATCCTCAAAGACAATTTTCATCACAGAATTGCCAGTCCGTTTCTAGACGACCGAGGTCCATCAAATCACAAATTGGGCCAATGTCTCGTCATTGGTAATGTCGGTGTAGGTGAACCCCGCCGCTTCAAGTCTGGCAAAAAGTTTCGGAAAATTTTCGGGTCGTTTTGTTTCTAGACCGATCAAAACGGATCCAAAATTTCGCGCCGACTTTTTCATATATTCAAATCGGGCGATGTCGTCTTCTGGGCCTAGAATACCAAGAAACTCTTTCAGGGCACCGGGACGCTGTGGCAACCGCAGTAAAAAATATTTCTTCACCCCGGAATATCGCTGTGCCCGTTCTTTGACCTCGGGCAGTCGTTCAAAATCAAAATTGCCACCAGACGTGATGCAAACCACTGTTTTTCCGCGAATCCAGGACCGCACGTCGCCCAGCGCTTCGATCGCCAAGGCACCAGCAGGTTCCAGAACAATCCCTTCGACATTCAGCATCTCGATCATTGTCGCGCAGATCCGGTCTTCAGAAATGCTCAGCACATCGGGAAGCGGAACATGTTGCAACAGGGCAAAGGGCAACACCCCGATCCGCCCAACCGCAGCACCATCAACAAAAGTATCGACGTGATCCAGCGACACGGGGTGCCCAGCGGTCAAGCCCGCCCGCAGACAGGCGCCGCCCTCAGGTTCGACAAACAGGCAATGCACACGGTCGCCAAACCAAGAGACCACACCCGAGGACATGCCTCCACCACCCACAGGCAGAACGACATGATCCGGTGTGCGGCCTAATTGCGTCTCGATCTCGACTGCAATCGAGCTTTGGCCTTCAATCACATCCGCATCATCAAACGGCGACAGAAAATGCCCGCCCTCACGCTGGCACCATTCCTGCGCAGCCGAGAGCGTATCATCGAAATAGTCACCAACCAGATGGATTTCGACCTGGTCCCCACCAAATATCCGGGTTTTCTGGATCTTCTGCTGGGGCGTGGTCACTGGCATAAAGATCACGCCTTTGACCCCCATGTGACTACACATATAAGCGACACCTTGGGCATGATTGCCCGCACTGGCACAGACAAACAGATCCTGATCTGGCTGCTTGCGCATGGCATTATGGGCACCACGAATTTTATAGGACCGCACCGGGCTAAGATCTTCGCGTTTCAGATAAATCTCGGCGCCGTAACGCTCGGACAGATGCGCATTGCGTTGCAACGGAGTGGCGGGGAATACGTCCCGCATTGCGGCTTCGGCAGCGCGGGCCTGGGTCTGGAAATCAGTCATGTCTTATTGAGTGACCTATGCCCGCCCCCAAGGCAAGGGGCAGGCAGAATGCATACATAAGAATACCGTCAGTCGATGGGGCGACCTTCGACGTAGTGGCCGTAAATGGTGGTCAAGATACTGACATTCACCAGCGACATCACCAGACCAGTCAGGATCTGGAAAGCGATACCGAGTGGGAGAAACACTTCCATGGACAATCCGGCCACAAACTGTAGTAAAAATTGCACGGCCGCGGTTGACAGTCCAGTTACCAAAAGTGTCCCGCTTGCCCCTGTAGTGAATATCCAAGCCTCCCCTAACTTCAACGAGTCACCCACTGCCGCGGCTGGCAATACTGGGGAAAGTCGGTAGAAAATTAGATAGGCAATGATTATTGTAGCCACTGGCACTAGAGCCCCTACGAGTGGCAAAACAGGCGAAATAATCCCTGCTAGAATACCAAAGATCATTGCTATTGGGACCAGAGACAAAACGGTGACTAGCCCAATCAACAACCCGCTTCCCAAATAGGCGGTGATACGGTCGAAACGGAACTTTGGTACCCAACCGTTTGGATACTCTTCCAACAAGATAAAGCGGTGCCATGACACAAAAACCCACAACTCGATCGCAATAAGAACGAAGACCAGCAGAATGATTGGCATTAAAAAGGCCCCTAGACCGCCGTCATTCAACATCTTCTGCAACGCCGCTTCATCAGTCAAAGATCCCAGCGACAGGCCTGTCATCGATGTTAACCCAACAACCAGGGCAAACCCGATCAGCACAGGCACGAGAGCAATTTTCAATGCCTCTGACAGGTTACGGATCACCATTCCCACCGAATGAGCAAATAAGCTCCAACCTTTCATGTCTCGTCCTCTCAAATATCATACAATCTCAGCGCGGCACCCTAGACGCAGCAACCCAGTAAGAGAAGCCCGGAAAAACTTGCTCTCCCGCCTGAAAACCGATATCGGCCAATCGTTCTGCTGAAGAGGAAATCCCAATGTCCGCACCCAAAAAAGTTGTTCTGGCCTATTCCGGTGGCCTTGATACCTCGATCATCCTGAAATGGCTGCAGACCGAGTACGGTTGTGAGGTCGTCACCTTTACCGCCGATCTGGGTCAGGGCGAAGAGCTGGAGCCCGCCCGCGCCAAGGCCGAACTGCTGGGGATCGCACCAGAAAACATCTTTATCGAAGACGTCCGTGAAGAATTTGTCCGCGACTTTGTCTTCCCAATGTTCCGTGCCAATGCAGTATACGAAGGTCTGTATCTGCTGGGTACCTCTATTGCGCGCCCGTTGATTTCCAAGCGTCTTGTTGAAATCGCCGAGGCCGTCGGTGCAGATGCCGTTGCACACGGTGCGACTGGTAAAGGGAACGATCAGGTCCGGTTTGAGCTGGCCGCCTATGCATTGAACCCCGATATCAAGGTGATTGCGCCTTGGCGTGAGTGGGATCTGTCTTCCCGCACCAAACTGCTGGAATTCGCCGAAGCGAACCAAATTCCCGTCGCCAAAGACAAACGCGGCGAGGCCCCCTTCTCGGTGGATGCCAACCTGTTGCACACCTCATCCGAGGGCAAAGTGTTGGAAGATCCGGCCGTAATGGCACCCGACTACGTCTACCAGCGCACCGTTCACCCCGAAGATGCGCCGAATGAGCCTGAGTTCATCGAAGTTGGCTTCGAGCAAGGCGACGCAGTTTCGATCAACGGCGAAGCAATGTCGCCAGCCACGATCTTGACCAAACTGAACGAATTGGGTGGCAAGCACGGCTGTGGCCGTCTGGACCTGGTCGAAGGTCGCTTTGTCGGAATGAAGTCGCGCGGCATCTACGAAACCCCGGGCGGCACTCTACTGCTCGAAGCGCACCGTGGCATCGAATCGATCACCATGGACCGCGGCGCGATGCACCTCAAAGACGAGCTGATGCCAAAATATGCCGAGCTGATCTACAACGGCTTCTGGTACTCGCCCGAGCGCGAAATGCTGCAGGCGGCAATTGATGCCAGCCAAACCCATGTCACTGGCGCCGTGCGCTTGAAACTGTACAAGGGGTCCGCCACCTGCGTCGGTCGCTGGTCCGATCATTCGCTGTATTCCGAAGAGCACGTGACTTTTGAGGATGACGCCGGCGCATACGATCAAAAAGATGCGGCTGGATTTATCCAATTGCAGGCCCTACGTTTAAAGCTGATTGCGATGCGGAACAAACGGGTTAAGTAATAATGGAAGAAGACGACTTCTCTGAAGAATTAGAGATGTTTATCGAGGCACAGGACACCGTCTGGCACGATGTCCTAGCCGAGGTAAAAGCGGGACAAAAGGCAGGCCACTGGATGTGGTTTGTCTTTCCCCAACTCGCCGAATTGGGGAAATCCCATATGGCGCAGTTATATGGGATCGAGGACCTAGCCGAGGCTTCTGCCTATTTGGACCATCCTGAACTGAATCGGCGATTGATCGAGGTCAGCCGTCTGGTGCTGGCACACAGCGACACCCCGGCAGAGCAGATTTTTGGCACGACTGACGCCAAGAAATTACGGTCATCAATGACACTGTTTGCCGCCGTGCCGGGCGCCGCATCTGAATTCGTACAGGTTCTTGAAGCGTTTTTTGACGGCGAGTTCTGCCCGCTGACTGTAAAAACACTATCCGGAGTATAACTTGGCGACTTCCCGTTCGGTCAACATTGCCCAAACTCCCATTCCGACTTACCGCTTGGGTCAGACTGGGAGAGACAGATGACGCTTCAAGACATTGCAGATCGTATTCAGGCAGGATTGAACGGTAGCCAATTCGACGGATCGTTGAAATTCGACTGTGGCGACGACGGCGCAATTGTGTTGGCCGAGAACCAGGCCAGCACCACGAATCAAGACACCGACTGTACCATTCGCCTGTCGCAGGACAATTTGGTTAAACTTCTGACCGGAAAACTAAACCCAATGACCGGAGTGGTGATGGGCAAGCTAAAAGTCTCGGGTGACATGTCGGTTGCGATGAAGCTGGGTAAGCTGCTGGGCTAGGCCTATTTCATCTTTTCAAAAATACTCTGGGGTGAATGCGCAATAGGCGCAGAGGGGCAAAGCCCCTCCCACCTCACAGCTTAGCGGATTTCATCCGTTCATAGTGCGGCATTGCCGCATCCAGAACGCCTTGTAGATGTTCCGGCACCTCAGGCAGCTCTCCCTCAGCTCCGGCAAACCCATTGGACGTCCACACAGACCCATACCAATGCAAAGCCCAGGCGCCGTCGTCCTTGTGGCCGCCTTTGGGCCAATTCAGCATTTTTGCTGAGAACGGTATGTCGATGGCGTCACACAGAGTCTCCAACATCACTGCAGGGTCCTCCCGAATATCGTGACTGTCCACAACAATCGGCTTTCCACCCCAGGCGTTCACCTCGTCAAACAGCTCGCTTTGCTGCCAAAACCCGATGTCGTCCAATGTCGGATTCTCACGTTTGGCGGCGTAAGAGGCAATCACTCGTGCTGGATGACGGATCAGGAATACATTCTTAAACGCGCGCATCCAATCACGGGGCACGCCGGCGATCATATGCTGTGTCATGTGTTTTTGGTAGAAATATGGCTTAGCCCCAGGAATAGAGCCGGTAATCTGATCCGAGACCACAGTCGGATCCTGGGATTGGCTGTCCAAAATCTCTTGCCACATCGGATGCCGCAAACCCGTCTTGGCAAGATAGGACGCATAAAATGGCTCATCTACAATTGCACAATCTGTGCGGTTGCCAAAGGCGTACATCATCGCCGTTGACAGGTTGCGTGGCCCTGACCACATCGCAATACGCATCAACTGGCCTCCTGTTCGATCAACGCCTTATAAAGGCTTCTGATTTTCTGCGTCACCGCTCCCATAGTCCCCGTACCGATCTGACGACCATCAATCTCGCTGACCGGTGTCTGTGCGCCAAAAGTACCGGTCAAAAACGCCTCCTCTGCACCATAGGTATCTACCAGGGAATAATTGCGCTCGGACACTGGAATGTCATTGGCGCGGCACAGGTCGATGACTTTTTGCCGGGTGATGCCATTCATGCAGTAATCGCCAGTCGAGGTCCAAACCTCACCTTTGCGGACAATGAAAAAGTTGCAGGCATTGGTGGTATTCACAAAGCCGTTCACGTCCAGCATCAAACCTTCGTCAGCGCCTGCCTTTTCCGCAGCTATGCACGCCAGAATGCAGTTCAATTTGGAATGCGAGTTCAGTTTGGGATCCTGCGTCATCGGAAGTCCGCGCAGATGCGGTACCGTAGCCAGGCGGATGGGTCGAGGGAGCTTCGGTGTCGAATGCTCCATTATGATCACAAATGTCGGCCCCTGTTGGGAGAGCGATGGGTGCTGAAATGGACGGGTCTTAACACCGCGTGTGACCATCAACCGGGCATGCGCATCTGTTGTCATGCCGTTGGCCTGCTGTGTTGCCACCAACGCGGCAGTAACCTCAGCGCGGTCTAACCCTAAATCCAAATCGATGGCTTTGGTCGCTTCGAATAGTCGGTCGAGATGTTGATCCAGAAATGCCCATGTCCCGTTATACAGACGCAAACCTTCCCAGACGCCATCCCCAAGCATAAAACCACTGTCGTAAACCGACACGGTTGCCTCGGCTTTGGGGACAATGCGGCCATTAACGTAAATCAAGATCGACTCATTTCGTTGATCATCTTCAGCCTGGTGGGTGCTCATCTTTTCGGTCATCGGGTCCTCCTGTTGGCGCGACGCTAGGGGGGTTGAAGCGTCATTCCAAGCAGTAAATTTCACTCACCAGTTCGTTACATATGATGTCACTCACTTGAGCCTTATTTCCGCGCCGTACAGGGTATTGGGAGAGGAGAATGCGATGCGTAATTCTGACAATCTGAGACTTGGGGTATTGTTTGGGCTATTGTTACTGGTCGGGGTGATGCGTGGGCATGATGCACGTGCCCAGCAACCCGAAGTTCTGGTTGTGGCAGGGGGATGTTTCTGGTGCGTCGAAAGCGATTTCGAATCAGTAGCTGGTGTGACGGGTGCTGTGTCCGGGTACACGGGTGGTGTCCTCAAAAATCCGAGTTACAAACAAGTCGGTCAGGGCGGCACCGGTCATTACGAGGCCGTACAAATCTTTTTCGATCCGGAGAAAGTCAGTCGGGAGACGTTGGTTGAGTTATTTTTCCGTTCGGTCGACCCAACAGATGCCGGCGGTCAATTTTGCGACCGGGGGGAGAGTTATCGCACTGCTATATTTGTCTCTAATAAGGCAGAAACGGCTCTCGTTGAGCAAGTAAAGGCACAGGCGCAAGTGGATCTGGGACAAGTTATCGTGACCCCAGTATTGCAGGCAGCACCGTTTTATCCAGCCGAAGCCTACCATCAGGATTACTATAAAGGTCGGAAACTGGTGTTCACCCGGTTTGGGCCCAAGCGTCAAGCTGAGGCTTACAAGCGATATCGGCAGGCCTGTGGTCGGGATGCGCGGGTGGTACAACTTTGGGGGGATGCTGCTCCTTTTGCACAGGCGCATTAACGTGGCAAAGGGGGCCAGCCCCCTTTGAAACCCCCGGGATATTTTTAGCCAGATGAATATAGGGGCTTTGCTTTTAAAAGCTGGCCTCTTGGACCTCTTTCAGGTCTGGAATCACATCGGCCGTACCGGGCCGTGTCACCATCAGTGCAGCAGCGCGGGCGGCAAGGGCCATGGCCTGGGGCATTGGTAAGCTCCGATCAAGGCCTGAGAGAACATAGCCTGTGAATGTATCACCAGCACCCGTTGTGTCGACGGCTGTTACGGCATGTGCTGGAATATCCACCGTTTCGCCTGTTTCAGCATTGAAGTGGCGCGCACCTTTTGCCCCTAGTGTGATGATCACATCTGAAATGCCTAACTCCATAGGCGTTTTTCCAGTGGCCTGCTGCAACTGCTGCGCCTCGACCTCGTTCAGGAACAGAACATCCAGAAACGGCAGGACTGCCTGCACAGCCGCCGCATCAAAAGGTGCTGCGGCATAGCAGACCCGCAATCCCAGATCGCGGCCCATTTTTGCAGCTTCGGGCTGCATATTGGTTTCGTTTTGAAGCACCAGAATATCGCCAGAGTCAGCCTGCGTCAGGGCCTGCCCGAGTTGTTCGGACGACACGGCCCGGTTGGCTCCGGGAAACAGGATAATCTGATTTTCCGCCTGTCTATCCACTGCAATGATGGCATGACCGGTAGGGGTATTGATCTCGGCGATATGACGGGTGTCTACACCGTATTCCAGCAGTCGGTCCACCGCCCAAGCGCCGTCCGCCCCAACAGCGCCGATGTGGCACACGTGAGATCCGGCACGGGCGGCGGCGACCGACATATTGGCCCCCTTGCCGCCCAAAAACTGCTGCAGGTCCAGTGCTGCCAGAGTTTCCCCTGGCGCTGGTAAATGCGGCAAGGCATAGACCATATCCGCGTTGATTGATCCAAGGTTCCAGATTGCCATATTATCCTATCCGATATCACAGGCAGCCAGCACTGCCATGTTGAGGATATCATTGGCAGTGGACGTGGTCGAGCAGATCTGGATTGGTTTGTCCACGCCGCTAAGGATAGGGCCAACCACTGTAGCGCCGCCCATTTCCTGCATCAATTTGACCGAGATCGAAGCAGAATGGCGGGCGGGCACGATCAAGATGTTGGCCGGACCGGTAAGCCGCGAGAAGGGATATGCCTCTTGTGCGCTGGCGTTCAGGGCAACGTCGACGGTCATTTCGCCTTCGTATTCAAAATTGACACCGCGCTTATCGAGCACGGACGGGGCCAGGTGCATTTTTTCAGCACGTTCCGAGACTGGATAACCAAAAGTGGAAAAGCTGACAAAGGCCACGCGTGGGTCCAAGCCCATGTGGCTGGCGACAACGGCGGCGCGCTCGGCAATATTGGCTAGGTCGTTTTCATCCGGCCACTCATGCACCAAAGTGTCGCCAATCAACACGATCCGACCCTTGTGTAACAGGGCAGTCACGCCAGCCGCACCCTGCGCGGCATCCGCATCAAAGACGTGGTTGACCTGGTCCAGAACATGAGCTGATTTTCGGGTCGCCCCGGTCACCAGTCCATCCCCATGACCATGCGCCAGCATCAGCGCCGAAAACACATGCCTGTCGCGTGCAGCCAGACGGTGCACATCCTTGAGATCGAAACCCTTGCGCTGCAGACGCGAGTAAAGAAAGTTCTTGTAGGTATCGAGATGTGGCGTGTTAGCGGCATTGACGACTTCTAACTCGTTCACCGCATCAGCAAGGCCGGCCTCCTCCAGTTTCTGCTTCACGTCGTCTGCGCGGCCAACCACCAGGGATTTACCGAAACCCGAACGTTGATAGGTGACGGCAGCACGCAGCACACGTGGATCATCGCCTTCGGCAAAGATCATCTGACTTTGGGCGGTACGTGCACGGGCATTCAATCCGCGCAGAATAGAGGCCGTAGGGTCCATTCGGCCCTTCAGGTTAAGCTCATAGGCCTCCATGTCGATAATCGGACGGCGGGCGGCACCAGTATCCATACCAGCCTTGGCCACTGCAACCGGGATTCGGTGGATCAAGCGTGGGTCAAATGGGGTCGGGATGATATAGTCGCGACCAAAACTAAGGCTCTTACCATAAGCAAGTGCCACTTCGTCTGGTACGTCTTCGCGTGCCAATGCCGCCAAAGCATGGGCGCAAGCGATCTTCATCTCGTCATTGATAGCGCGGGCATGAATATCCAAGGCTCCACGAAACAGGTAAGGGAAACCCAATACGTTGTTGACTTGGTTGGGGTAATCCGACCGGCCGGTGGCAACGATGGCATCCTCGCGGACCTCATGCGCCTCTTCGGGTGTGATTTCCGGATCTGGGTTTGCCATCGCAAAGATCACCGGGTTAGGCGCCATCGAGATCACCATGTCCTGGGTCACCGCGCCTTTGGCAGACACCCCCAGGAACACATCAGCGCCATCCATGGCCTCTTCCAGTGTTCGCAGATCGGTGGGAACAGCATGCGCAGATTTCCACTGATTCATACCCGCAGCACGGCCCTGATAGATCACGCCCTTGGTGTCACAAATGATACAATTGTCGTGCCGGGCGCCCATGGATTTGAGCAATTCAATACAGGCAATACCAGCTGCCCCTGCCCCGTTGAGAACAATTCTCACGTCCTCAATTTTCTTGCCCGAAATATGCAGCGCATTGATAAGGCCGGCAGCGCAGATCACCGCCGTGCCGTGTTGGTCGTCATGGAACACCGGAATGTCCATTTCTTCCTTCAAGCGTTGTTCGATGATGAAGCATTCGGGCGCCTTGATATCTTCAAGGTTGATGCCGCCAAAGGTTGGCTCCATCAATTTGACCGCGTTGATAAACGCCTCGGGGTCTTCGGTATCCAGTTCGATATCGATCGAATTCACGTCGGCAAAACGTTTGAACAAGACTGCCTTGCCTTCCATCACCGGTTTGGATCCCAGTGCACCCAAATTACCCAGGCCCAGTACGGCCGTCCCATTCGAAATCACCGCAACCAAATTGCCTTTGTTGGTGTAATCATAAGCCAGCGCCGGATTTTCTGCGATTTCCAGACATGGCACGGCTACGCCGGGTGAGTAGGCCAATGATAGGTCGCGCTGCGTGGTCATCGGCACCGTCGCCGAAATTTCGAACTTGCCGGGGGTTGGTTCCAGGTGAAAGGCCAGGGCCTCTTCGTCGGTAATCTTTGCTTTGGGCATGAGCTGGGTAATTCCTCTGACTGTCTTAAGCGTCATACCCTAGCCTGTTCGCCTTCTCAACGCAGTTGGACGAAATATTATTGCGCCAAATACAGCACTGAAAGACATGATATTGCTGAAATAGTTTAGCGCTAACTTTCTTACAACATGCTTTAATTAAACACTAAAATAGGAAACACATTCAGGAAACGCGTTTAAGCGCGATTTTTCTCACCTGTAAAATGTCATATCTTTTCAATAAGTCCTTCAAAGATACGTTGATATTAACATCTTCCATTATGACCAGATCAGTTCTGGAGCCGGACAAATAGACGCCCCGTCGGCTTGTTTCTGCTTTTCCCCGTTACAACGGCTTTGTAAAGTCATGCAGATCGCAACCTTCCGACCAGACCGGAGAACTCCCCTTGGCCACAGTCACGCCAATGATGGCACAATATCTTGACATCAAGGCGCAGTACCCAGACGCGCTGCTGTTCTACCGGATGGGCGATTTCTACGAGATGTTCTTTGAGGATGCCGTGAATGCGGCCGAGGCATTGGATATCGCACTGACCAAACGCGGCAAGCACAATGGCGATGATATTCCGATGTGCGGAGTGCCATTTCATGCCGCCGAGGGGTATTTGCTGACACTGATCCGTAAAGGGTTCCGTGTGGCCGTGGGCGAACAGTTGGAAACTCCTGCGGAAGCCAAGAAGCGTGGCGGCAAGTCTGTGGTCAACCGCGATGTGGTGCGTTTGGTTACACCCGGCACGCTGACCGAGGATTCCCTGCTCGAGGCACGTCGGCACAATTTTCTCGTTTCCTATGCCGAAATGCGCGACCAGGCGGCATTGGCCTGGGCAGATATTTCCACTGGTGCGTTTCACGTGATGCCCGTGGCGCGGGTGCGTCTGTCACCCGAACTGGCCCGGCTGGGCCCTTCTGAATTGATCGTCGCTGATGGCCCGGCCTATGATCATATCCGGCCTTTGGCTGATGAGTACAAAATTCCAGTGACACCTTTGGGCAAGGCCAGTTTTGACAGTACGGCCGCCGAAAAGCGCATTTGCGCGCTGTTCAAGGTCGGTGCCCTGGATGGATTCGGTACATTTTCCCGCGCCGAGGTTTCGGCGATGGGTGCGTTGATCGATTATCTGGAAATCACTCAAAAAGGCAAACTGCCGCTACTGCAGGTGCCCGAACAAGAGGCCGAAGACCGGGTCATGCAGATCGACGCTGCAACCCGGCGCAATTTGGAACTGACACGATCCTTGTCCGGTGGTCGCGCTGGCTCGTTGTTATCCGTAATTGATCGAACTGTCACACCGGGTGGTGGTCGTTTGCTTGAACAACGTCTGTCCAGCCCATCGCGCAATCTTGACGTGATTCATGACCGGTTGGCCGCATTGGATTTTGCCGTCAACCAGAGCCAACTGTCCGAGCAGTTGCGCGATGCTCTTAGGCAAAGCCCGGATCTGGATCGTGCGCTGTCAAGACTGGCGCTGGACCGCGGAGGACCGCGCGATTTGGCCGCAATCCGCAACGGACTGACCCAGGCCGAAACCATCGCCGCCTTATGCCAAGACTTGGACCTGCCCAACTTGATCGCAGGCGCCATCGACAATCTACAGGGCTTTGACGATCTGCTGGCTATGTTGGACGCCTCACTGGTTGCCGAACCCCCGTTGCTGGCCCGCGATGGTGGGTTTATCGCGGCCGGCTACAACGACGAATTGGATCAGGCCAGGACCCTGCGAGACGAGGGCCGGTCGGTTATTGCTGCGATGCAAAATCAATACGCAGAGCACACCGGCATCAGCTCACTGAAGATCAAGCACAACAACGTACTTGGGTATTTCATCGAGACGACGGCCACACATGCGGATAAAATGTTGTCTGCGCCATTATCTGAAAGCTATATCCACCGCCAAACCACCGCCAATCAAGTCCGGTTCACCACGGTTGAGCTAAGCGAGATCGAAACCAAAATCCTGAATGCCGGTAATCAGGCCCTAGAGATCGAAAAGCGGCTCTATTCCGAAGTTTCCGGCTGTATTTTGGACCTTTCCGCCCGCTTGAACAGTGCGGCACGTGGATTGGCCGAACTGGATCTATTGACCGGCCTTGCGGATCTGGCAAAAGGTGAAAACTGGAACCGCCCGAAGGTCGACGCCAGCCGGGCATTTGAAATTTCAGGTGGTCGGCATCCAGTTGTGGAACAGGCGTTGCGCCAGCAGGTTGGTGAAGTTTTCATAGCCAACGATTGCGACTTAACCGCTGCTGACGGGGCCGCAATCTGGTTGCTTACCGGCCCCAACATGGCCGGTAAATCTACTTTTTTGCGGCAGAACGCGCTGATTGCTTTGTTGGCGCAAATCGGCAGTTACGTGCCGGCTGATACCGCGCATATCGGTGTGGTCAGTCAACTGTTCAGTCGCGTTGGGGCATCGGATGATCTGGCGCGTGGACGGTCTACATTTATGGTGGAAATGGTTGAAACCGCCGCCATTCTGAACCAGGCCGACGATCGCGCATTGGTAATTTTGGATGAAATTGGCCGTGGAACGGCCACATACGATGGCCTGTCCATCGCCTGGGCCACATTGGAACATCTGCACGAGACCAACAGATCCCGCGCCCTGTTCGCCACCCACTATCACGAGCTGACCCAACTGGCCGCCACACTGGCTGGCGTCGACAACGCCACCGTCACGGTAAAAGAATGGGAAGGCGAAGTCATCTTTCTGCATGAAGTTCGCAAGGGCGCGGCAGATCGTTCCTATGGTGTACAAGTGGCCCAACTTGCCGGCCTGCCTGCTACGGTTGTCGCCCGCGCCCGCGATGTTTTGGACATGTTGGAGGAATCCAGTCGAGACGGAGCCGGATCAAAAATTAAAATCGATGATCTGCCACTTTTTGCCGCCGCACCACCACCTCAGCCAGCAGTTCCCAAGGGTCCCTCACCGCTTGAAGAGATGCTTGACAGCGTTCACCCTGACGACCTGTCTCCACGTGAAGCACTAGAGATGCTCTACCAGTTGAAAAACGCTAATCAATAACGCAACAGGGCGGCTCCTTCCGGAACCGCCCCTTTTTTATTTCAACCACTCTCACCGAATGCATGTGCCATTCGCTGAATGGCACTTCTACATTAGCTGGCCGGTGTCGAAGATACGCCAACCTGCGCCGGACGCAGCAGACGGTCGTGCAACATAAAGCCCTCGGCTGCGACCTGAATAATGTCACCTGCACGGGTACCTGGTACCGGTGCTTCGAACATTGCTTCATGCATTTGCGGATCAAACCGATCACCAACTTGCGGGGCAATGTTTTGAACGCCGTGCTTGCTGAACACGCCTAACAGCGCCCGCATGGTCAATTCGATGCCTTCGATCAGACCCGCCGAACCTGCTTTTTGTTCTTCAGTCACCGTATCAAGCGCGCGCTTCATGTTGTCGTAAACCGGCAGCATATCACGAGCCAGTTTAGAGCCACCATATTGCTCGGCATCGCGACGCGCCCGATCACCGCGCTTGCGCGAATTTTCGGCATCCGCCAGCGCCCGCATAAAGCGGTCTTTCAACTGATCACGTTCAGCCCGCAGCTCGTCGAGCTCAATCGCTTCATCATCAATTTCAGCAAATTCGTCCGCCAGTTCTTCCGCTTCAGCGGCGTCAATGTCGTCCAGAAAATCTTCGTTCTTTGGCTCTGCCATGTTTCACCTCTAACTCCGGTCAGAAATCAGCTTTCCAACCAGTTGTGCCGTGTAATCCACAATCGGCACAATCCGTCCGTAGTTCAGCCGGGTGGGGCCAATCACCCCAACCGCGCCAATGATCTTTCGATCCGAGTTCATATAGGGAGACACCACCAAAGAGGAACCCGAAAGTGAGAAAAGTTTGTTCTCTGAACCAATAAAAATGCGCACACCGTCGCCGTCTTCGGTCAGTTGCAGAAATTCGGCTATATCACGCTTACGTTCAAGGTCATCAAACAGGCTTCGAATGCGGTCCAGCCCCTCGTCCTGTTCCCCGCTTTCCAAAAGATTCGCGCGCCCGCGTACAATCAATCGCGCCGAATCTTCGCCTTCGTCCTGCCAAAGCGCCAAGCCGCTTTCGATCATGTCTTGTGCCAACAGATCGATTTCCTGTCGCCGACTGGAAATTTCAGTCTGAATCGTTCCGCGTAACTGCGACAGCGTCTTGCCTTCAATCAGAGCATTCAGGAAATTTGCCGCCTCGCGCATCGAACTGGGTGTCTGTCCAGCCGGTGGCGTAAACACGCGATTTTCAACCTGCCCGTCCGAGAAGACCAGAACCACCAAGGCCCGGTCTGGTGCAAGAGACACAAATTCGATGTGGCGAATCTCGGCCTCGTGTTTAGGGGTCAAAACCAGTGATGCACCCTGTGTCACGCCGGACAGGGCCGATCCAACCCGATCCAACATGCCACCAACGTCAGCAGAGTTTCCACCCAATGTCGCGTCAATTTTTAGCCGGTCCTGGGCCTTTAGATCCTCAACCTCAAGAAATCCATCAACAAACATACGCAGCCCCAACTGCGTCGGCACCCGACCGGCGCTGATATGCGGGCTGTCCAGCAATCCCAGATGCTCGAGATCCTGCATGACGTTCCGGATTGTCGCCGCGCTGACCTTTTCACTTAGGCTCCGGGTTAGGGTGCGGCTTCCGACAGGTTCACCGCGGTCCATGTAATTCTCAACCACCGCCCGGAATACCTCACGAGAGCGGTCATTCATGTCCTTCAGGATGTCATTGGCGTCGTTCATTTCAATCCTGCATGTGGTCTGTCCCCAATATTGACCAATTGGGCTGGTCTGCCATTAAAGAGGCTTGGGCCAAAAGGTCAATCAGGCTTGCATCACAAGGCTGTCGAAGGCTATCCCAAGTTCAACCAAAAAAGGATATCCCATGCGACCTTCCGGACGAGAATTAGACCAAATGCGCGCCGTCTCCATCGAGACTGGTTTCACCAAACACGCTGAGGGCTCGTGTCTGATTAAAATGGGCGAAACCCATGTTCTTTGCTCTGCCTCAATCGAACCGCGGGTGCCCTCGTTCATCAAGGGGTCGGGTCTGGGTTGGGTAACGGCTGAATATGGCATGCTGCCCCGTGCGACCAACACCCGGATGCGCCGCGAGGCTGCCGCCGGCAAGCAAGGTGGCCGAACAGTTGAAATTCAACGCCTGATCGGTCGCGCATTGCGGGCCGGCGTTGATCGGGTTGCTTTGGGCGAACGGCAAATCACCGTTGACTGCGACGTACTACAGGCGGACGGCGGCACTCGTTGTGCATCCATCACCGGTGGTTGGGTCGCACTGCGTCTAGCTGTCAACAAGCTGATGAAAGCCGGCGACGTAAAGATGGACCCATTGGTTGATCCTGTTGCTGCAATCTCATGTGGTATCTATGCCGGCCAGACCGTGCTGGATCTGGATTACCCGGAAGATTCAGAAGCCGGAGTTGATGGCAACTTTATCATGACCGGATCGGGTAAGCTGATCGAAGTCCAGATGTCCGCCGAAGGGTCTGTTTTCTCACGCGAGCAAATGAACCAACTGATGGACCTAGCTGAAAAAGGCACATCGGAACTGGCCGCAATGCAAAAGGCAGCCTGCGCATGACCCGTGTCTTCGCCGGCGAAAGGCTAGTGCTCGCCACTCATAACAAGGGCAAACTGGAGGAGATGAAACATCTCCTCGGCCCTTATGGTGTCACTGTGGTTAGCGCTGGCGAATTGGATTTACCTGAACCAGAAGAAACCGAAGACACATTTGTCGGCAACGCCCGCATCAAGGCCCACGCTGCCGCGCGGGCCACTGGCCTGCCGGCTTTGTCGGATGACTCGGGCATTACCATCGATGCCCTAAACGGTGCTCCAGGCGTCTATACCGCCGATTGGGCCGAAACAGAGAATGGCCGTGATTTCATGAAGGCCATGACTCGATCCCATGACGAGTTAGAGGCGGTCAACGCCGCCTACCCTCGTACGGCACAGTTTCGCTGTACCTTGGTGCTTGCCTGGCCCGATGGTCACGACGAGGTCTTTGAGGGTGTCATGCCGGGTGAGTTGGTATGGCCAATCCGTGGCGAAAACGGTTTTGGCTATGATCCCATGTTCCAGCCGAGTGGACTGGACGTAACCTGTGCTCAGATGCTCCCAGCCGAAAAACACAAGATCAGCCATCGCGGGCAAGCTGTCGCAAAATTCGTGCAGGCTTGTTTCGGTGGATGATTGGCGCAATGGGGGCTTTGGCCTGTATGTGCATTGGCCATTTTGCCAGGCCAAATGCCCCTACTGCGACTTTAACAGCCACGTAACGGCCAATGTAGATCAAAAACTATGGGTTAAGGCCTATATCAGCGAATTGAAGCGGTATGCGCAGCTGGTTCCAGACCGCGTGCTAAATGCCATCTTCTTTGGTGGTGGCACCCCGTCCTTGATGCAGCCAGACACCGTCGCCGCCGTAATCGAAGCAGCCCGCGAAATCTGGCCATTTGCAAATGACATCGAAATCACCCTCGAGGCCAACCCCGGATCAGTCGAGGCCGGTCGCTTTGCCGGCTACCGCGACGGCGGCGTCAATCGCATTTCGATGGGCATCCAGGCCTTGAACGATACAGACCTGCGTCGGCTGGGTCGCATTCATTCTGTGGCTGAAGCCCAAGCCGCCTTTGATGTTGCCCGCAACTGTTTTGATCGTGTCAGCTTTGATTTGATCTATGCACGGCAGGGTCAGACACTAAAGGACTGGCAGTCAGAACTAAAACAGGCCCTATCGATGGCCATAGACCATCTATCCCTGTACCAACTGACGATCGAAGACGGCACTGCCTTTGGTGACCGCTATGCCCGAGGGAAACTGCGCGACCTACCCACTGATGACACGGCGGCAGACATGTATCAGGCAACACAGGACATTTGTGCTGATCACGGAATGCCGGCTTACGAAGTATCAAACCACGCCCGCCCCGGATCTGAATCCCGCCACAACCTAATCTACTGGCGCTACGGCGACTACGTCGGCATTGGGCCCGGCGCTCATGGACGCCTGACGCGGAACGGACAACGCCATGCCACCGAATGTATTCGAGCGCCCGGTGCATGGCTACAAGCTGTAACTAAGGGGTCAGGTGATTGCGTCAACACCCTGCTTGCCCCTGAAGAACATAGCGCAGAACATCTGATGATGGGGATGCGGCTGGTCGAGGGAATTGATACCGATCGATATGCCCATCTGGCCGGACATCCCCTGCCCCAAGACAAAGTGTACGATCTTTTGCAGATGGGTATGGTACGTCAGACCGGAACGGTACTGCGCGCAACGGACCAAGGTCGCGCTGTACTGAACGCAGTACTACGTGAACTATTAACGGACTAATTCAAAATGCGATTTTTGTATGCCAGCCTGGGACTTATATGTGTTGCTCTGGCAGTCATCGGAGTTGTTCTGCCCCTGCTTCCGACGGTCCCATTTCTTCTACTCGCCGCATTCTTCTTTGCCAATTCATCCGAACGGCTACACAGCTGGATTCTGGAGCACGCGCTTTTTGGTCCCATGATCAACGACTGGAATACAAATCGCGCTATTCGCCCGGGTGCAAAAAAGGCGGCAACCTTTTCGATTGCCGCCGTATTCCTATTTTCTCTTATCCTTGGCGCACCTGGCCACATTCTGATCATTCAGGCCATAGTCCTAAGCTGCGTTCTGATTTTCATATGGACACGCCCTAACGGCTAAGAACGCCGCAAAGCTCGTCTAGCTGATCCAGATTTTCATAGGAAATCGTAACCGTTCCTGTTTCTCCGCCAGTTTTGTGATCGATTGACACACCCATACGCAATATGGCTGACAAGTCATTTTCCAACGCCCGTGTATCAGCATCTTTCTCAGACAGTTTCTTCGGCGCCTTAGCCCCTCGTGGCGTGTCACCTACTGCGTCCTTTTTGACCAGTAACTCGGTTGCCCGCACTGACAAACCACCTTTGACGATTTTCTTCGCCAACTCAGACGCATTGTCCGAGGTGATCAACGCACGTGCATGACCCGCCGACAATTTTCGTTCTTGAACAAGCACTTGAACGTCATCAGGTAGATGCAACAGACGAACCAAATTGGCGATGTGGCTCCGGCTTTTGCCAAGCGCTTCAGCCATCTTTTCTTGGGTGTGGCCAAATTTCTCCATCAAGAGTTTATAGCTCTGGGCCTCTTCCAGCGCATTCAGATCCGCCCGCTGAATGTTCTCGATCAGTGCGACTTCCATGACTTCTAGGTCAGAATAATCGCGCACAAGAACGGGAACTTCATGCAACTGAGCCGCCTGAGACGCACGCCAGCGACGTTCACCCGCGACGATCTCATACATTCCACCGTCCCGCGGTCTCACGATCAACGGTTGGAGTACGCCTTTTTCTTTGATCGATGCGGTCAGATCATCCAGATCGACCTGCACAAACTGCCGCCGTGGCTGCTCAGGATTGGCGACCACCTTTTCAATCGGCACAAATACTTCTGTATTCCTGGGTGTCTTCTCAGCGGTAGGAACCTGATCGAGGTTCACGTCAGCCATCAGTGCCGACAGTCCACGTCCGAGGCCGCGGGGTTTACCCTTTTTACTCGCCATAGTCCGTTCTCCCCTGATTACGCTGCAAGTCTTTGATGCTTTTTGACCAACTCATCCGCCAATGATCTATAGGCAATGGCACCCTGCGAGTTTGGATCGTACTGCAACACCGGCAGCGCATATGACGGCGCTTCGCTCACTCGGACATTACGAGGTATCTTGGTTTCGAATACCAAATCACCCAAATTGTCGCGCGCATCCTGTTCCACTTGCTGAGACAGGTTGTTGCGCTTGTCATACATCGTCAACACGATACCTTCTATGCGCAAATCAGAGTTCGCCGTTTGCCGTACATCCCGAATTGTCATCATCAACTGGGACACCCCTTCCAACGCAAAAAACTCACTCTGCAAAGGAATTAGCACTGAATGTGCAGCTATCATTGCATTAACTGTCAGCAGATTCAGCGACGGAGGGCAGTCTATCAGGACATAGTCCCAATCATATTCGTCCATGTCCTTTTGACGAAGCGCATCATGTAGCAAAAAACTGCGACGCTCATTTGCAATCAATTCAATATCGGCCGAACTTAGATCGACCGTTGCCGGCACAATGCATAGGTCCTCTATCTCAGTTGTTCGAATCACGTCTCGCAGAGGTGTCTCGCCAACTAAAAGATCATACGTCGTCAGAGTACGATCTGTTGGATCAATTCCCAATCCAGTTGACGCATTTCCTTGCGGGTCCAAGTCTACGACAAGGACACGCAACCCTGATTCCACCAGCGCGGAGGCCAAGTTTATGGCGGTGGTGGTTTTTCCCACCCCGCCTTTCTGGTTAGCAATCGCAATTATGCGAGGCCCAGTTGGGCGGGATAGATCAGACACGGGTCACTCCCTTTACTTTCAAAATGACGGCGTCGGGTTCAGTTAAACTTGTAATTGGTTCTACGTCAAAATGCCAATGCCGACGTGCCTCTTCCAACTCTTTTTTCCAGGTGACACCCTTTGGAAATAGAGCAACCCCTTCAGGATCCAAATGAAGGGTTGAATAAGTTAATAAAGTGTTAAGATCGGCCAATGCCCGCGCTGACAGCACATTCGCCGACTGGGCGTCTACTTTTTCTATCCGTTCGCTGAGAACGTTGATTTTTATTCCACACTCCCGAGCAGCTGTTCGCAGAAACACAGATTTCCGCTGGTCGCTTTCGATGAGAGTAACCCTGGTATCAGGAGCCTCATCTGCCGCCAAAATACCAACTATCAACCCGGGAAATCCGCCACCACTGCCGATATCAACCCAATGGCCAACAATCGGTGCACTGCGGTAAACTTGAATGGAATCGATGATGTGACGGGACCAAAGGTTCTCGAGACTACTTCGCGAAACCAGATTTATCTTTGGGTTCCACTTTAGGATCACACTTTCGAAAACTTCCAACTTCTGCATTGTTTCACGTGAAACATTTAGTTGACTCAGTAAGTCCCGGTTTTTCACGCGGTTTTCTCCTGTCGCTTTCCATCTCGACGCAATCGGGCAAGTAACAATGCCAACGCTGCCGGCGTCATGCCATCAATCCTAGCGGCCTGCGCCAAGTCATGTGGCATTGTCATTCGCAATTTGGTTTGTAACTCATTGGAAAGTCCGGAAATGCTGGTGTAGTCCAATTCGGGAGGGATGATAAGGGCCTCGTCCCGCTTCATTGCGGATATTTCCCTATTTTGACGATCAATGTAGTTGGCATACAATGCATCCCGTTCAACCTGACGTCGGATATCATTGCCTACACTTTGAGTTCCAGGGATGAGTGGGACCAAGTCTTCGAATGTAACGTCCGGAAACGCTAATATGTCCTGTCCACTGCGTCGGTTTCCATCCTGACTAATTCTAATTCCAACCGCCGCTACTTGTTTAGGAGTATAGGAGTTTTCATTTAAAAGTTCACGGGCAGTCTCAAGGTTCTCCATCTTTGTAGAAAAAGTAGATTTTCGTTCTTCAGAGCAGCAGCCCAACGAGATAGCCAACGGCGTCAGCCTTTGGTCCGCATTGTCAGCTCTTAGCGACAGCCTAAATTCGGCTCTGGACGTGAACATTCTATAGGGTTCCGCCACACCGTTGGTAGTTAGGTCATCTATCATGACCCCAATATAGCTGTTAGACCGACCGAAAATTATTTGCTCTTCATTTAAGCAGCGACGGGCTGCATTCAATCCAGCAACCATACCTTGCGCTGCGGCCTCCTCGTAGCCTGTTGTGCCATTGATCTGCCCCGCTAAATACAAGCCTGGAACTGATCGAACCGATAAATCCAGATCAAGCGACCTTGGATCAACGTAGTCATATTCGATTGCATAACCAGGTTGAAGAATTTCAGCATCTTCCAATCCCACTATCGAATGCACATAATCGGCTTGGACATTTTCTGGAAGACTAGTAGATATACCGTTCGGGTAAACTGTGTGGTCATTTACACCTTCCGGCTCCAAGAATATCTGATGCGATGACTTTTCCGCAAATCGGACAACCTTATCTTCTATTGAGGGGCAGTATCTGGGCCCTACCCCATCAATGCGACCTCCATACATCGCTGATCGGTTCAAATTCTCACGAATAATCTCATGTGTTCGCTCGTTCGTATGTGTGATACCGCAATTCACTTGTTTGGCCGTTGTTTTGGTGGACAAAAAAGAAAATAGTGTGGGATCGTCATCACCCGGTTGGGTTTCCAGTCCGGACCAGTTGATAGTCCGTCCGTCCAACCTTGGTGGCGTCCCTGTTTTCAGTCGCCCCAGCGGCAGGTCCATTGTACTTAGCCGTTTCGCAAGCTGTATGGAAGGCCGATCACCCATTCGACCGCCGGGTTTGGCTATTTCGCCGATGTGAATGACGCCTCTTAAGAATGTTCCGGATGTCAAGATAACGGCGCTACAAGATAGTTCAGATCCGTCGCTCAGTACTACACCCGTCACTTCCTGCCCTGTTATCAGGAAGTCGATCACCTCGCCTTCTATGATGTGGAGTTTTTCTTGCTCGGTAGTAACTTTCAACATTTCTGCGCGATATATCGTTCGGTCTGCTTGTGCTCGCGGTCCTTGGACTGCTGGTCCTTTGCGTCTATTCAAAAGTCGAAATTGTATTCCGGCTTTGTCCGCTACCCGTCCCATAACACCGTCCAGCGCGTCTATCTCGCGAACTAGATGTCCTTTACCCAAGCCACCAATGGCTGGATTGCAGGACATGACTCCGATGTCCGTTTTTCGCAGCGTTATCAACGCAGTTTCCACTCCCATGCGGGCCGCCGCATGAGCAGCTTCTGTCCCTGCGTGGCCACCACCAACAATGATCACATCAAATCTCGAATGTTTCACGTGAAACACTCCCTATTTCCCAATGCAAAAACTCATGAAAATCTCATCCAATAGATTTTCAACTCCAACGCGCCCCACCAGCATCTCAAGGGACCGTATAGCCGACCGCATATCTTCAGCAGCAATATCATAGAATTCGGGGCCTCTCCTAAGGATTTCCCTAGCCTCAACCAAGTTTTCCAATGCCCTATTCATAGTATCACGGTGCCGCGCATGCGTTGCGATACCAACATCTGCCGACCGCATTTTTAGAACGCTTGAGATATGTGATACAAGTTGATCGATACCATAACCAGTGCGTCCTGAGATTGTATTACCAACATTACTTCGTTCGTCAGCTTTTGGTAGCAATCTAATGTCACCAGTTTGCATTTCCACGTCTAAAGCTTCGTTTTCTTCTACAAGAAACACCCTAAGGTCTGCATTCTCGGCACGTTTTCGAGCCAGTTCAATACCCAAGCCTTCAACATGATCTTCGGTCACCCGAAGCCCTGCCGTATCAAGCAGCGTAACCGGAAGGCCAGCCAAATCCATTCGAACTTCGATCACGTCACGCGTGGTGCCAGCATAATCAGACGTAATTGCCGCCTCTCTTCCTGCTAACGCATTCAAAAGAGTGGATTTTCCAACATTTGGAGCACCAATGATTGCAACTTCAAATCCGTTTCGAATACGCTCTGCGATCCCTACACCCTTCGTCTCCTGTTCCAGATCCTTCTGGACACCAGATAAAAGAGATGAAACCTCTGGAGTGACGTCAATTGGCACTTCTTCGTCGGCAAAATCTATGGTGACTTCGATCAAGGATGCGGCTCGTATCAAATCACGTCGCCACCGCTCGGCGAGCTGACCCAATCCGCCACTAAGCACAGTCTGAGCCTGTTTTCTTTGAGCCTCGGTTTCTGCATCGATCAGATCTGCCAGGCCCTCGACCTGCGCCAGGTCAAGGTTTCCGTTCTCCAAGGCGCGGCGCGTAAATTCTCCAGGTTCTGCCAGCCGCAGCCCTTCAATTTTCGACAACGTGTCCAGTATTACGGAGATTACCGCGATACTGCCATGTGTTTGAAATTCAACGGTATTTTCGCCTGTAAAACTATTTGGAACCGCGAAAGTTAGCACCAACGCCTGATCCAGGGGGTCACCAGTCGCATCACGTAACGTTCTTAATGTCGTACCATGCTTCGGAATGTCCCCACCACAGAGCCTTTTACCTACATCGTGAGCCAAAGGTCCCGACACGCGAATTATCGCAACACCGGCCTTGCCCTGGGCCGAGGCCAACGCAAAGATCGTATCCATGGGTTGGCCTTTCCTTCTGCCGGCCGGATCAGGTGTTCATAGAGTCGAAGAAATCATTATTCGACTTGGTCTGTTTCAGCTTGGACAGCAAGAATTCAATCGCATCCGTCGGACCCATAGGGTTAAGGATACGGCGAAGTACAAAGGTTTTGGTCAAATCAACCTTATCAACCAACAGTTCTTCCTTCCGGGTCCCGGATTTGAGGATATCGATGGCTGGATAGACGCGTTTGTCAGCAATTTTGCGATCCAGGACAATTTCAGAGTTACCTGTGCCTTTGAATTCTTCAAAGATCACCTCGTCCATGCGTGATCCAGTGTCGATCAGGGCTGTGGCGATGATGGTCAAAGACCCACCCTCTTCAATGTTACGAGCCGCACCAAAGAATCGCTTGGGTCTCTGCAACGCGTTGGCATCAACACCACCAGTCAGAACTTTACCAGATGAAGGCACGACGGTGTTAAAGGCTCTACCAAGTCTCGTGATCGAGTCGAGAAGTATAACAACATCTCGTTTATGCTCTACCAGGCGTTTGGCTTTTTCAATAACCATCTCGGCCACAGCGACGTGGCGTGTAGCAGGTTCATCAAAGGTCGATGACACGACTTCACCCTGAACCGAGCGCTGCATGTCTGTGACCTCTTCCGGGCGCTCATCAATCAGCAAAACGATCAAGTAACACTCAGGGTGGTTCTTTTCGATTGAATGGGCAATGTTTTGGAGGATCATCGTCTTACCGGTCCGTGGCGGGGCCACTACCAGTGAGCGTTGGCCTTTGCCAATGGGCGCTACCAGATCGATTACACGGGCAGACCGATCTTTCCCGGTCGCGGTTTCGATCTCCATCTTCAGTCGCTCATCGGGATACAACGGAGTGAGGTTATCGAAGGCGATCTTATGACGGGCTTTTTCGGGCTCTTCAAAGTTGATCAATGTAACAGTTGTCAGAGCAAAATATCGCTCAGTATCCTGTGGTGCCTTCATGACTCCATCAATGGTATCACCAGTACGCAGAGAATATGTGCGGATCATTTCTGGTGAGACGTAGATGTCATCCGGGCCGGGCAGATAGTTGGCCATTGGCGATCGCAGGAAGCCAAATCCATCTTGCAGCAGTTCCAACACACCATCACCAGAGATTTCCCAACCTTCATCTGCGCGCTCACGCAGGATTTGGAACATCATCTCGCCTTTACGCATGGTTGAGGCGTTTTCAATCTCCAGCTCTTCGGCCATCGCAAGCAGAGATTTGGGGCTTTTTGCCTTTAGGGTGGCGAGACTCAGAGTTTCAACGGTCATATTATGCAGCCCTTAAGCACCCAATTCGGGATGCGGTGTCACTAAAGATTGGAAAATGCGTTAACCCGGACGGGTCCGCTTTGGTCGATTACATATGCGGTCGCTCAGAGGGAGTCAAATATTGCGTCAGAATTTAAAAACAACCGACACAACGATGATGACCATCAAAAGAGTAGGGACCTCGTTCAGTAGCCGGTATTGGCGCCCTGTCAGCGTGTTCTGACCCGCAGCAAGGTCACGGGACCGCGCCATAAGGAACTGGTGGAACCCTGTCATAGCAATAACCGATGCACCTTTGGTCCAGGGCCAGATATCGCTCCAGTCCACCAAACCCGGCGTAAACACCATAAACAGTCCCGCAACCCAGGTTACTATCATTGCAGGTCGCATGATTAAGCGAAGCAACTTGTCTTCCATCATAAGGAAGATTGGAATGATTTGCTGAACTTTCTCTGCCTGCTCCACGTGATACACATACAAACGTGGAAGATAGAAGAGACCCGCCATCCAACTGAGCACTGCCATGATGTGGAGTGACTTAGCATATGGGTAGAGTGAGAACATGAGATCGTTCAGATCCATCTTGGTTTTTCCTCGGGTTGGAATGAGTTCCCTATAAATAGAATATTTATAAGAAAGGATGATGTTTTAGTAGGGCAGCATGAATCCCGTGGATAAGTGAGTCACGCACGGGATTATCCACAGCATGGATAAGTTTCCAGTCCGTTGAGTTGGGTTTGGGATGAAAAATGACCAGTCCTTAGAAATAAGGCTGTTAGGACTTTCTTAATCAAGATTACCATGGGGATAACGTGGTGAGTAATTTGGGACGACCGCGATATCCCGAGATTTGAAGTTATCCTTATCCTCCGAGGGCGAATCTGCCGGCTTTTTTGTGAAATATCGAGATAACCCCCAAAGCTTGCCTTGGCGGACAAATCGATACAAACCATCCGAAATCCATTCTAAACTTTTCCAAGGGGTTTTCCACATGTCTACCCACATCGTTCTTGCCTCAGGATCGGCCATTCGTGCGCAATTGTTGCGGCAGGCAGGCATTGAATTTGAAGTTCAATATCCGGACGTAGATGAAGAGGCTTTTAAATCCGACCTGTTGGGCAAGGGCGCCTCTCCGGTTAATGTTGCAGATGCCTTGGCAGAGTTAAAGGCCATAAGAATAAGCACTCAAACTTCGGGTTCGTTGGTTTTAGGTTGTGATCAAGTGTTGGACTTTGAGGGTAGATTACTGTCAAAACCAGAGACGCCAGATCAAGCATTAGAGCAGCTGACAACAATGCGTGGCAAACAGCACATGCTGCTGTCAGCTGCGGTAATCTGTCGGGACGGAAAACCGATTTGGCGACATGTTGGGCAGGTAGAACTGCACATGCGGGACAGTTCAGACACCTATCTAAGGTCCTATGTCAGTCGCAACTGGGATAGTATTCTGCATGCCGTGGGTGCCTATAAACTTGAAGAAGAGGGTGTTCGGTTGTTCTCAGCCATTGACGGCGACTACTTTAACGTCTTGGGATTACCCCTGATGGAAGTTATTAACTACTTGGCTCTGCAGGGGATGATCGAACAATGAGTGACGCAATAATTCCATTGGCAGCAGTGATTGGCTGCCCGGTGGCCCATTCAAAATCTCCACAACTGCAGCGCTATTGGCTGAACGCTTATGGAATATCGGGTCACTACGTTCCGATGCATGTTGAAGCCGGCGATTTGGAAGAAGTGATTCGCTCGATGCCCAAGATGGGCTTTGTTGGTGCAAATGTGACGATCCCGCACAAAGAAATCGTCATGACGATCGCCGATCAAGTCACGGATCGTGCGACGCTGATCGGGGCAGCTAACACGCTGATATTCCGTAAGGATGGTACGATCATGGCGGATAACACCGACGGCTATGGTTTTATCACAAACCTTCATCAGGCGGCACCGAATTGGGATCCTAAGTCTGGTCCGGCGGTTATTCTTGGGGCAGGGGGTGCCTGCCGTGCCGTGGTTGCCTCGTTGCTAGAGGCAGGTGTGCCGGAATTGATAATTTCAAACCGCACCCGTGGGCGTGCGGATCAGTTGAGACAGGAATTCGGCGCCCGGCTTCGGGTTGTGGAATGGGTTCAGGCCGGAAATGTGATCGAAGAGGCGGCGCTGTTGGTCAATACAACATCTCTGGGCATGGTTGGAAAACCACGTCTTCGAGTGCCTTTAGATGGCTTACAATCCAGTGCCGTGGTCACTGACCTGGTTTATGCGCCGCTGAAGACCGAGTTATTGCAATATGCCGAAGAAATAGGCTGTACCATAGTAGATGGACTGGGGATGTTATTGCATCAGGCCGTACCAGGGTTTGAACGTTGGTTTGGCCAACGTCCCGAAGTGGACAAAGCCACCCGTGCTGCGGCGCTGAGATGACGTTCAATTTAGGCCTTACCGGATCGATAGGTATGGGCAAAAGCACAACGGCTGACCTGTTCGCGATTGCAGGCTGTGACGTTTGGGATGCTGATGCAGCTGTACATCGGCTATATGATAGGGGTGGCGCCGCTGTTCCTGCGATGCAAGCTTCGTTTCCCGATGCGGTCCATGACGGCCGTGTGGATCGCGGGACATTAAAAGCCATAATCGCCAAAGATCCCACTGCGCTAACTAGAATAGAAGCCATCGTGCACCCATTGGTGTCGCTGGACAGGGATCATTTTCGCAAGACAGCTAAGTCTGATATACTCGTCTTTGATATCCCATTGTTGTTTGAAGCCGGCGGGCATAGTGAAATGGATGCTGTGGCCTGTGTGACGATCGATGCGGAAACACAGAAAAGACGGGTGCTGATGCGGGGCACGATGACACTTGAGCAATTCCTACAGATCCGGAAAAAACAGCTGCCAATTGAAGAAAAAACTGCTCGCTCTGATTATGTGATTGTCACTGACACTCAGGATCATGCACGGGCGCAGGTTGAAGCCATCCTTGCAGACATCCGGGAGAAGATAGCAAATGCGTGAAATCGTTCTGGATACTGAAACCACAGGGTTTGATCCATTTTCCGGCGACCGTATTGTCGAAATAGGTGCCGTCGAATTGCTCAATCATATGCCAACCGGTGAGACATACCATGTTTACATCAATCCCGAACGGTCAATGCCGATCGAGGCCTTTGGCGTGCATGGCATTGGCCCGGATCTACTAGAACCACCACAGCCACCGGTCCCTGGTGCAGTCCTACTGAAAGACAAACCGGTTTTTGCCAAGGTTGGGCAGGGGTTCCTAGATTTTGTGCGCGATTCCAAAATGGTGATCCATAACGCCAGCTTTGACATGAAGTTCCTGAATGCAGAACTGCGCTGGATGGGTCTGCGGGAACTGCCGATGGAGCAGGCATTGGATACGCTGGCAATTGCGCGCAAAAGGTTTCCGGGCTCGCCGGCGACGTTGGACGCACTGTGCCGCCGATTCAATATCAACAATTCAAACCGGGTGTTGCACGGCGCGCTTCTGGACTCTGAGATCCTGGCTGAAGTTTATCTAGAGTTGATCGGAGGACGGCAGCCGGATTTTGGTTTGGCAACAAATGCGACTACGGCCTCTAGCGGTGTGTCGGATGACTGGCGACCTGCGGCGCGGCCAACACCGTTGAAATCCCGTTTAACCGAGGATGAACAATCGGCCCACGATGTTTTTGTTGAAAAAATGGGTGACGGCGCTCTTTGGAAGGCCTGATCATACAAAAAACGCCGCTGACAGATCAGCGGCGTTTTGATGTGATGCTGGAATAGCTTAATTTACTGCGTAGGTTGCTCAGCAGCGGACTCGGTCTGACGACGTGCCAGTTCGTTGCGATAAATTGCTACGAAATCAATGTTGTCCAGGTTCAGTGGCGGGAAACCACCGTCACGGGTCACATCCGAAACGATGCGACGCAAGAATGGGAACAACATGCGCGGGCATTCGATCAGCAAGAACGGGTGCAGCTGGTCTTCGGGTACACCTGAAATGTTGAAAATGCCGACATATTCCAGTTCAAATACAAACAGGACATCGCCAGTTTCTTTGACCTTGGATTCGATGACCAGCTTAGTGATCACTTCATACTGGTTTTCAGTTGTCCGCTTCTTGGCATCCAGATTAACCTGAACGCTGACGTCGGGCTGGGCCTCTGTGCCGGTGCCCTTTTGTGCCATTACGTTTTCGAACGACATGTCGCGGATAAACTGGCCCAGAACATTCATCTGAACTTGCGGCTGTGCGCCTTCGGTTGCGCCGTTTTCGGCCATAGAACTACTCCTGAAATAATATTTGCGCTGTGCATATCACCTTGGCAACGGCACCTCAACGGGGCAGGTTAATCTTGGTCGGGGCCTTCGACCCAACCCGATGGGCTTTGGCGGGGTTTCTTGGCAGTCACGTCTTCAAAATCACCGTCAATGACATCACCTTGGCCGTTTGGGGACCTACGTGAGTGCATTGTGCCGGCGCCCATTTGAAATTGCGCCATCGTGACGCGCGCGCTCAAAAATCGAAAGACAGCCATGCGCACCGGCGGCATCAGCAGTGAAAAGCCAATCGCATCGGTAAAAAAACCGGGGGTCAGCAATAAAGCGCCTGCCAATAGGATCATAGCCCCATGCGCCAATGGTTCAGTAGGATCATCAAGTTGCTGGAAAGAGTTCTGCAATTTCCCCAATGCCATGCGGCCCTGAGATTTTACCAGCCAGGTTCCTAACACTGCAGTCAAAACAACGATGGCCAAAGTTGGCCAGAGGCCAATAAACCCACCGACCTGAATAAACAGGGCAATTTCGATGATTGGCACCAAAAGAAAGGCCAGAAGCAGGTACATAAACGGTTTCCTTATCACATTAGCGGGACGGTGGACTTGACCCTTCCCGTCACATACATAAGTGCTGAGAGCTTTGGTTACAAAGCCTAGTCATTATTATGAGGTCCAAATGGAGTCTCCCTTGATCCAGCTTTTAGTTTTAGCCGGTATTGCCGTTTTTTTGATCCTACGCCTGAAAAACGTGTTGGGCACTCGCGAAGGCTTTGAAAAGCCACCGCTGCCTAAATCAAACGGGCGCGCAGATAGGTCTGGTTTCGAAGTGATCGAAGGGGGTCCGGATCGGGACATCACCGATCACGTGGCCGAAGACAGTACGCAAGCCAAGGCATTGAGTGCCATGAAACGTGTGGAACCCTCGTTTTCAGTAAGTGAATTCCTGCAGGGCGGGCGCGGTGCTTATGAAATGATCCTGATGGGATTTGAACGCGGTGAGCTGGATAGTATTCAGCCATTCATGTCCGAGGAAATTTTTGACAGTTTCGTCGAGGCTGTATCGCATCGTGAAGACCAGGGACTGACCATCGAGGCTGAGTTCATCGGCGTAAGGGAAACCACTGTGTTGGATGCCACGTTTGACGAGACTGAACAGCGGGCTGAAATCACAATGCGCTTTGTAGCCGAGATGACCTCGGTGGTTCGGGATCAGGGTGGTGACATTGTCGAAGGTGACGCCAAGACCGTGAAACGGCAAAAGGACACTTGGACCTTTGCACGCAACATGGGCACGGATGATCCGAACTGGCATCTTGTCGCCACAGACGCATGATCAGAACGCTCCGGCGGGCTATTGGCGCCGCATGCTTGATGGGAGCCGCCATGAGTGCGACCGGAGCGAAATCTGAGACAACCTATAGCCTATTGAATTTCGGCCAACTTGATGGCTGGGCTGCTGACGATCACGCAGCCGCGCTGAATGTGTTCGTGCAAACCTGTCGGGACTTTGATGACCCGGATTGGCTGTCCATTTGCGCAGTCGCCAAACAGCAGGACCCTGAATCAGCACGCGCATTCTTTGAATTGCTGTTTCGACCAGTCTTAATAGAAGATGGACAAGACGCATTGTTCACCGGCTATTTCGAGCCGGAACTTGATGGCTCTCGCACGCGAAGTTCGCGCTATAGATATCCTATCTATAAAATGCCGCCCGAAGCCCGCAACGCAGGTCAATGGTTGCCGCGCCGAGACATCCTGACCAGCGGAGTGATGGAAGGAAGAGGATTGGAAATTGCCTGGGTTGACGACCCAGTCGAGTTATTTTTCCTGCAGATCCAAGGATCTGGCCGTGTGCGACTGCCCGATGGATCGACAGTTCGGGTTGGTTATGGTGGCTCCAATGGTCACAATTACCGATCAATCGGGCAAGAGCTGGTAAGGCGTGGGGTGTATTCGGTGCATCAGGTCAGTGCGCAGGTAATCAAGAATTGGGTCCGCCGGAACCCATCCGATGGACGTGAGTTGCTGATGCATAATCCAACTTACGTGTTTTTTCGCGAAGTACGCAAAGTGGCGTCGTCCGCAGGACCATTGGGCGCAATGAACAGGTCTGTCACGACACTGCGCAGCCTGGCGGTTGATCCAAAATTTACGCCATTGGGGGCACCGGTTTGGCTTGAGAAAGACGGAGCAGAAAAAATGCGCCGTCTGATGGTTGCGCAGGATACTGGCTCGGCTATCAAGGGCGCGCAGCGGGCAGATATTTTCTACGGAACGGGTGACGAAGCAGGGCAGGCGGCTGGCCGGTTGCGCGATCCTGGTAGAATGGTTGTGCTGCTGCCAATCCAACGAGCTTATGCGCTGCTACCGGAAGACATCTAATGACACGGCGGAAACTAACTGCAGACGAAATCGATCTCTGGCAGGAGGTCGTGAAAAAGACCGAGCGCCTGCATCACAGCGCTCATAAAGCGGCGCCCGCTTTGCCACTGCCGAAACCAAAGCCAATAAAACATCCAGTTCCGCACATAGATAGTTTTGAACTAGGCAGCCGGTCCCGGCAAAAACCGGTTAAACATGATCTAAAGCCGGCAATCACCGATCGACTATTTCGGGCTCCGGTTCAGATGGATCAAAAAGCGTTTACCCGCATGACGCGGGGCAAGCTAAAGCCCGAAGGTAAATTGGATTTGCATGGCATGCGGATCGATTCTGCGCACCCAGCACTGATCCGGTTTATTCTGTCAGCGCAAGCGTCCGGTAAGCGGTTGGTTCTGGTGGTGACAGGCAAAGGCAAAGATCGCGATGAACCCGGCCCAATTCCCACACCACGTGGGGTTCTGCGGCATCAGGTGCCACACTGGCTGGCTTTGCCTCCTCTGGCTCAGGGTGTGTTACAGGTAACACCGGCCCATATCAGCCATGGTGGTTCGGGCGCCTATTACGTTTACCTTCGCCGCACTCGATAAACCGACCTTATCTTTCATCGGATGTCGCGTTGCGTAGGCTGACTTGAGTTGCTCCGTTTGATTGGGTCACTTGTCCAGGCAATATGGTCTTGAAAGAAGCAGTTTCGCGACCAAAGGCATCGGCTGTCTTTCGGGCAGAATTCAATATAGCAATGAGCGCTGGCGACGTACCCGCCACCAAATGCCCCGACACCGCATCATCGGAAAATTCAGTGGTGTCAATTATGCTAATAGGGAGACCAGAAACAGCTTCTACTGAAGTAAGGCTACCGAGCCTTACACTGGTGTGTTTTCCGCGTAATCGATTGGAAATATTGAGAAGCTTATCTTTACTGGATACGAATACAATGAACGGTTGTGGAACGTCATCTATACGATCCATCTGGCTTCGAAACACCTGTACATCCAGATCCGGGGACATCAAAACCACGCCGCTAAGGTTGGCAGCCGACCAACCCGGCGTTTTAATTTCAATCTGTCGCAGTGTTTCCATGACCAAGAGCGATCCCATCGAATGGGCGATCAGGGCCACGCGACCCACACCAGCAGATCGGGTTTTTCGCAGCATATGTTCCAGTCCGTCCCGGGCAAACAGAACGCTATCTTCATCATAGGCATAGCCCAGTGGATTGCCCTGGCTAGGCCAAGAATAGATCATAGTGGCGCCTGGCAGCTGGATATCTTTTGCCAGTTGAGCCGCGCGAAAGGCGGTTTCGGTTTGGGTAGAATTGAAACCGTGCACAAACAGGGTGACCTCACGCTCGTCCCGGGGCAGGTGCGCAACATCCTCCTTTAGCCGTGCGTTAAAATCGGCCGGATCATCAAACACCCGACGTCCTGCCAAAGTAAACTGAGTTTCCGGATCTGGATTGGCATAAGCAAAATCCAGTTGTCCGGGTTGGTGGTTTGGGGGGATCGATACGGTTAGTTCCAGCAGGCTGTAATGATCAGATCTGCTTGGACCAAAATTTCCATCTGGCAAAGGTTCGCGGACGGTAGCGGCAAAAATAGATTTGGGCGTACCGATATCCAATGCTTCGGGCACAATTGGGGAAAACGCGCGGTCACTGCAAGACGCAATGACGGTCAAGGAAATCCCTAAAACCGTTCTAAATAGTAGTCGCATAGAAGCTCTGCCATTCTAAATTTAAAAACAGGCTATCGATGCCTCTGGCAATGTCCAGAGGCATCTTTCTCAAGATTTTTCTTACAGTACATACCGGCTAATGTCGGCAGATTTGGTCAGTGCGCCAAGATTCTGATCAACAAAATTGGCGTCAACGACAATTTCCTCGCCGCCCCGATCCGGAGCAGAGAAGGATAGTTCTTCAAACACGCGTTCCATAACGGTGTACAATCTGCGCGCACCGATGTTCTCGACGGATTGGTTCACCTCAGCTGCGATTTTGGCCAATGCTGCGATGCCGTTGTCAGTGAAACTGACAATGACCTCTTCAGTCCCCATCAAAGCGGTATATTGCAGGGTTAACGCATTGTCCGTTTCGGTTAGAATGCGGACAAAATCCTCTTCGGTCAATGCCCGCAGTTCCACACGGATTGGCAGTCGGCCCTGCAATTCGGGAAGCAAGTCCGATGGTTTGGCGATGTGAAACGCGCCTGAGGCGATGAACAGGATATGGTCCGTCTTGATAGGACCGTGTTTGGTCGATACCGTGGTGCCCTCGATCAATGGCAGAAGGTCTCGCTGCACGCCTTCGCGACTGACGTCGCCGCCACGCGCATCCGATCGGGTGCAAACTTTGTCGATTTCGTCTAGGAACACGATGCCGTTTTGTTCGACGGATTCCAATGCAGTGCGGGTGACCGTTTCATCATCCAACAGCTTGTCAGCCTCTTCACCGATCAGAATATCATAGCTTTCTGAAACGGTAGTCTTGCGCCGAACACTGCGCCCGCCCATTGCTTTGCCGAACAAATCCCCCAAGTTCATCATTCCCATGTTTGATCCTGGCTGGCCTGGAACTTCAAATGAGCTCATTGGGTTGGATGTATCAGCTAAATCCAGCTCGATGATCGTATCATCAAGCTCACCCGATTTTAGTTTCTTGCGAAACATATCGCGGGTGGACCCACGGGCGTCTTCACCTACAATGGCTTCAAGCACACGGTCTTCAGCGGCTTGATGTGCCTTGGCCTTGACGTCTTCACGCATCAACTCTCTAGTTTGTATAATCGCGGAGTCTGCCAAATCGCGGATGATTTGTTCGACGTCGCGACCCACATAACCAACTTCAGTAAATTTCGTGGCCTCAACTTTGATAAATGGAGCGCGGGCAAGTTTAGCCAGCCGTCGAGATATCTCAGTTTTGCCAACGCCAGTAGGCCCAATCATTAGAATATTCTTGGGGTAGACTTCGTCGCGCAGGTCATCAGCCAGTTGCTTACGCCGCCACCGATTGCGCAGCGCCACGGCAACAGCGCGTTTGGCGTCATTTTGACCGATGATAAATCGATCCAGTTCAGAAACGATCTCGCGTGGGGTTAAGTCTGTCATAGTCCGTCCTTTCGGGCAGTCAAAATTCTTAAGAAGAATTTTGCTAAGAATTTTCTGAAAATTCTTATTTGGCGATGGTTTCGACAGTTAGTCTGCCATTGGTATAGACGCAGATGTCGGCCGCAATGGCCATTGCATCACGGGCCACCTGCTCGGCGGATTTATCGCTGTCCATCATCGCACGCGCCGCAGCCAGGGCAAAATTGCCACCAGAGCCAATAGCAGCAACTTCATGCTCGGGTTCCAGCACATCGCCTGCGCCGGTGATCACCAGCAGATCTGTTCCATCAGTAACAATCAGCATCGCCTCTAGTTTTTGAAGATACTTGTCTGTGCGCCAGTCCTTGGCCAATTCAACGCTTGCTCGGGCCAATTGGCCGGGTGTGGCCTCCAGTTTGGTCTCAAGTCGTTCCAGCAATGTAAAGGCATCGGCCGTCGAGCCAGCAAAACCCGCAATAACGTCGTACCCACCTGGGGATAAGCGGCGTACTTTGCGTGCGGTTCCCTTGATTACAGTTTGGCCCAGGGATACTTGCCCGTCACCAGCAATCACAACTTCGCCGCCTTTTTTGACGCCGATAATTGTGGTGCCGTGCCAGCCGGGGAATTGATCGTCTGCCATGTGTGCCTCCGTTTGATTGCCGTTTGTATATGGGGGTCAAAGGTCGCAGAGGCAACGGCTCACGTATTGTTAACTTGCTATGCACTGTGTGCAATACGGGCCTGCCAAACGGGCAATTGTGAGACTCACTTTGTGGTCTTACATCAGGTTCAACAACCGACGCAGTGTCGGCTGGTAGATCAAAGGAAGCGTACCATGGCATATGTAGCCGCAAACACCCAAGCTCCTCTGGGAGCAGTCGCCACTCTTCGTGTTGTAGATAGTATTCGCGAGCTGAAAAACGCTTTTGTTGCTTGGAATGACACTCGTGTCACACGCAAAGCGTTGTCCCGCTTGAGCGGAGAGCAGCTGCAAGACATCGGCCTGACCCGCGCTGATCTGTTCTGATCGCGACCTAAAGTCGAAAAGTTAAAGCCGCCGCTCCTCCCAGGGCGGCTTTTTCTTTGTTCGATACAAGCCAGGATTTGTATTTTGTGGACTTTAGGACATGAAAAAAGGGCGCCCTGTTTTAGGACGCCCTTTTTGTATTGAATTGATAGATCTGATCAGAGTGCTTCGTTGATCCAGCTTTGCAGAGCAGATTTGGGCGCAGCACCCGATCGGTTTGAAACCACTTGGCCGTCTTTGAACAAGAACAGGGCCGGGATGCTACGCACACCCATTGCAGCTGCAACATTCGGGTTGCTGTCCAGGTCGATCTTGGCAATTTTGACTTTGTCGCCATATTCGGTTGCCAGCTCTTCTAGAGCAGGGCCGATCTGCTTACAGGGTCCGCACCATTCGGCCCAGAAATCCACCACTACGGGGACCGTTGAATTTTTGACTTCGGCGTCGAATGTGTCGTCTGTGACGGCTACGGTGGACATAGGAATGTCTCCATGAGTATGTGGCAACTGGACTAGGAACCTAGGAATGGGTTGGCAGATCGTCAAGGTATCAGACGTCGCATTAACGCGTCTGACACAAGATCGTGTGGTAGCGGCATCAGGGTCGCGGTACGGGTCCATATAATAGCGGTTTCAACCTGACGGTCGGGATATATTTGCGTTAGGGCATGGGCATAGGCGCCCATTTGGCGCAGCACACCTTCGGGGCATTGCGCAGGCAAGGTTGGAACGGTGGCATTCGATTTGAAATCTACGGCAATCACTTTTTCAGGTGTCACAATCAGACGGTCAATAATCCCGTGTAAGCGTTCGCTATTCAGCTGGGCCGTTATCGTGACCTCGGCCAGGGTGTCAGAGGCAAAGACCGCGGTCATTTCAGGGTTTCGGATCACCGTTGTCGCCTCTGCCAGCAGTTCATCGCGATCATCGGCGTCTGGCAACAGGTTTTGGGCAACTTGCGCTCGGTTTTCGACTGGCACCGCCGGGAGATGTTCCAGCAATAGATGTAAACGCGATCCACGGGCCTTGGCCTGCTCCTCGTCCAGTCCCTGATCCCCGGGAAGGGCCTTGGCTCCGCCCAGATCTGATGGGCTAAGTGTGGGTGCCGGTGGCTGATAAGGGGCTGCGGGAATTGAAAATACTTTTGGAAGAACAGCTCTTTCGCGTTTGACTACCTCATGCGGTTTGAAGTCTAAGCCATCCCAGTCACCATGCTGTAGCCGCAATCCAGGACCACCTGCAGTGTCCAGTGTCACCGCCCCGGCGTCATCCAAAGATGTTTGTACCATTTGGTACCAGCTATCACCCTCTTTCGAGAGATCGCCGGCAGCAGCTACAATCAGCCATTTCTCGGCACGTGTCAGCGCAACATATAATAGGCGCAACCTTTCATTCTGCTGTTTCTCTTGCGCGGCCTCTTTCGAGGCGAGCATTGTTGCTGGCATTTGGGCAGTGGGAACTTTCCAAATAGGCGTATTATCGGCCAGCATAATTTCATTATCCCGAGGGGCCTGTCGCTTGGCCGTGTCGGGCAGGATCACAATGGGTGATTCCAACCCCTTGGAACCATGCACTGACATTACCCGGATCATCTCACCAGCCGCGCCCATCTGCCGTTTGATCTCCAGATCATCTGTCTGCATCCAAACCAGAAACCCGGTCAAGCTGGGAATATCCGTGCGCTCATAGGCCAATGCCTGCGACAACAGGGCGTTGATACCGTCTTCGGCTTCGGGGCCAAGCCGGCCCAGGAGGTTTTGGCGGCCGCTGTGCCGAGTCAAAATGCGCTCAATCAGGTCAAAGGGGCGCAGAAAATCGGTCTGATTGCGAAGATCGTCAATGATCTCCATCGTTTCCGGGAAATCCGCCGCGCGATCACGTAAGGCTGTCCACAGGTATTTTGACGTTCGGCGATGGGCCAGGTTGAACAGCATTTGTTCTGACCAGCCAAAAATGGGCGACTTTAACGCAGAGGCCAGCGAGAGAGAATCCTCGGGCGTGGCAAGGAAAGAAAGCAACGCCGCCAGGTCCTTGACCGCCAGTTCAGCCCCAACCTTTAGCCGGTCGGCGCCGGCGATGGGCAGGCGGGCGGCCTTACAGGCGCGGATGATTTCGGAAAATAAATCCGAGCGTCGTTGCACCAAAATCAGAAAATCACCGGCATGGACCGGGCGACGCACAAATGTTCCACGGATTGGGCCATCTTCGGGGATGGTGGTGCCATCGTCGATCATCTGTTTTATCGATTGTGCAATGCGCTCAGCCAGAATGACATTGTGATGGCGGGCTCCGGGCCGGTCGACCGGGTCGGTCCAGTCGCGTTCATCCTTATCATCGACCTTTTCCACGATCGGCCACAGATCAACCCGCCCTGGAAGGTCGGATTTAAAGGCCCGATGCAGCGATTCCTTATGGAACCCGGCGCGGGGGAGGTCCTGAAAGACCAGATCAACAAGCCCTAAGATAGCCGCCGACGAGCGGAACGAGAAATCGAGCGAGGCGTCTTGTAGCTCGGCCCCGGTGTCACGCAAGCGGTTGCCGAACTCGGCTCGCATACGGTCAAAGGCATCCGGATCGGCGCCTTGGAATGAATAAATTGACTGCTTTTTATCACCAACCACAAAAATCGTGCGCTCGACATCTGATCGTGCGCCCTCGCCCGAGGTGAACTCTTGTGCCAGCTTTTCGATTACATCCCATTGAACCGGACTGGTGTCTTGCGCCTCGTCGACCAGAATATGGTCGATCCCACCGTCCAGCCGGTACAACACCCAGGCAGCGACAGCCGGATCGTTCAGAAGTTGCCGGGCCTTCAGGATCAGATCGTCAAAATCCAGCCAACCACGCAATTGTTTGCGGCGATTGTATTCTGGTACAAACGCGGTGGCGAACTGGTGCAGGTCGTGTGATTTGCGCGCTGCCACAAGGCCTAACCGCTTGGCGCGGGAATCCTCAACCCGCAACATCAGGGGTTCCAGCTGGTCCATCAACGAGGCGTGGGAATCTCGTAATTTCTTGGTGGGGAAAGACCCAACTTTGGCCGTGAACGGCTCTTTGGCGCCAGCCCCCGTCAAGAATACACTTTCCAATACTGGAAGGTCTGAAAGGGAGGGTTGAGTGATCGCAGCCAGTTTTTGCGCCGCCTTTTGATCATTGGTACCGCCGCTGACAAGCATCTCGCGGGTGCGATGTATCAGGTCTTCTTCGCCACCAAGGAAAGCCAAGGCATTCAGCGCGGTTTCGTCGAACCCGTCAGGCAGACCAAACAGCTGCAGCAGGTCTTCCCAATCTGTCGGCGTTTCGAAACCGGCCCGGCGATGACTAATAGCGGTGGTCAGTGTGTCAAAATCGCTGTCGGTGACGTGTCGCGCCAGCGCCTCGACTAAATGCGCTTGGTCGCCCTTGGCAAAATCCTCGGCGATTTCTGCCCGCAATAGGGTCGCAGCGCGATCCTCCATTTCCGAAAACTGTGGACTGACGCCGGCCTCTAGCGGGAAGCGACGCAATAAGGACGAGCAGAACGAGTGGATGGTTTGAATCTTTAGCCCGCCCGGGGTCTCAAGTGCGCGGGCAAATAGAGTGCGCGCTTGCGATAGCCCTTCGGGCGAAATGGCATCTTCGGCACCAAGTTCAGTCAGGGCCTTAATCAGAGGCGCATCCTCCAACATGGCCCATTCGCCAAGACGTTTGAACAGACGGTTCTGCATCTCGCTGGCGGCGGCCTTGGTATAGGTCAGGCACAGGATATGCTGTGGTTGAACCCCACGCAGCAGCAGTCGCGCCACCCGGTCGGTCAGCACCTTGGTTTTGCCAGAACCCGCATTGGCGGCCAGCCAAGTCGAAGCATCCGGACGGGCTGCGCGGTATTGCGCTTCGGATGCGGCATCGCGCTTGCTCATGTCAGATCCTCGGGTTCTGGTGTCGCACTTCGGTCCCATTCGCCGAACCGCGCAAGATGATCATAGTCGCCCAATTCAGTATCCAAATGCAGCATGCGGCGGCTTGAAAAGCCCTGGTTAGGCTCAAAATAGGCGCTGATCAGCTCGCGGAGGTTCTCCCAAACCTTGGCAGGCGGATCTTTGTCAATTGGTGCGCGAATTTCCTTCATTGCGGTACCCAACCCGATGAACATGGCTCGGGAGACTTCTCTGGGACCGATGTCTTCAAACGCACCCTGTTCGGCCATTGCGGCCTCGATCAGTAATTGTTTTTCGAACTTCAACTGTTGCGTCTCTGACGGCGGAGCACCGGTTTTGTAGTCGTAAAGGTGCAGAAATCCGCGGTCATCCTCGTCTATGCGATCGGCGCGGCAGGCGATGGTAAAATCAAGCGGGTCTAACCGGGCCTCACCTTTGGCTTCAAACGCTATCGGGTGCGAGGTTAAACGGCGGGTCTGTTCAGCCTGAATGAAATCTCCGGCAATCCGGTTCACGCGGGACAACCACAGGCAACGCGCCACCGGCCAGGGCACGTGCTGTTCCAGCAAGTCACGCGATTTTTGCAGTAGATGGTCGCGGGTTAGCAGGCTGGGGTCATCCAGCGTTTCCTTGATGAAATGCTCGAACACCTCGTGCACCACGATGCCACGCAACAGGGCATCGGGGACGCGAACCAGCGGGTTTAGAACTCTTAAGCGCAACACATGTTTGGCATAAATCGCGTAGGGATCGCGGATCAATCGAGGGATTTCTGTAATGGTAAGCCGACGCGGGCGGGCAGACACCGGCGGCCGTGGTGACGGGCGCAGGGCAGGGCTTGTTTTTGTCGGTTTTTCAAGCGCGACGGCCCAGTCGAGCCATTTTTGGCCGCGATCCCGCATGGCTTGTAAAAGATCCGGCCCGTTTTGCTCGGGTAACCCATCCAGAAGATTGCACAACCGGTTTAGCCAACGAGAGGCAACAGTGTCGGAATCGTCAGACCGAATGGCGCGGCTTATCCAAACTTCAGGCGCGGCGATGGCTTGTTGAAAATCATGTGCGGACAACCCGATCCGGCGTTCAGGCAGCAGTAATCCGGCCTGATTGCGCAATTGACGGTTTAGCCAGGGATCGGGCGTGGCGGCCTCGGGCCAACTGCCTTCATTTAGCCCGCCCAAAATCACCAGGTCGGCGCCTTGAACGCGGGCCTCGAGCGTACCCCAGATCATGATCTTTCCATGCGGAGCGTCCCGGTCGCGGACTTCGCCTTGCGACAGTAGCGCCCCCAGTAAGTCAGCAAAGTCGCGGGCGGTCATGTCGCCGCCATGCTGGGCCTCGGCTTCCAGTTCTTGCATGACCTTATGAGCTTTTTCACCGGCCTTTTTATCCCAAAGGATGCCGGAACCATCGGCTTGACTGCCGCCAGCAATAGCCTCGGACAGAATTAATAGACGGGAAACCCATTCTGACAGCGGAAGGTTATCCTCAGTAACCTGATCTGAAAAAAGCTTAGATACCCAATGTCGCCATTCAACGAAACCCTCAGATTCCTTGCTGAGTTCGAAAGAAAGAATAGACTCTTTGTCTGGGAAAGGCGGCCCATTCTCTCTTAGAGAAAGTTCCATTTCTTGAAGAAATCTCTTGTGTGGGCCTCTGTTATTCCCGGTATGAGCCAGTGGATGTTTTAACAAGGTTAGAAGACTGTCTCCGGCCAATTCCTTGCAAAATAATTCAGCCACATGACGCAGAAACCGGCCCGGTGGTGACAGTTGCAATGGCTGGCCAGCGCTGTCGTCTGGTAGAATGTTCCACCGGTCAAGAGTTGCCGAAACCCGACGGCTTAACATTCGATCCGGGGTGATCAGCGCCGCCGTTTGCCCGTCCTCGGCCGCTTGTCGCAGTCGCAATGCGATGGCCAATGCTTCACCACGTGGATTTGGGGCCTCAATCAGGGTTACATTTTCTGTCGCCTTGTCCAAATCCATCAATTTGGGACCTTCGGTCATCCAGGCGTCGGTTACTGGGGCAGGGCGCAGAGACAGGGAAACAAGTTGATTGCGTGCAGGGGCCGGTGGTGCATTGTCACACCAGGGATTTATGTCATCCGGAGCCAGGTCCAGACCTGTCATCAGCTTGTGAAATCGAAATTGTGGGTGATCTTCTGATATAAGTGGATCGTCGAGACCAACCCAGACCTGAGAGGGAAGATCGAAGTCAAAGCCGGGCAGGACCACCGCACCTTGTGGTAGGCGCGCGATGGCTTGCATTAGCAACAATGTTGTCCCGCGTGATCCGGTTGAGCCCGCTAAAATTACCGGATGTTGCGGTGGGTTTTCTTGCCACGTGTCAATTTGGTTTAACACCATCTGACGCTGGCGAGCCTCAACTTCGATCGTTCCGTCTTGGCTATCCGTGAACTCATCAGCAATGTCGATAAATTTCTGCGCACGCGCCCAGTGGTCTGACATATCCGAGACATCGAGGTTACGAATGGTATCGGTTGTGACACCTTCGCCCTGCATTTCATCAAACAAGGCAGCCAGGCTGTCTGAAAGATCATACAGAGATGACCGCGCTGCCAGGCTGGGGTCTGCTTCTAGAAGTTTGGCTACCAGTTGCGACAATAGCAGTCGCCGTCGAAGACGCGGCAAAGCAGGTGGCAATCCGTGCAATGCGACTCGACTTGATATGTCGCCTAACAGCGATATTCGTGGGAGCAGTAAAGTTGGGCCGGCGTCAAACAGGCTGCGGATCCGTCGAGCCATACGTTTGGTGTTGACGATCAGCTCAACCTTGGCCAGCGCTTCGGGCGGCTGGTCATTGCTGCGTTGGATCAGCCCGTCGACAAGTGCACGAGGGAAATCGGTTCCGCATGGCAAGGCAAATATGCGGGGCGTATCTGAAGGTTTAAACATCATATGATTTCAACAGGCTTTCGGCGATTTCGATACCTTCTGGGTAGCCAACATCGCACCAGTGGCCAGGGTATTGCAGCGCAAATAGACGGTTCGCGTCATGCATCTGGTTCCAAAGTTCATTCAGTGAAAAGGTGTTCTTCTCAATAGTTTGCAGGCCAGAGGTTTTTACGATTTGCACGCCGCCATAAACCAGATCACCACCGCGGCTGATGCGACCTTGGGGGTCGGCAGTGAAATCGCCGGCGCCCTTGCGTCCCATTGCGCGGGCCAGCGGCACACAAACCAGCAATGCGTCCATGATGTCTGGGTCCCAAGCGTCGCGTGCCAGTTCCAGCGGGTTTGGACCGGCCCAAATCACATCGGTGTTCATGGTGAAAACCGGACCATTGCCTAGCAAATGAATAGCCTGCCGCAAGCCTCCGCCGGTGTCCAGAATCTCGGGCGTTTCATGACTTAGCAGCACCCCTTGTGGTTCAAGATGTGCCTGCAGCTGCTCAGGCTTGTAATGCAGATTGGCGACAATACGGTCTGGTGAAAGCTCACGTGCCAGATCCAGCGCGTAATCGATGAGCGATCGACCGGCTACCTTGATCATTGGCTTAGGACAGTCACGGGTCAAAGTCTTCATTCGGGTGCCAAAGCCGGCGGCAAACAGCATCACAGACGAGGGGTGGGTTTGCATCACGGTCTCAGCTTATCCAGGTTTTCGGGCGTTGGCTGTGGCATGGAGTTGCGGATTATGTCCGCCACCGGCGCCAGCGCTGGGTGATCCAAGCCGCGGATCATATGTGCCCAAACTCGGGGGATTAGATCAACATATTGCGGTTTACCGTAGTCACTAGACAGACGGGCAAACACCCCCAAGATGCGCAGGTTTCGCTGCACGCCCAATACGGTATAGGCAGTTCGAAATCCTTGGCTGTCGACGTTGGTGTTGGCGATATAGTGATCAATCATTTGAGACTCTATGTCGGCGGGAACGTCTCGGCGGGCATCTTGGAGAAGCGACACAAGATCATAAGCACGATGGCCGGCAAGAGCGGCCTGATAATCCAATAAACCAACCCGGGCAACACCGCTGCGATCCGGTAGCCATAACAGGTTTTCGGCATGGTAATCACGTTGAACCAGGACTGGATCTCCCTGAACTGTGGCACGTAGAATTTCTTCGAATCGATCCACAAATCGGGCTGCCGGATCGGTGTCGTGGGCACTAAGAATACCGCCACTGTAATGGGTGAATGCAATGTCATCCAAGTGTGCCATCACACGCGGGCCCATGGTTTCCAGCTTGGGCATTGGCGCTGAGTGCAGCTTTACCAGAACATCCGTGGCGGCCTTATACAGTGGTATTTCCAGCGATGGATCGCTACGAAGGATACGTGCATACAGATCGTCACCAAGGTCTTCGATCAACAAAAAACCATGTTCGGTATCTTCGGCCAAAATTTCCGGCGCGCTTAACCCCAGATCACGCAGGTGGTTTGTGATGAAGACAAAAGTTGCGACATCCTCAGCCTGACCCGGTGGAGCATCCATCAGAACTGCGGGCAGTTCTGTGATCGGCGCAAACACTCGCTCGTATTTGCGATCCGAGGCATCCCCCGCCAGATCAACCCGCGTGCCATTGGCCCAATCGGTTGTATTAATAAATGCAGTGGCCAGGTTTTTTCGATCAGTCATTGGCTATCCGATCCATCAGCGGGTGCCACTTTTCATCATTCCAAGTGAACGTCAGATGGCGGGTATCTGCGTGATCGGCGTCCAGAGCAAGACGCAATTTCAGTGCATGCATGGGTGTGAGTTCGGCCATTCGATCGGGCCATTCGATCAGGCAGATCGCGGTGTCAAAGGCGTCGACCAGACCCAGTTCTTCAATTTCATCCAATGATGACAGCCGGTACAGGTCTGCGTGCCATAATTCGCCGGTGGGCACGTCATAAGTTTGCACCAAAGTGAACGTAGGTGACGGGACGTCTTCGGCTACTGGCAACAATGATTGGATCAGGTGCCGGGAGAAATGGGTTTTGCCAGCGCCAATAGGGCCTTCCAACAAAAGGCAATCGCCGGGGCTAAGAGCCTCGGCGATGCGAGTGGCCAGATCGGCGGTGTCCTGCGGAGAGGAAAGAGTACGGGTCGCATGGCAAAGTGTCATTTGGCCACAATGGCCCCGCACGTTAAAGGCTGCAAGCTGGTTCGCGTCTTAGCCGTCTTGGTGCGTGATCGCAAAGCGTTCCTGTTCCTTCGGAGCGATAGACGGGCCCGGCGTGCGGAATGTCACCATTGTTGCACCGTTCTGCACCGGAGAAACCTTACAGATCATAGGATCACCGCTGCGCAGCTGGACGTGTGTCCACCACGGGTCGCGGTTTTCGTGGCCGTTTACAAAGTCGCGCAACTCGCCCCAAGTGGGGGTTGCGGCGCACATGTCCTGCCAGACACGGCATGCATCAACCACCGATACCTTGGCAAAACTGGCTTCAGGGTCCATCTGCCACAAATCATGGTAGGCTTTGTTAGAAAACGTCATGGTGCCGTCATTTGCGAACACTGCAATGGCCTCGTCCATTTGGTCCATGATCGATTGGCCCATTTCCAGCTCCGAGCGGAACTGACGAGTCAGGGTGATTTCGGCAGTAATGTCTTCGAACAGGAAGGCAACGGCCCCGTCAGGGTGCGGACGACCGCTTACCGAATAGACTGAACCCGAAGGCAAAGACCAAGTTTCCTGATACCGGCCTTCAGCTGCAGCTTCGAGAAGGTCGGCCATTTGGTGGCGCCAGCTGGTGTAGTTTTTCGGCTCGGGCATCATCCGTTGATCGCGAAGGCGGTCAAAGAAGCTAAGCAAATTTGGCCGCGAGCTGAGAAAGTTGGCGGGCAGTGCGGTAAGGTCAATCAGCACTGGGTTAAACAGAACCAACTGGCGATTACGGTCGAAAATGGCCAGGCCGATGGACAGCTGAGCAAAGGTTTTTGCCAGTGTCTGAACAAAGTTCCGCTGGGCGACTTCGGCGTCGACCACCGCGTTGATGTCGACCGCGTGACTTAGCCAACCAGCCTCGGTTTCGGTGGTTGAGATATTGTACCACAGTTTTTTATTACTGTCGGGCAGTGGGATAGAGATCCGCTCTGCTTTGCCGCTGGCCATTGGTTCGGACAGGTCAGCAAACAGCGGATCGGCGAAATCTACATTACGTCCGCGTAATTTCTGGCTCAGATTATCATAGGCCAAGTTGGACCAGGTCACTTCGTCATCTTCGGATTGAAGCCAGACCGGATAGGGTGCCTGATGCACAGCGGCACGCAGAGTGGTCAACTCTTGGTCAAGGGACTTGTCCTTCGCCACGGATGCACTGCGGCGCAATTGAACACGGGTGATACCGTCGATCCATTCACAATGCGCTTCGTGAGATTCGGCAGTCGCAGTTCCGGACAGTACAAGTGGTCCGACATCTTTTAAAAAGCCTGGTGACTGGGGCAGGCCCGGATAGCTACGTGACAATTGATCCCGCAGGGTGGCCCAACTGAACCCTTCAGCCCGGTCGCCAATGAACTTACGTGCCCCTGTGGACCAGCCGATCAAGTTAGAATCATCAAACAGAAAAACGGCGTCTGCCCGGTCATCACCAGATAGCAGATCTTGCTCCAGACTTTGATGCCCAGAGGTAGGAGAGAGCCACCAAACAGCAACTGCTGCAGTGGCTGCACATAAAGTCGCCAAAACAAGCCATTCCATGGAGACGATGTTTTGCATGTTATCCTGCCTAGTTTAGATGATATTTACCTTATCTTGCCTCAATAATAGTTAATTGATGTTTAACTGGTTGCCAAAAGATGAATAGTTAAATTTCTATCGGTTGGTTCCGGCCTAATGGGACCGCATTTTCGCCTTCTATTGCATCGATCTTCTGCCGGGGCCAGTACACTTCGACAACAGCGCCCTGCCTGTCGGAGTGAATGCTAATAGATTGCGATGGATCAGAGCCATTGGCAAAATGCAATTTTGCCCCAGTACGCTCCAGTAGAGTTTTGGCAATGAAGAGCCCAAGCCCCATACCTTCATACTCGGGGCGTGTTTTGCGATCACTGTCGACGCGGCCTTGCCGAACAAAGGGATCGCCAATCCGCCCTAGCATCTGCGAGGGGTAGCCAGCGCCATCATCATAGATACGCAGAGTGATGTCATCGTCGGTCCATGACGATTCAACCCAGACATTGGCGCGGGAATAATCCACGGCATTCTGGACAAGATTTCGTAACCCATGGATGATTTCTGGTTTACGCAGGACGGTTGGTTGCTGAAAGCCCCCACCTTCGTCCGGGCCCTCTTCAAAATGAATAAACTTTCCGCGATGCATATGTGGCTCAGCAGCTTCATGAACCACGGTGGAAAGAGGCGCCTGGCGCAGATGTAGGTCATCTTTGCCTGCCCGCCCCATATCCCGAAGAATATCGCGGCAGCGGTCGGCCTGCTCGCGAATCAGCGCAGCATCGACACACAGATCGGGACGGTCTTCCAACTCTTCAATCAATTCTGCACTGGCCAGTTTAATAGTGGCCAGTGGGGTGCCTAATTCGTGCGCGGCCGCCGCAATTACACCGCCCAGGTCGGTCAATTTCTGTTCACGAGACAGGGCCAGTTGAGTTGCCGCCAAAGCATCAGACATGGAGCGCATTTCTGAACTGATCCGGTACGAGTAGGCGCCCAAAAACAAGACGGCGATGATAATGGCAGTCCAGTTGCCAAAGACAAAAACATCCGGAATTCGCAGAACGAAGCCTTGAGCAGTACGTAACGGTACGTGGAATTCGGCCATTAGCGTCACTAAGATAATAGCAGTGCCGCCGATAATCAGGGTAGAACGCAGCCGCATCATGTTGGCGGATATCGTAACCGGGCCCAGTACCAGAATTGCAAACGGATTGTTCAACCCGCCGGTGAGGTACAGCAGAAAAGAGAGCTGCATCAGGTCGAACAGGACAGTCAAAAAGTTCTCAAACTCTGACAGGCGTTTGTTCTCGGGAAAGACGAACATTGCCACCAGGTTTCCAACGATTGAAACACCAATTGCAAAATAGCACAGGCCCAGATTTAGCTGGAGGTTGTAAAAACCCTGGGCGACGGCAATGGCAGAGATCTGCCCCCCGATGGCGATCCATCGCAGCAGAATCAAGGTGCGCAACCGGATCCAGTGGCTGCGTTCTTGTCCGCTCATCAGGCCAATATTTGTCTCAGTCACGTTTGTTCAGCTCCGGTTGCATCGGCTGTAATTCTTGATAGGTCTGGCACCAACACGATCAACATATCACGTATCATTCAAGGTGTGATCTTATGAACCGTTTATACGCCATTCTTGCCTCTGTTTCTGTTGCTGCCCTGGTGGGTGGTGTTTGGGTTATGACCCAACGCGGCGCAGAGGCAGATCAGTTTGCTCAATGCCGCAGCAGTCAGATTGCCGGTGGTGCAGCACAGATTGGTGGACCATTTGAACTGGTGAACGCCAAGGGAGAGACTGTTACTGACAAAGATGTGATCACCGAGCCGTCGCTGGTGTATTTCGGGTATACGTTCTGCCCCGATGTTTGTCCGATGGATACCGCCCGCAATGCTGATGCGATTGATGTGTTGGCGGAACGCGGTCAAAGCGTGACTCCGGTTTTCATTTCAATCGACCCAACACGAGATACTCCTGAAGTGGTTGGTGAATTTGCTGAAAACCTTCATGAGCGAATGATTGGACTGACGGGATCTTTGGATCAGGTAAAAGCGGCCAGCCGGGCGTATAAGACGTATTTCCAGGCGCAAACAGGTGATGATGAGTTTTATCTTGTTGATCACTCGACCTTTTCCTACCTCGTGCTGCCCGAGCAGGGTTTTGTCGAGTTTTTCCGCCGCGATGTAGAGCCCGAAGAGATGGCCGATCAGATCGGTTGTTTTCTGGACAAAATGTAGCTGTTTGACGTTTCTCGCCCGCCCGGTAATATTCTTGCTTAGCTACCACCTCAATCTGGCACAAAGGACTGACCATGGCCGAAACTGCTCCGCAGGAGATTGGACCTGACAAGACATTGTTGCTGGTTGACGACGACGAACCATTTTTGCGCCGCCTGGCCAAAGCCATGGAAAAACGTGGATTCGAAGTTGAAACTGCCGGATCTGTAGCGGCAGGACGCGCTGTCGCAACAGCGCGCCCGCCGGCCTATGCGGTTGTTGATTTGCGGCTTGAAGACGGGAACGGTCTGGACGTGGTTGAAGTCCTGCGAGAGAAACGCCCAGATAGTCGGGTGGTTGTGCTGACAGGCTACGGTGCCATCGCCACGGCCGTGGCAGCAGTGAAAATTGGCGCCACTGATTATCTGAGCAAACCAGCTGATGCCACGGATGTTACAAATGCACTGCTGGCGCATGCGGATGCGTTACCACCGCCGCCAGAAAACCCTATGAGTGCTGACCGGGTCCGTTGGGAACACATTCAAAGAGTGTATGAGCTTTGTGATCGCAACGTGTCAGAAACAGCGCGTCGATTGAATATGCATCGTCGTACGTTACAGCGCATTTTGGCTAAGCGGAGCCCGAAATAGGCTCTTATTAAGGGTGAATGGCTCGGCTTTCCGGGCCAATACACGGTGGTATTTTATTGCAAAGCCAAAAGTTCGGCAAAGCGTTCGACAAACAATTTACGAACTTCGACGGGTGGTCTCAGCTGAATTTTCAGGTCACCAATCAGCTCTTCGCTGGGCCTGCCAAAGAGTTTGTTGGCCTCTTGCACCGAGAAACCAGCGATTTGAACAGCTTCCATCCAGGCGCTAATGTGGTCTGCTTTTTTGATCTGCTTTTTTACAGTGACAGGCAGTGCAGCCGGTAGTCCAAATCTAAGATGAATAGCGGCGGTCAAGCGCGCGTCCAATTCCCCATATGATGGACCAATCGCAGCTTTGACCGGTGAAATCATGTCTCCGATCACATATTCCGGTGCGTCATGCAGCAAGGCAGCCAATCGCCATTTTACTGGCGCTTTGGGGTTGATGCGGCCGTACAGTGTTTCAACAAGTAGCGAATGTTCCGCCACTGAATAGGCAAACTCCCCTATTGTCTGACCGTTCCAGCGCGCCACAAATGCCAATCCATGGGCAATATCATCGATCTCGATATCAACCGGAGTAGGATCCAAAAGATCCAGTCGTCGCCCTGAAAGCATCCGTTGCCAGGCGCGTGGGGGAGTGGCCATATTGACGTTCCTTTTTGGGACATTCTTAAGTTCGAAATCCCTAAGATGCATCCCGTTTTTACATCAGTATCACGTATTGGAAACAGCATGTTGAAGCCGCGTGCTTTGAAAAACAGGGTGAAAATACTAATATTAGATACACAGAAGGGAGCCGAGGCACGCGCCTGGAACCCCTTTTGAATGGTGAACTTGAACTGAAAAGGAGAATGTTATGTTCAAGCGATTATTAGGGATTTCGATTATCTTTGGAATGGCTGCAACAGCACCGCCGGCCTTGTCCGCTACCTGTGGAGATCGCGGCGACGTGATCCACCAGTTAGAAAGCCAATATTCCGAACAATTGACCTCAGGCGGCTTGCAAACGGCCCCGTCCAAGAATTCTGTAGTGGAAATCTGGTCCTCAGAAGAAACTGGGACCTTTACAGTGCTAATGACCCAACCAAACGGGATCAGCTGTATCGTGGCCGTTGGAACCGACTACTTTGGCATCGGTCCGAATAAAAAGCCAAAAGGCTCGGCCAGTTAACCAGCCCAGACGTGAAATCCGACGCTCAATCCGGGCATCTTCGTTGCTTGTCAACCATTGCAATGTTAGGGCCTCTCTGACTTATCAGAAATCGGATTGGAGACGACGATGGCCGAAGATTACTTTGTCAAGGATATCGCGCTGGCCGAGTTTGGCCGCAAAGAACTAGACATCGCCGAGACTGAAATGCCGGGCTTGATGTCCTTGCGTGCGGAATATGGCGAAGAAAAACCGTTGAAGGGCGCACGGATCGTTGGTTCGTTGCATATGACGATCCAGACAGCCGTTTTGATCGAAACCCTGGTGGACCTGGGTGCGGATGTGCGTTGGGCGTCGTGTAACATTTTCTCGACACAGGACCATGCAGCGGCAGCGATCGCAGCAAGCGGCACTCCGGTTTTTGCTGTTAAGGGCCAGACACTGGTCGAGCATTGGGACTATCTAGACAAGTCATTTATGTTCCCAGAAGGTGCCAACCTGATCCTTGATGATGGTGGCGATGCTACGCTTTATGTTCTGCTGGGAGCCCGTGTTGAGGCCGGCGAGACTGATCTGATCGAAGTTCCAACTTCAGAAGAAGAAGAAGCCATCTTTGCGCAGATCAAAAAGCGCATGGCGGCAAGCCCTGGCTGGTTCACCAAAACCCGTGAAGACATACTGGGCGTCTCGGAAGAGACCACAACAGGTGTGCATCGCCTGTATGAGCTGCAGAAGAATGGCCAGTTGCCTTTTCCGGCAATCAATGTGAACGACTCGGTTACCAAGTCGAAATTTGACAACAAATACGGCTGTAAAGAATCGCTGGTTGACGGCATTCGTCGTGCCACCGACACCATGATGGCCGGTAAGGTTGCCGTGGTTTGCGGTTACGGCGATGTAGGCAAAGGCTGCGCTGCTTCGCTGCAGGGGGCCGGTGCCCGCGTTAAAGTCACCGAGGTCGACCCGATCTGCGCATTGCAGGCTGCTATGGACGGTTTCGAAGTGGTCGTTCTGGAAGATGTCGTCGACAGCGCTGACATTTTCATCACAACAACCGGCAACAAAGACGTGATCCGTATCGAGCATATGCGCGAGATGAAGGACATGGCGATTGTTGGTAACATTGGCCACTTTGATAATGAAATTCAGGTCGCAAACCTGAAAAACCATAAGTGGACCAACATCAAAGACCAGGTCGACATGATCGAGATGCCCTCGGGTAGCCGTCTGATCCTGCTGTCCGAAGGCCGTTTGCTGAACCTTGGCAACGCCACTGGCCATCCGTCGTTTGTGATGTCAGCATCGTTCACCAACCAGGTTCTGGCGCAGATTGAGCTGTGGATCCGCGGTGATAACTACAAAAACGAAGTTTATATTTTGCCTAAGCATCTGGATGAAAAGGTCGCGCGTCTGCACCTGGACCGGATTGGCGTTAAGTTGAGCACGCTTAGCGATGAGCAGGCGTCTTACATCGGCGTTTCCGCCGAAGGCCCGTTCAAGCCCGAGCACTACCGCTACTAAGGGGTACCCTTTAGCTGTGCCGTGAAGGCAGCGTATTAATGGAAACAGCCGGTCAATCCTTTGACCGGCTGTTTTGTTGTATGGGCCGGCTGGGTTCAATCCTCGCCGAAACCAAAAGTTTCCGTCACGTAATCAATGTCCTTGTCACCGCGGCCAGACAAGTTGATCAGGATGGATTTGCCTGGGTTTTTTGGTGCCGCGCGAATGGCAAAGGCTAACGCATGGGCGCTTTCCAGTGCAGGAATAATGCCTTCATGACGTGACATAGCGTAAAAGGCGTTCAACGATTCCCTGTCATTGGCCGAGGTATAGTTGGCCTTCCCGGTACGATAGAGATGCGCGTGTTCTGGACCTATGCCCGGGTAATCCAATCCTGATGCCACAGTGTGCACAGGCGCAGGATCGCCATTGGCATCTTTCAGAACCATTGTGCGGAACCCGTGAATGTCGCCGTCTTCACCAAAGGCGATAGTCGCCGCATGTTCACCCAGCTTGGACGAGGTGCCCATCGGTTCAACCCCATATAGCGCAACATTAGCATCGTCGATAAAGCCTGAAAAAATGCCCATGGCATTAGATCCACCGCCAACACAGGCGGCAACAATATCGGGAAGATCTCCGGTCATATCCAAAAACTGTTCGCGGGCTTCGATACCGATAACATGTTGAAAGTCACGGACAATCATTGGAAACGGGTGAGGGCCCACAACTGAACCAATCGCAAACAGAGCTTTGTCTGCTTGCGACATATAGCTTTCAAAGCAGCTGTCGACGGCCTCTTTTAAGGACCGCCCGCCAAAACCGACGGGAACCACTTTGGCGCCTAATAGCTTCATCCGGGTCACGTTTGGCGCTTCCTTGGCGATGTCGATCTCGCCCATGTGGATTTCGCAGTCCATACCGAAATAGGCGGCAGCGGTGGCAAGGGCGACACCATGTTGGCCGGCGCCAGTTTCGGCCATGAGTTTCTTCTTGCCCATGAATTTGGCCAGAAGGCCCTCGCCCATGCAGTGGTTCAGCTTATGCGCACCAGTGTGGTTCAGGTCCTCGCGTTTGGCATAGATCTGCGCACCTCCGGTCAGATTTGATAAGTTCTTCAAATGGCTTACCGGCGTTGGGCGACCCTGAAAATGTTTGCGAATGTAGCGAAGGTCCCGAATGAAGTCGGATAATTTCGAAATCTTCTCATAGGTTTCGCGGATCTCCGTGAAATGTGGTTCTAGTGGTGGTGGCAGTTGTGCTCCACCATACTCACCAAAAAAGCCCTCGCTATTGGGCGTTGTTTTTAAATATGAAGACATCCGTCTCCCCTTCTTTGTTTTACTCTCTGAGTTGACGAATTCTGCGCCGTTCACTCAATAGGTGAAAAGAGCGCATGCTATGGAATGAGACAACCCGGTAAGGTAGGCCGCGATCCCCTTTGTTGGGGAACCCTGTTAGAATTTTCCCTTTGTTAAACAAAACTATGCCGATAGGTTTAGTCATATTGGGAGTTTCCCAAGTTCAATTTTCAACAATTCAACTGGAACCAAAACCATGGGTAAAAGAGACGATTTGATTGTGCAGTATGCGGATGATCTGAAAAACAAATGCGGTATGGAGCCGGATATGGATCTGCTGACCAAGGTCACCATTGGCTGTGGTCCAGCGATTTACAACGCGGATGCATCAACTGTAGCGTCAAGCCAAGAGAGTGAACTTGAAACCGTAAAAGAGAATTTTCTAGTGAAAAAATTGGGCCTGGCAGACGGACCTGAGCTGATGGCGGGGATCAATGCGGTCGTTGAGATCTACGGAAAATCAGAGCGCAACAAGTATCGTGCGGTCGTTTATTACATGCTGACCAAACACTTTGGGAAAGAATCAGTCTACGGCTGATTATTTGCGACCAATAGAAAACTGCGCCTGCCCTTGTGGTAGGCGTATTGCATTTGAACGGTATTGTTCGGGCAATTGAATTGCGGAAAACCCCTGGCTTGGGTATCAAGGTTTTACGGTCAGGATGGCCAGGAACCAGAAATTTTCATACGCGTGTGGTGGCTTGGGAGCACGCGGGGTGAGAGGGAAGGTCCTGAGCAATCGGACCTTCCCTTTTTCATATTTTCTAAGCGGTATTTAGTCAGCTTCGACTGAATCATTTATGCCGGATCAGTCCGCCTCGGTTTTACCCAGAGCACAGACTATGCGCCATTCACTTTCGGTGACCGGTTGTACCGAGAGCCGTGAATTGCGAACCAAGATCATGTCTTCAAGCCTGGGATCTGCTTTGATCTGGTCTAGTGCCACCGGTTGCGCAAATCCGCGCACTGCCTTGATATCCACACATTCCCAGCGGTCATCATCAATCGTGCTATCAGGATGCGCCTCGGCACAAATCTCGACAATTCCGACCACCGATTTTTCTTTTTGCGAGTGGTAAAAGAAACCGCGATCCCCGATTTCCATCTGACGCATGAAGTTGCGCGCCTGATAATTGCGCACACCGTCCCACTCCTCACCTTCGGCCCCCTTGGCCACCTGGTCATCCCAGCTCCAGGTTGATGGTTCGGATTTGAACAGCCAATATGCCATTAGCCAATGACCTTTTTCCAGGTGATCAAGTCAACGGTCTCGAATAAGTCGGCCTTTGCATAGGGGTCACTGTCTGCCCAAGCCTGTCCTGCAGCCATGTCTTCGACATCTAGAATGACAAGCGACCCGACCATATTGCCTTCTTGGTCCAGCAGCGGACCAGCCTGAGCTACTGCACCAGTGTCTTCAATATAGGCAAGATGCGCTGTGCGATTGTCGAGCCGGGTCTGAAGGGCGCCGGGCCTGTCGCGGGCAATCAAAGCAATTAACATTTTATTCCTCTTTTAATGGTCTTGCTAATAATTGAGCCACTGCATCGGCAATCGTCAAGCGCTGACTGACCAAATTGGTTACCGTTTGGGTGATCGGCATGTCGATTTTCATGTCATCGGCCTTTGCGGCAGCAGCCCGCGCAGTGGCAGCTCCTTCGACCGTTATAGTGGGATCAAACGTTTCCCCACGACCAATCGACAGGCCTAGCCGATAGTTGCGCGACAGGTTTGAACTGCAGGTCAGTGTCAGATCGCCAAACCCGGACAGCCCGGCCAGCGTTTCAGGCTGTGCACCGCAGGCAATGGCCATGCGCTGCATTTCGGCATAGCCTCGTGTCATCAACGCCGCGCGCGCACTGTCGCCAAGCCCGGCTCCGATCACGGCACCACAAGCAATGGCCATCACATTTTTCAATGCGCCACCTTGCTCGGCACCAATGGTGTCGGTGGTTCGATAAAGTCGCAGGTTTGTGGTCGTCAACTGTTGCTGCAAGTCTTTGCCAAGCGGGGCGTTGTTGCAAGCCAGTGTCAAAGCGGTGGGAAGTCCCCGGGCAATATCATCGGCAAAACTGGGACCGGTCAGCAGGGCGGGTTGCGCGCTGGGCAGGGCTTCGCGCAGGACCGCAATAGGGCCAAGACCGGTATTCAGCTCAATACCTTTGCAGCAGGCAACGACAGTTTTGCCAGCCAGAAATTCGCAATGTTCGTTCAGGACGGACCGGAGCTTTTGCATCGGAACGGCCAGCAATAGTGTCTGATTTTGCGCTGCATCTGTAATACTGTCTGTGACTGACAGGCCGTCTGGCAATGGCACTCCGGGCAATCGTTTCATATTTTCGCGGTCGGACTGCATTGCTTTTGCATGGTCCGGATTTCGCGTCCACAAGGTTACAGGACCATTGCCAGACAGAGATATCGCCAAAGCGGTGCCAAATGCGCCTGATCCAAGAACCGATACGCTCATGCCTTGGCTCCTTTGCGGCCACTGCCCAACATAGCGGGGCTGGTTTGGTCCAACGGCCAGCGCGGTCGGGCGGTAAGGTCCATTCCATCACGCGCACCGGCCCTAAATCGCTCTAGTCCTGCATAGGCGATCATTGCGGCGTTATCAGTACACAGATGCAGCGGAGGAGCTGTGAACACGGCACCCATTTCTGCGCAAGCAGTCTCTAATCCAGCCCGTATGGCGGTATTTGCTGCCACACCGCCAGCCACTGCAACGGTGGGTATGGCGGGATTTTCTTCAAGGTACAGGCGAATGGCGCGGCGTGTTTTCTCGACCAGAACATCCACCACAGCGGCCTGAAACCCTGCGCATAGATCAGCCCGATCCTGACGGGTCAAACCACCTTTTTCAGCCGCAACCTGATCCCGCATACGCATCAGCGCCGTTTTCAACCCAGAGAAGGAAAGATTGCAATCAGGTCGGTCCAGCATGGGGCGAGGAAACCTAAACCGTTTTGCGTTTCCTATTTCCGCCTCGGCCTGCACGGCTGGCCCACCAGGTTGTGGTAGTCCAAGCAAACGTGCAGTTTTGTCAAAGGCTTCACCTGGGGCATCATCGATGGTGCCACCCAATCGGGTAAAGTCCTCGGGGCCGCGGGCGATAAGGTATTGGCAGTGTCCGCCTGAAACCAAAAGCATGAGATAGGGGTAGGCAATCGCGTCAGTCAGTCTTGGCGTTAACGCGTGGCCTGCCAGATGGTTGACCCCGACCAGAGGCAGACCGGTCGCGGCCGCAATACCTTTGGCACACATCACCCCCGACATCACTCCACCAATCAGACCTGGTCCGGCAGTGACGGCAATTGCATCCAGATCAGCCAAAGCCAGACCAGACCCCGTCAATGCGTCGCGCACGCACACGTCCAGTTTTTCGGCATGGGCACGGGCGGCGATTTCCGGCACGACGCCACCATAGGCGCTGTGCAATTCATTTTGGCCAAAGACAACCGAGGATAAAATATCCGGTAAGTTGTCGCCATTTTGCCGGACCACTGCCGCCGCAGTGTCATCACAGCTGCTCTCGAGCCCAAGAATTGTCAGTGTTTGTGTCATCGTCTTGCCGTTGCATCACAGTGACCTCGGAGCTACCACCTAAGGGAATGGCAAACAATCCCGGGAGAGTGGCATGGCAGTCCTGTTGATGACACGTCCGCAAAACGCGGCACGGCGGTTTGTCGCGATGTTGCCTGCAACATTGACTGCCAAACTGCAAATTATCTATGCACCACTGATGTCAGTGCAACCTGTAGGTCAAGATGTCACTCTGCTGAAGGACGAGGCGGTGATATTCACCTCTGCTAATGGTGTGTCCGCGACTGCCAGTATCCCTGATCGCGACGGTAGAACGGCCTATTGTCTGGGTCGACACACCAGGCAGATTGCCGAGGACGCGGGATGGCAAGCCCAAATGTGTGGCAATACGGCGGATGACGTTGTGGCGGATCTTTTGCAGCGTCGCCCATCCGGGTTGCTTGTACATCTGCGTGGCCAACATTCACGCGGGCAAATTGCCGAGCGATTGTCTAAGGCGGGACTGCCATGTCGGGAAAAAATTATTTATGAGCAACGGCTACTTACCCTGACTGACGAGGCAAATTCAGCGCTGTCTGCAACCCAGGATGTAATCGTGCCGATTTTTTCGCCGCGTACTGCGCGACAATTTGCCGACCTTTGCCCAATAGGGTCAGGATTTCACCTGATTGCAATGAGTGGTGCAGTTGCAGAGCCACTGAAGTCCTTGAAATATAGGGATTTGCGGATATGTAGTGAACCAGATGCACAGTCCATGGCGCTGTTGGTTCAAGACGTCGCGGCAACATTGATCCGGGTTGAGAGCGATAGGTCAGCGCAGTAGTGTCGGACTGGTTCGAATATAAGAAATTTGAGAATCGATGGGGGTAGCCGAAGTGGCTGACAAAAAGAATTCTGATCTGGTGACTGAGGGCAGCCCCAACATCGAGCCGTTACAGGCCGACACTTTAGATCCCTCCACCATTAGTGAAACTGAAGACATTGTGTCTGCAACTGTTGACGCAGTTGAGCTGGACGACATTCATAGTTCCGAGACCGAGACCGAGACCGAGACCGAGACCGAGACCGAGACCGAGACCGAGACCGAGACCGAGACCGAGACCGAGACCGCTGATCCTGCGCCGGAATTGGTTACATCTCTCCCGGAAAAGGAAGTCGAACGTGTCACTGTAAAGCGTGGCAGTTTTGGCATGGCGTTTGTGGGTGGCGTTGTTGCGGCATCAATTGGGTTTGTTGCAGGCCAAGGCCAGTGGTTGAATTCTGTTTTGCCGGCAACATTGCAGTCAGCACCTCCGGTTGATTTGACTGAGCTGGAACTGGGTCAGTCTGAGATAAGGGAAATTTTGGCTGGTTTGAGACTGCAAGTTGAGGCGAATAAAACGCCGGACCTGTCTGCGATTGAAGCCCATTTTGCGACTGAGCTGCAAAAAGTAACATCACAGATGGGTCCAGTTCTTGACCGTGTTGCTCAATTTGAGCCGCAGTTGGATGCCTTTGGAAAACGGTTGTTGGAGTTGGAAAAACGACCGATAACCGATGCCGCCTCTCCAGCTGCAGTGGCAGCTTATGAAGCCGAACTGGCCAAGTTGCAGAGCAGTTTGATTACCCAGCGCGAGGAAGTGCAGAAAATGGTGGCCGAGGCGCAAGCGCTGGATGCCGCCAGTGCCGAGGCAGTGCGTATCGCCAGCGCGCAGACCATGGTGGCCCGGTTGCGATCTGGTCTGGATGCGGGAACGGCATATAATTCGGTGTTAAGTGAACTTGCGGGGCTTGGTGTTTCGATCCCGGCAGAATTGGCGGCTTCCGCTGATTTGGGTGTTGCGACACTGACATCTTTGACCAGCGATTTCGTGCCCGCCGCCCGTTCCGCGCTTGCCGCCGTCCGCGAGGAAAGCGCGGGCAGTGGAGGCTTGCTGGCCTATGCCCAACGTTACCTCGGTGCGCGTTCTGTCACGCCGCGTGATGGCGACGATCCGGATGCCATTTTGTCCCGTGCCGAGGCTGCCATTGCCCTCGGCCAGTTGGATGATGCCTTGGCTGAAATCCAAGCCTTACCCGAAACTGCCCGAGCTGTCCTGATGGATTGGGAAACAGCCGCCAAAACACGCCAGGCCGCCGTCGCTGCTGCCGATGCCCTGGCCCATAGCCTGAACGCCAATTAAGGGAGCTACCATGCTCTGGTCATTGTTGAAAATTCTCGTTTTTGTTGCCCTCATCGCGTTGCTGGCCTTTGGGGCGGGCCTTTTGATGGAAACCGCTGGCGGTGTGCAAATTACCGTCGCGGGCACCGAATTCACCCTGGGCGCGCTGCAATCCGTCATTGCTATGGTCGCTTTGGTGGTACTGGTCTGGGTGTTCCTAAAGTTGGTATCTTTGTTGGTGGCGACGCTGAAATTCCTCAACGGGGATGAAACGGCACTGTCGCGTTACTTTGACAAAGGCCGCGAGCGTAAAGGATATCAGGCACTGTCTGATGGCCTCATGGCGTTGGCCTCGGGCGAAGGACGGTTGGCCCAGGCCAAAGCTGCCCGGGCCGAGAAATACCTTCAGAAACCAGAGTTGACCGATCTGCTAATCGCACAAGCTGCTGAAATGACGGGTGATACCAAAAAGGCGGCCGAAGTTTACAAACGGATGGTTGCCAACCAGTCTACCCGCTTTGTCGGGGTGCGTGGTATCATGAAACAAAAGCTGTCCGAAGGTGACACGGAAACAGCCCTCAAACTGGCTGAAAAGGCACTTGCGCTGCGTCCCAAGCATGAAGAGGTGCAGGATACACTGCTGAAATTGCAAGCGCAGGCACAGGATTGGGCCGGTGCACGCGGGACCTTATCGACCAAACTGAAGACTGGGACATTGCCGCGCAATGTGTTCAAACGCAGGGATGCGGTTTTGGCCTTATCGGCCGCTGGCGCCCTCGTTGATGAAGGTGCTTCGGTGCAGCAACAAGAGCAAGCGATTGAGGCCAATCGTCTGTCACCTGATCTTGTCCCCGCTGCTGCTTTGGCGGCAAAAGCCTATATTGCAAAGGGTAAAAAGCGAAATGCGGCGCAGATTCTGAAAAAATCCTGGGGTGTCCAACCACATCCAGATCTTGCCCATGCCTTTGCCAGTATTGAACCCGAGGAAACAGCCCAGCAGCGTGTGAAACGGTTTGGTCAACTTGCCAAGCTGCAACCGCACCATGCTGAAACCCGGTTGGTGATGGCTGAGCTTTTGATCGTGGCCGAGGACTACCCCGAGGCGCGCCGGATGCTGGGCGATGTGTTTGAGAAAGCGCCGGATGCGCGTGCCCTGACCTTGATGGCGGCCATTGAACGTGGTGAGGGATCTTCGGACGCGGTGGTTCAGGGCTGGTTGGCGCGCGCGCTGACTGCGCCGCGCGGCCCGCAATGGGTGTGCGAAAATTGCCATCATATCCACGCTGAATGGGCGCCGGTTTGCGAGCATTGCTCTAGCTTTGACACATTATCCTGGACAGCTCCGGAGGCGGACGAAGTCGCCAGTGCAACTGGTGCGCGCATGTTGCCGCTGATTGTTGGGACACTGCCAGAACCCCAAGCCGCTGAGGATGACATCGAAGACGTCGAAGTGGTGATGACCGAGGCTGAACCTGTAGACGCTGTCATGGCTGAAAATGAGGCCAAATAGGCACGCATTCTAATCGGCGGCGCAACTGGTATTCCCAGGGGCGCCGCTGGTCAAAATAATCGCCTTTTCCCGGCTTGATCTGAAGCTTACGAGTGTTTAGAGGGTCGTCCGGAATGCCCCAATAGCTCAGCCGGTAGAGCAACTGTTTCGTAAATAGTAGGTCGGCGGTTCGAATCCGTCTTGGGGCACCATCCTGCGAAATGAGGGCGTAGGACATCAGCAGACAAATTGATTACTGATGAACTTTCGGCCTAGAGGGTCGTCTCATACAGCTTGCCGAACCCAGTCTGCGGATCAGCCACCCCGGCAAGACGTAGCATATGCCAAGCCAGTGCCTGATTGCTTGTAATCACCCGTGTACGGTTCCGGTTCTCGGATTTGCCGATAACATTCAGACACCGCAGATTGGTGCAGGCCACAACAATGGCATCACAGTCGGCCTGTGCTGAAACCTGATCGATGGCGGTTGCGATCGAAGTTGGAGATATCCGTGCCACCACCCGGTCGTCGGATTCCTCAAAAGAGCCAAAAGCAACGATCTCGAATCCGGCTTCCTCTAGCTTGTGCCGCATTCGCGATGAGACGTCGGGTATATACGGAGTGATAAACCCCAGTCGCTTGGCCCCAAGCGCATTTGCTGCCGCGATGATGGCGGTGAGCGGGTCGGTAACCTTGGCCTGCGGAAAAACTGAATTGATAGCGCGGGCGACACCTGCCTGACCGATCACAGTTGCCGCAGAAGTACAGCCATAACCAATTACGTCGAAATCAAGCGACGTTGGCAACAGCTGGGCTGAAGCTGGCAGGTCATGTTCCATTTGTTGCAGAGTGTCAGTGTTAATTTCGGCAACCATGGGAATGCGACTGTGGTATAGCGCGACACCGTCTAATGCGGTCATTCGGGCAAACTCGGGCTCTAATGTTTCGTCAGTCGACAAAACGATGGTGCCAAGGGTTGCACGTGTGCCGATACCGGCGTCGGTTTCAAAATCCAGTTTCATTCCTTGCCCTTCAGATGACTGGCAGCTCAGAGTCTGCGCGGGTGGTTAGCAGTTCGGCACCGGATGACCGGATAACGATATCTTCTTCGTGCACCATGATACGCCCATCACCATAGCTTAGCGATGGTTCCAAAGTCAGAACCATGTTTTCCTGGATCACGGTGTCATCAAATGCCGCGTGCGAGGGCCATTCTGTCAGCTGCATTCCCAACCCGTGCCCTAATCGACCGACATCACCGCCGGAGCTATCCATTTCCGTGATCACCGATTGCATCGACTGAAATAGCTCGCGGCAGGTGGCGCCGGGGCGGGCGGCGGCGATGCCTGCTTCGGTGGCGCGCCATAGCACATCATAGGCACGACGGGACAGGTCGTCGGCTTGTCCGATGGCAAAGTTACGATCAAAGTCACAGAAATAGCCATCCCAAGTGGCACCCGTGTCCAGCATCAGTATGTCGTGAGTTTGGAGTGGTCTTGCGCTGGGCGGCGAAATGACATCGCGATAGCCGCCATGATCAGCGCCGCCAACCAGATATGGCACATCGTCAGCACCGGCATCCAAAGCCGCGTGGCGAAAGCTACGAAACACTTCGTCCAGGGGTGTGCCTGCTTTGGCGAAATCAGGTACACACTCAAAACTCCGCGATCCAACGGCGCAGATGTGAGATAGTTTTTCGATCTCCCGGGGGGATTTTACCATGCGCAGCGAGCGAACAAGTCCTGTGGCGTCCTCAATTCGCAGGCCGGGAAGGGTCGTGATCAACCGCTCGTAGTCCCCAAGTGGCATACGCAAACTGGTTTCGTGACCTTTTAGAACGCCAATACTGGCGCTTTGGTTGGCCAGTGGCGACAATAGTTCCGTCAACAGACTGATACCATCGTCGCCGGGGTTTGGTGCATCCCAAGTGCGGATGTCATCAAGCCAAGTTTGACGCATCAGCATGGCGCCGATTTCGGGAATGACAGCGATGGGTTTGCCTTGGGCCGGGACAAACAGGAACCAGGGGCGCGTCGGGCTTTGCCAGAACAGGGTATGGAAGCCGCTGAAATAGCGTACTTCGGCCTCGGTCATCAGCAACAACCCCGATAGGCCCGCCTTAGCCATCGCTGACTGGGCTTTGGCTGTGCGGGCCTCAAACTCCTCGGGCGGAAAACCGCGGGGAGGGGCGTTATGTGTCATCTGTTTCAGCCATGATTTGAGCGAAAATGTCAGGGTCGGTAACCCCTTCAGAGCCGATTAGCAATACGCGGGATTGGGCGTTTAACCCGAGTGCGTCTGACAGTTCGGGGCTTTGGCGCGCGGCGATTAGGGCTGCCAAACCGGCAACCGCACTTTCGCCAGCTTCGACCACTGGGTCATCACCTTGCGGGTGGGCCAATAGACGAACAGTCGGGGCGACGATCGAATCGGGAATAGTGACAAAGTCGCTGGCCTCCTGCTCTAGGATTTCCCAGGCCATCTGCGAGGGCTCACCACAGGACAAACCGGCCATTATCGTTTCCTCGGCGATCGCCACAGTGGTTGCCGTACCTGCCTGCGCGCTTTCAAATAGGCAGGCGGCCAAGTCTGGCTCGACGATCACCACACGGGGCGCTTCATTCTGCCAATACTGCCGCAACCCAGCCGCAACAGAGGCGGCCAGTCCACCAACGCCACCTTGCAGGAAAATATGCGTTGGGGCCTGATCCAAGGCCTCGCAGATTTCGCGCGTCATCACGCCATATCCGGCCATTACATCACGGGGTGGTTCCGAATATCCAGGCCATGAGGTATCCGAGACGACAAACCATCCGTTTTGCTCTGCCTCATCACGGGCAAGAGCAACTGATGCGTCATAGTCTCCCTCTATCCTGATGACTTTTGCGCCCAGGTCCCGCATCGCCTGCGCCCGGCCCTCGCTGACCTCGGCGTGAATATAGATCCGGCAAGGGACCCCAAATCGTTGGCAGCCCCAGGCGAGCGAACGACCGTGGTTGCCGTCGGTTGCAGAGACCAAGGTGATTTGGGAACAAATTTCAGCGTGCTCGCCATTTCGGATGGAGGTGAGGCTAGTGCTCTGGCCTATCCGGCGTGACACCTCTCGTTGCAGAACTCGCAACGCCGCATAAGCTGCGCCAAGCGCCTTGAAGCTGCCTAGCCCAAACCGAGGTCCTTCGTGCTTGTATATTACATTAGAAATACCGATTTGACCGGCTAATGCGCCCAAGTCGACTAAGGGAGTCGCAAGATATCCATCCCAGGCTGTGATTTCAGTCCAGGCATTTTCGAAGTCCTGCTTGGACAGCACCTTGTTGGCAGAATCTCCGGAAAGCCGAGTGCTAGTGTAATGTTGTAGTTGGGCGGCAGAAAACCTGTCCATTGTCAGTGTCCTTTTTTAAGGGGTAGCCTGTCGCGGACCAGAGCGGCCCAGAAAGCGGCTCCGATTGGCAGAAGGGCATCGTTGAAATCGTAATTTGCGGCGTGCAGTGGTCGCCCGTTTGACCCGTCTTCACCATTACCCAACAACAAAAAGCAACCCGGTACGGCGGCGCTGAAATGGGCGAAATCTTCCGAGAAGCTCATAGGCTCACGGTCAGGTATTGTAGCCAGCCCCTGTGATTGGGCAGCGCGGACGACGGCCTCAACAGGGATTGGGGCATTGATGGTCTCGATGAATTCCGTCGCAAAACTGACTGAGACTTTTACGCCATGTGCTGCGGCGATGCCGTCAGAAATTTGACGCATGAAGCGTTCTACGGTATCGCGATCTTCTGTTGAACGGGCGCGGACATCACCTTTTAGGATAGCGCTTCCCGGCAGGACATTACGTTGTCCATCGGTTACGAATTCGGTCACTGATACCACGGTACCTGACGCCGGTGCGAGTTTGCGTGAGACGATGGTTTGCAACGCCTGAACCAACTCGGCGCCAACGGTGATCGCATCGACGCCAACATGCGGCATAGAGGCATGGCCGCCCTCACCGGTTATGGTGATCTCAAACAGGCTTTCGCTGCTGCAGATCAGACCGGGTCGGGTGGAAACCTGCCCAACAGGGGCTCCGGGTAAATTATGAATGGCATAAACTTCTTCGATGGGAAAACGCTCAAGCACAGATTCAGCAATCATCGCCTGCGCTCCCAGCCCGTGTTCTTCATTGGGTTGGAACAGAAATACAACGGTTCCGTCAAAGTCAGGATCCCGGGTCAGGATTTCGGCGGCGCCCAGCAGCATAGCCATATGACCATCGTGACCACAGGCATGCATTACTCCGTCATTTTGTGACGCATAGCCATGAGTCGAACTTTCCGAAATTGGCAATGCGTCCATATCTGCGCGAAGACCGATAGCGCGGTTGCCAGTGCCACAACGCAAGACGGCAACTATGCCGGTGCCTCTGTGAACTTCTAACCCCAGCGCCTGCAAATGGTCTGCCACTTTAGCCTTGGTGCGGTCCTCGCGAAAACCCAGTTCGGGGTCGCGGTGGAATTCCTGCCGCAACTTGGTCAGGCCTTTGTGAAAATCATCCATGGTTGTCGCTCCCCTGTCTCATTCAGTTTACATCGCCTCCACGAGTTTCGCAGTTGTTGTTGGATAAATATGATACGAATTTTGTTGCAACCGGCAAAAAACTGGATGAATTTCGGACAATGGATGACAATGATCTGCACATACTCCGCTTGGTTCAGGGCAACGCCCGATTGACCGCTGAAACCATCAGTCAAGATGTAGGGCTGTCGCCTGCGGCCGTGCAAAAACGGCTAAAGAAGCTGCGTGAGACAGGTGTGATCGAAAAGGAAATCGCCGTGCTGTCCCCGGCCAAGCTGGGGCGGGAAATGACCATACTCGTCGAGGTGATATTGGAGCGGGAAAACCGGGCCCATTTGGATAGCTTTAAGCGCAAGATGCGCAACGCGCCCTGTGTGCAGCAGTGTTATTATACCACTGGCGAGGCAGATTTCATGCTGATCCTGGTGGTGAGCGATATCCAGGAATACGAGGTATTCACCCAAGAACATTTCTTTGACGAATCCAACATCAGTCGTTTCAAAACGTCGATCGTAATGGATCGGGTCAAGACGTCGCTGGATGTACTGTGACCCCTGTTGACGCTCCGTTAGACTGGACAGCCTAGCCAAAAGCGCGAGGCTGAGTTGACGGACATTGGTTCAACAACAGCCCGGAGCAGTCATGCGATTTGATTACGTTATAGTCGGTGGTGGATCAGCTGGGTCAACCCTGGCAGCGCGGCTAAGCGAAGATCCGGATAAAACGGTTTGTCTGCTGGAGGCTGGAGGGCGTGGCGACAGTATCTTGGTTCGTGCGCCGGCCGCAGTTGTTTCGATGCTTCCGGGGCGGCCAAAAATCAATAATTGGGCTTTTGAAACAGTGCCGCAGGCAGGTCTGAATGGTCGCAAGGGGTATCAACCGCGCGGCAAGGCGCTGGGCGGGTCCAGCGCCATCAACGCGATGCTTTATCTGCGCGGCCATGCCAGTGACTACGATGAGTGGGCGGAATTGGGCTGTGACGGATGGAACTGGGATGCGGTACTGCCGTATTTTCTGAAGTCTGAAAATAACGAACGTGGCGGTGATGGTATGCATGGCGGGGCAGGGCCATTGCAAGTCAGCGAGCAAAAATCCCCCCGCACATTGACCAAGGCGTTTATTCAAGCAGGCGAAGCGCTGCAGCACCGGCGCACTGAAGATTTTAATACCGGGAATAACGAGGGCATTGGCCTGTATCAGGTCACCCAGTTTCATGACGCGACCCGCAATGGCGAGCGGTGCTCGGCGGCCGCGGCCTATTTGCACCCCGCCATGACCCGCTCAAACCTGACCGTGGTCACCGGGGCCCAGGCCACGCGCGTTCTGTTCGACGGAAAATGCGCCACTGGCGTCGCTTATCGTAAGAAGGGTAAAGACGTGCAGGTAACTGCAAACCAAGAAGTTATATTGTGCGGCGGCGCCTTCAATTCACCGCAACTGTTGCAGTTGTCCGGGGTCGGGCGCCCGGACGATATTGTCCCTCATGGTATAAACATGGTGCACGAATTGCCCGGTGTTGGGCAGAACCTGCAGGACCATCTGGATTTCACGCTTGCGTATAAATCCAAGGACCGGGACAATTTTGGTATCTCACTGCCAGGAGGTGTCAGTCTGCTGAAACATATCAGTAAGTGGCGCAAGACGGGCAGGGGTATGATCGCCACACCATTTGCCGAGGGCGCGGCATTTTTGAAAACCGCTCCGGATCTTGATCGCCCAGACGTTCAGCTTCATTTTGTGATTTCAATTGTCGACGATCATGCGCGCAAGCTGCATTTGGGGCACGGGTTTAGCTGCCATGTCTGTGTGTTACGCCCAAAATCTCGTGGGGCAGTGGGATTAACGTCGGGCGATCCGCTGGCGCCACCTAAAATCGACCCACAGTTTCTATCGCACCCAGATGACTTGGAGGTTTTGAAAAAGGGCACGCGGTTGTCCCGGGATATTATGGCAGCGCCTCCAGTGGCTGAATATGCTTACAAGGAGCTGTTTATAAAAGGGGAACCGGATGACGCCCAATTGGAACACCACATCCGGGCCCGGTCTGATACAATCTATCACCCGGTTGGAACCTGCAAAATGGGTCGCGATGAGTTTTCCGTGGTAGATCCGAACTTAAAAGTGCACGGGTTAGAGGCCCTGCGTGTTGTAGATGCCAGTGTGATGCCACGATTGATTGGCGGCAACACCAATGCGCCAACGATCATGATTGCAGAGAAGGCCGCGGATTTGATCCGGGGCAGGGCGGAACCCCTAAAATCTTAAAGAATAGGTGCGGGTTTCGTTAACACTATCTGCGAGAGTTAGTTTAAATTTGGCGACTATTCTCAATGTGTACTGCAATTTACGCGGAAATTGGGTGTATGAGCCCCAAATGGCCCCGTTTACCTACCTTAACTGCCGGCAAATTTATCTGTTAAGGCATGTTTAAGAGACTCACTGCTATCCCAGTAATGGGTGATAAAAAGGTAGTGGATTATGAGCGCACAAAACGGTTTGGCGCCCATTATCATCAAGAAGAAAAAAGTCGTTAGTGGCGGTGGCCACCACGGCGGTGCATGGAAAGTAGCTTATGCTGACTTTGTGACCGCGATGATGGCCTTCTTCATGTTGATGTGGCTTTTAAGCGCAACGACGGAAAAGCAGCGAAGAGGTCTTGCGGACTATTTTTCGCCGACGGTTCCAATCAGTCGAATATCGGGTGGGGGCAATGGCGTCTTCAATGGCGACAGCATGTTCTCTGAGGATATCATGCCTCAGAATGGGATCGGTGCATCAGAAGCCAATCCGATAGATGCGCAGCAGGCACGCGGAGAGACCGGGCTGGACCAGAGCGCACAGGAGATGGCTGAAAACGAAGAATTCAAGACCATCGAAGAGGCGCTGCAGGGGCGAGGCGGCGAAAGCATGGTCAGCGTTGAAATGGCCCGGCACATTGTAACGCGGGTCACTGACGAGGGGCTGATCATTGAGATGTTCGCCACCGAGAATGCGCCGCTGTTTGAAGAGGGCAAAGAAACGCCTACAGCTTTATTGCGCGACTTGATGCGAATGGTGGCACGGGTGACTGGAGTGGTCAGCAACGATGTCGCCATTAGTGGTCATATCCGGTCGCATCCGGTTGTTCTGGCGAATAACCCGGTGTGGGAACTGTCCAGTTCCCGGGCTGACACCACAAGGCGGCTACTCGAATCGGGTGGCATGAAACCGGCTCGGATTCATCGAGTAACGGGGCATGCAGATCGAAAATTATCAGTACCAAATCCGATGTCAGAGCGAAATAACCGGATCGAAATCGTACTTTTACGCCAATAAAACAAAGAACAGGCGGCCAAGAGATAGATCGAATTTTATCTGTTAGCCGCCCGTTAATGGCCGATGCGTTAGCTGTAGCTTCAAGAATAATTTGATGCAGCAGAAAGGCGTATCTTATGACTTTATCTTCCTCGCTGAATGCCGGCGTAGCTGGACTTTCCGCGAATGCCAGTCGACTGGCTTCCATTTCCGACAACATCGCAAACTCGTCGACCGCTGGTTATAAGCGGGTGCAAACGGATTTCCATTCTATGGTGATTTCGACGAATGGCGGGACTTATACAGCCGGTGGCGTCTCAACAACCTCGACACGTATGATTGACGAGCGTGGGTCGTTGGTGTCGACCAGCAATTCAACAGATCTGGCGGTACGTGGCCGTGGTATGTTGCCAGTCGCCTCGCTGGTAGATGTTGAGGCTGATACCAGCAGCCTCAACATGATGATGACAACCACTGGTTCCTTCACCACCAATGCAGACGGAATGTTGACGACTGACTCTGGCTTGGTTTTGCTAGGTTGGCCTGCCCTATCTGACGGAACCATCCCTGCATATTCTCGCGGCAGTTCTACCAGTCTGGAACCGGTTCAGTTCAACGTGACCCAATTGACTGGTGAGCCGACAACGTCGGTTCATCTGGGCGTTAACCTTCCTTCCGCGTCGACGATTGCTGGTTCGGACGGGGACGTCGAAACTTTGCCGATCGAGTATTATGACAACCTCGGAAATGCTGAGAATATCTCGGTGGCATATACGCCAACTGTACCTGGTACGGGTGCATCCAATGAATGGACAATGGTGCTGACTGACTCGGCCTCTGGTGGCGCAGTCATTGGTGAATACGTTGTAACCTTTACTGACAGCCAAACAGCGGGTGGCTCTCTGGCTTCGGTTACTATGGTTTCCGGTGGAGCATATGACGCCTCCACGGGATCAGTAATTGTGAGTGTCGCCGGCGGCCCGATTGAGGTTAGCATTGGTGAAATTGGCACCAGTGACGGTCTCACGCAGCTGGCAGATGATTTTAACATGGCCGGCGTTACCAAAGACGGATCACCCGTCGGTACGTTTACCGGGGTTGAAGTTGGTGCAGATGGTCTGGTGACAGCCAGTTATGACAACGGTGCGACCCGTGTCGTTTATCAAGTTCCCTTAGTTGATATGGCTAACCCCAACGGACTGATTTCGTTGGACTCGCAGACTTATATGTCATCAGACAAAAGTGGTGCATTTTATCTGTGGGATGCAGGTGACGGACCAACAGGTGATGTTGTGGGTTATGCGCGCGAAGAATCCACGACTGATGTCGCGACTGAATTGACCAATATGATTCAGACACAGCGGGCGTATTCGTCAAGTGCCAAGATTATCCAAACTGTGGATGAGATGTTGCAGGAAACGACCAACATCAAGCGCTAATCGCGCTGAAATCTAACGATCTGGATTAATAGAAAAGGCCTAATATGTCTATCACTTCCGCCTTCAATACCGCCATGACTGGTTTGACTGCTGCCGGCCTCGCGTCGTCAGTGGTCTCTGAAAACCTAGCAAACGCGCTGACACCAGGCTATGCAAAACGCACTCTGGATCTTTCCAGCAATGCGTCTACGGTTGGCGTCCAGGTCGTTGGTATCAATCGCAACATTGATCCGGCGATTCAATCGGGTCGCCGGAGCACAGAGGCCGAGCTGGGCAATGCTCAAGTTCAGGCAGACTTTTACAGTCAATTGACTACTCTGGTAGGCGATATTTCTGATCCGTTTTCGATTTCCGCCAGGCTAACAAACTTTGAAAGTAGCCTGATCGAGGCAGCCTCGAGCCCGGATTCCGGGCCACGGCTAGACGATTTGGCTTTGCAGGCCGAAGCACTTGCGAATTCAATCTCCGAAGCGGCGGAGGGTTTGCGCGACATGAGAACTGCCGCGGAAGGATCTATTGATGTTCAGGTGGATATCATCAATCAGGCCCTGAAAGACGTTGAGAAACTGAATGCTCGGATCATGGTGTCCGAGGCTGGTGGTATGAATACCGCTGCGTTGCAGGACCAGAGAGCGCAGTTGATTGATACGATTAACGAAATCATTCCGGTTACTATGATTCAGCGTGACAATGGCCAAGTCGCATTGTTTTCTGAAGGCGGGTCGATTTTGCTGGATGGCAAAGCGGCTGAGCTGACGTTTGACAGCGTGCCAGATACGATGCCCCACATGACCCAGGACAATGGGTTGCTGTCGGGGCTGTCGATCAATGGAATCCCGATCGATACTGGTCCAGATGGGGCTATTAAAGGTGGCACGCTGGCAGCAAATTTCGAGGTCCGGGATGTCTTTGCTGTTGATGCCCAGGCTGACCTTGATGCGATGGCTGCCGATCTTATTGAACGGTTCCAAGATACATCGCTGGACACCACATTAGGGGCAACTGATCCCGGTCTATTCACTGACAACGGTGGATTTTTCAATGCTGCAAATACCGTTGGAATTTCTAATCGGCTGGAACTCAATGACCTGGTGTCCATGGATGGTGTTGGAGAGACATGGCGCCTTCGAGATGGTTTGAATGCTGCGGCAATCGGAAACGCCGGGGATTCCAGCCTGTTGCAGGGCTACACGGATGCGCTTGAAGTCATGCGAACCGTATCATCAGGCGGTGGTATGGGCACCACAACGGTTTCGGCGTCAAGTTTGAGTGCCAATCTGTTATCGCATTTCACCCAGTCCAGCACGTCCGCAGACCAAGAACTCAGCTTTGCCTCAGCCAGTTTTTCCGCGATGAGCCAAATGGAATTGGCTCAAGCAGTGGACTCTGATGAAGAGCTGCAAAACCTCATGTTGATCGAACAGGCTTATGCCGCCAACGCCAAGGTGATGACGGTCGTCGATGAACTTATGGAAACACTTCTGAGGATATAATAGATGAGTATAACATCTTTTGGAGACATGGCGCACAGTGTTTTTCTGCGCAGCCGTACCGCCGAATTAAAAGAAAGTTTGGCGACATTGACAGACGAGTTGAGCACTGGCCAAGCTTCGGATCTTAGCGTGAAACTTGGCGGTGACTATACCTACCTGATGGATATCGACCGTAGTATTTCCCTTCTTGAGTCATTTGAAGTTGCGACAACGGAATCCTCTTTTTTTGCATCTTCGGCTCAGATGTTGATTGCCAATATAGGTGAAAATGCGAGCTCGCTTAGCAACGACATTCTGGCAACAACTGGAACCACGAACGAAGACAATATTGATCTGCTATCCAGTCAATCTCGCCTTTATCTCGAAGAAACGATTCAATCGTTGAACGCTCAAGTCGCAGGTCGCAGTCTGTTTGCCGGCACGGCAACGACTGTTGTGCCGTTGGCCGGTGTGGATACTCTGATGTCGTCTCTGGTGACAGAGGTGTCAGGCTTGACCACTGCAGCAGATATCATGACAGCAGTGAAAGACTGGTTTGATGATCCAACCGGGTTTGATACAGTCATGTATCAGGGTTCCACGACATCTATGGGTTCGGTCAGTATCGGCCCCAATGAGCAGGTCAATATCGCCCTGCGGGCAGACGACGAAGACTTTAAGCAGGCCATGCAAAGCTTTGCTATCGGGGCGTTGGCAACCGAATCTGGTTTGTCTCTTGCGATAGACATTACGAGTGACCTGATTTCAGGCACTGGCGGCGAGTTGTTGGACACCAACAACCGGTTGATAAGCGTTCAGGCTGACTTGGGCTTTACCGAGGCGCGCATTGAAGAAGCTGCGGTTCGAAATGCGGCGACCGCAACCAGCCTGAGTATTACTAGGAACGAGCTCACCCAGGCTGATCCCTTTGAAACCGCAACCCGGTTGGAAGAGACACAATATCAATTGGAAGCGCTGTATACTGTGACCGCCCGCTCCAACCAACTTTCCTTGCTGAGTTTCATGTGATGATGACATATATTCGTATATTATTGACGTGCCTGATGCTTCCTACGATGCTGCAGGCATCCGCTATCCGAATGAAAGATCTGGTCGAGTTTGACGGGGTTCGTGGTAATGATCTGGTTGGCTATGGTCTGGTCGTTGGCCTGAATGGGACTGGCGATGGTTTACGCAACTCGCCGTTTACCGAAGAAATCATGTCAAATATTCTGGAACGGCTTGGTGTCAATGTAACGGGCGAACAATTTCGACCCAAGAACGTTGCTGCGGTTTTTGTGACGGCTAGCCTGCCACCCTTCGCGCGAGTTGGTACGCAAATCGACGTGACGGTTTCGGCTATTGGTGATTCAAAAAGTTTGCTCGGCGGTACCTTGGTTATGACACCGTTGAATGCTGCTGATGGGCAGATCTATGCGGTGGCCCAAGGAACCATTCTAGCAGGGGGGGCTGTCGTCGAAGGAGATGGGGCCTCGGTTACCCAAGGCGTGCCGACTTCAGGCGGGATTCCTTCGGGTGCCCGCGTTGAACGCGAGATCGAGTTCGACCTGGCATCGTTAACTACAATGCGGTTGGCTTTGCGGGAACCGGATTTCACCACTGCAGGTCGGATCGAGCAGGCCATAAATCGCGAATTTAACTCAAACGTTGCCCTAATGCGTGATTCCGGGACCGTAGAAATTGATGTCACCCGGACCAACACCCGTTCAACCGCCCATGCCATTGGCCGGATTGAAAACATTCTGGTTGAGCCTGAGCGCAAAGCACGGGTGGTGGTGGATCAGCGGTCAGGGACGATTGTTATGGGCAGTGATGTTCGTATTTCCCGGGTGGCTGTGGCACAGGGCAATCTTACACTTCGGATCGAAGAGGCACCTTTGGTGTCGCAGCCCAATCCATTTACGGACGGTGAAACCGTTGTGGTTCCACGCACCGGGGTGGCCATCGACGAGGAAGAGGGCATCCAATTGGCTGAAGTGCCAGAGACTACCTCGCTCTCCGAAGTTGTGGCTGGTTTGAATGCCCTGGGTGTATCGCCGCGCGATATGATTGATATCCTCAAAAGCCTAAAAGCCGCAGGCGCGCTGCATGCAGAGTTTGTCGTACGCTGATATACTGACTTATTGACATTAAAACCCCGGCCTTCCTAACGATGGCCGGGGTTTTTTAGTGCCTTGATCCGCGGCAAAGCTGAGCACAAATACCGCAGCTGGTCAGGGGACAAATCTGGATACCCTGACCAAAGGTGCTGACCAGTGGGCTTATATAGAATCAAGCACAGAAGGAGACCTCTGTGGTACGCATGCTGCATGCCATCTCTTATTCTGCAGAACATGTTTGATGAACGGCCGTTGGTTACTACAACCTTGGTCAAACCGCAGCTCTTTAACTAATCTGAACCCAAAGTTTGACCATGCTGCAAGTTCAATGAACTGAGTGATTGTGGCGGGCATAGAAAAACCCCTGGCTGGATGTCCAACCAGGGGTCATATTTGATCTCATCAGTGCGTGATGTCAGGGGTAGTAGCTACGGACCAGGGAGCTGGCGATCAGGGTCCAACCGTCAGCGACCACAAAGAATGCCAGTTTGAACGGGAGCGACACCACAGCGGGCGGTACCATCATCATCCCCATCGACATCAGAATTGCCGCAACCACCAAGTCGATGATGAGAAACGGCAAGAAGACCAGAAATCCGATTTGAAAGGCACGTGAAATTTCTGACAGCAAAAAGCTGGGGATAAGCACGGATAGTGGAGCGTCGGGGGTCGGATCTATCCCTTGTAATCCGGGACGTAAATCTGACATCGCGTAAAACGTATCCGCATCTAAGCGAGCCGCCATAAAGGCTCGAAAGGGCTCAAGTGCGCGCGTAACAGCCTCTTCAACTCCCAGCTGCTCTGCAATTAAGGGGCTGATGCCGTGGGTCCAGGCGTCGTTAAACACTGGTTCCATTACAAAATAGGTCAGAAACATCGCCAGGCTGACAATCAGCATATTGGGCGGTGCTTGCTGCATGCCCATCCCCTGACGCACAATCGACAAAACCGTTATAAGAAATGGAAAACAAGTGATCATGATGGCCAGGCCGGGGGCCAAGCTGAGCACAGTAAGCAAAAGAATGAGCTGTATGGATCGAGCGGAGATTGATCCACTGTCAGCCAGGGACAGGTTTAATTCTTGCGCCTGAGCAACCTGCGGCACCGCCAGCAGCGCTAAGGCTGCCAGCGATAAAAAGATGAAGGATCTTTGGATCATCCCAGCCCACTTTGTAGATCTGCAATTTCCGTCAAACGCACGGCCAGTTGTCCGGCCTGATCACCTTCCAGTTCTTCTAACTGACCACGGGCAACTAAACGGTCGCCAACATAGAGATCGACAGGATCTTCGACACGCTTGTCTAACGTCAGAACTGCGTTTTCGCCGAGGTTTACCAGATCGCGGATCAGAGGGCGGGCTTTGCCGACCGAAACCACAACTTCGACCGGGACCGAATTAAACGGGTTGCCGGAGTCGGCAGTTTTCATCTTGAGATCGGCGTTATCATCCATATTGAGCGTCCTCTTTGACTTGGAAGGAGAAGGCATCAACTGATTCGCGGATGGAATCGAGCAATGCACCACTGTTGATTTCACGTTCTAGGCCACCAACGCGCAGATAGGCCTGACCCGGGGCCAATTCGCCGTCTTCACGGACTTTGACCTCGATAGAAAAGTTCTGGTTTAAAGCGGCTCGAACACCGCCGGCCTCACCAGCGGCCACCGTAATCACAAGTGGCTGATCAGTCTGCCCTTTTGCCATGTCGGTTAGCTGATCGACGATGTGGTGACCAAAACTGGCGGCCATGGCATCCGGTAAGATTGCGCTGGTTAACACCTTGAACATTGGATCCAGAGATTCGATGAGTTGGTTCTGTGCCTCGTGAAAGGTAAAACTCATATCTTCCAGAGAATTTGCAAGTGTTGCAGAAATTTTGCTGGTTTCGCGCTCATGCGCGCCAACAGAATCGTCCCAGCCAGCTGTATATCCGTTTTCAAATGAAACCAGCTTTTGCTCTTCGAGCAGTTCATCTGAAACCAACGCGACGGGTTCAACTTTTCCGGCATTTCCAAAGTCTTCTAATAGGTGAGCAATTGTCATCAGGCCTTCTCCTCGCTCTCTTCAAGCCAGCCGCGTAGAATTTCGACTGTTTCTTCCTGGCGGTCTCCAATCATCGCACGCAGCCGGTCAACTGGATCTTCGGAGCCGCCACCCAGTGCAGGAAGCCCGCCCATGCCACCCATATCACCCATGCCACCCATGTCTCCGATGCCACCCATTGCGCCAAAGCCGTCGTCAATTTCGCCGGTCAGTGGGGCCATATCCATGCCTGCTCCCATATTGGGATTGCTCATGAAATCACCAGACCCCAGCTGCGGCAGATCAGACATCGTATCAGGGCCTTCGATGGCATTCTGAGGTGCCTTGTTGGCCAGTATCGGTCGGAGCACGAACAGTCCGAGAATCAGACTGACGATTGCAAGGGCAGCTATTTGGATCAGAGCCATCGCATCAATGAAGACGTTATCCATAATCGAGTTGGACACGACGGTACCCTGTGGTTCGATTGAGGGTAATTCCATCGACTTCAGTGTGATGACGTCCCCGCGTTCGGCATCGAAACCAACTGCCGCCGAAATTAGTTCCCGCATCGCAGACAATTCGTTCTCGGGGCGCGGGGAGAATTCAGTGGTGCCCGAGTCGTTGGCAGAAGAAAGTCCATTTACCAACACCGCGATGGTCAGACGCCTGATGGCGCCGGGTCCGCGTGTCACTTGCATTTCGGTTTCTGAAATTTCGTAATTGATTCGTTCACGGGTTGAGGTGTTGTTGGCTTTGGAACCATCACCCGAGGCAGCATCTCCATCCGGAATGTTTGAAGCCACGGTGACCTCACCAGATTGGTTGCTCGAAGAATCAGCCCGCTCTTCTACATCAGTACTGATTGCGACACGGCTTTCCGGATCAATGCGCTTTTCCCGGATCGTTTCGGTTTCAGTGACTATGTCGACACTGACCTCAACCACTGCATTGCCTTGGCCAACACGTGCTTCGACCAGGCGGATAACCCGTTCACGAATCGACTGTGAGCGATCATCTGTGCCTGAACCTGCGGCAGCCACCGCCTCGGGAGAGCCGATAAGCGCACCGTTGGCATCAATCACAGCAACATTGTCAACGGCGAGACCGGTAACTGCTGATGCAATAAGGAAACGAACAGCGTTGGCCTGAGCTGGTGAAATAGGCGAGCCTAAAGGGACCAGTGAGACCGAAGCCGTCGGTTCAACACTGCGTTGAAAGGGATTCGACCCCGTGTTGGCTATATGCACACGAGCCTGAGTAATATGTGGGCTGGCAACAATTGTGCGGGCCAGCTCACCTTCCTTTGCGCGCCAGTATGCGGCATCGAACATTTGTGACGTTGTGCCGAATCCGCTCAGTGTATCAAGCAATTCATAGCCGCGGTTGCCATTTGCTGGCAGGCCTTCACTTGCCAGGGTCATCCGCAATTCGTCGCGTTGCTCAACGGGGACATAAATGGACCCGCCGCGCACTTCGTATTCGGTATTACGCTGTTCCAGCGATTGTACCACTTGTCCTGCCGAAGCACTATCGAGCCCGGCATAGAGTAGTTTCATTGTTGGCGTACTCGCCACGCGGGACATTGCAAGCACGCTAAGAATCATGATGACCGTGGAACCCACGATGATCAGACGCTTGCGCGTATCCAATTCTGCCCAGACATTCTTGATCTGCTGCACCTTAACCTCCGTCGAACCGACATTCTGCTCGGCTTGCAACCGTTTTGACGGATTGGCCTTAACATTCGGTTAGTCCCTCGCAGGTTATGAAGTGTTTGTACGACGTTTTAGGAATAGCCATGACAGACGCTGTAGCGAACGTAGAAGATACGCCGGCGAAGCCGAGCAAAATGCCACTGATCATAGGGTTAGTGCTTGCGATTGTTGGCGGCGGCGGCGGATTTTATGCCGTCCAGGCCGGCCTGCTTCCTTTTGGAAAACCTGCTGCACCAGAGATGGCGTCAGTGGGTCACGCAGCGCCGACGGGTGTAGACAGTCATGAGTCGGCGGCAGATATCGCCAACCTTGCCTTTATTGAAATGGACCCTCTTGTGATAACGCTGCGTAAAGCGGGCGGTTTGAAACATTTGCGGTTCCGCGCGCAGCTTGAGGTCGATGTAGCCAATCAGGTTGAAGTCGAAAGAATCTTGCCGCGCGTTGTCGATGTACTGAACAGCTACCTCAGAGCTTTGGAAGTTTCGGATCTTGTTGACCCGATGGCGCTTCCGAAACTACGGGCGCAGATGTTGCGGCGGATCAACATTGCCACTGGACAAGGGCGTGTTCGAGATCTGCTGATCATGGATTTTGTATTAAACTAGGAGATCACGATGGAAATGATCGCAGATATCCTGCTTGTTGCAGGGGCCCTTGGGGCTGGATTTTATTGCTTCGTGCTGGCACGACGGCTGAATCGGTTTAACGACCTCGAAAAGGGTGTTGGGGGTGCAGTTGCAGTACTGTCCTCTCAGGTTGATGACCTTAATAAGTCGCTGGTAGCAGCCCGCGCAATGTCAGACGGCTCTACCAAGTCGCTTGAGGGCCTGACCAACCGGGCTGAATCGGTTGCTCAACGCTTGGAGCTGATGATGGCCTCGATGCATGATCTGCCAGCAGCACCGACAAAAAGCCCGCGAATCAATGAAGAAAGCGATGCTTTGGCTGAAGCGCTGACCGCAAATCCCAAATCTGACACCAAACCGTTGGATGAGCCTGAAAAACCAGCCTCAGGCTTGATGTTTGTGCGTCATAACCGAAACCAAAGTCGGGTTGCCTGATGACCAAAGAAGCTAAAACCAAGCGTCCGCGTCGGACTCGTGTTGGAACCTTGTTCATGTTGTCGGTCTTGTTGCTGGGCTCCGCTGCCTTACGGCTGGGGTTCGAGGCGGGGCCAGCAATCGCCCGCGAAGTGGCCAGTCTGCCGGAAGCGGAAACGCCCATGGGCGATGGGGCTAAACGCAGCGAATCGGTGCCGTCTTCGGCTGAACTGCAGCACATGCTTGCGGCGTTTCAGAAACGCGAACAAACACTTGCCGCACGCGAAGCTGAGATCGAAGATCGGATGAAGGCGATGGAGATTGCTGATCAGGCAATCAATCAAAAGCTGGCCGCGCTTGAAGTCGCTGAGGCTAATCTGGAAGCCACGTTGTCTTTGGCTGACGGTGCGACTGAAACTGACCTGACCCGTCTGACGGCCGTTTATGAACAGATGAAGGCAAAAGAATCAGCGCCACTATTCGAAGAAATGGACCCTGGTTTTGCGGCAGGGTTTCTGGCTCGGATGAAACCCGAGGCAGCGGCTGGGATTATGGCCGGTCTTAGCCCGCAGGCGGCTTATACAATTAGTGTTGTTCTCGCAGGGCGTAATAGCTCGGTGCCAAAAGAATAATTCCTGTCTCGAAGCTTAGGAAGTTTTAATCAGACTCACTTAATCTTCTAGAAAATAATGAAATTCGGAGACTATCTATGATCGGAATTATTGGTATCGCCATGATCTTTGTGATGGTGTTCGGTGGCTATCTTGCTGCCGGGGGCAAGATGGGTATCATTCTCAAAGCCATGCCATTTGAATTGATGATGATCGGCGGGGCCGGAGTAGGCGCCTTTATGATCAGTAACGATTTGGCAGGTATTAAGCATACCCTTAAGGATCTGGGAAAAGTTTTCAAAGGTCCAAAATGGAAGCCAGACGATTATCGTGATTTGCTTTGCCTGTTGTTCGGGTTGATTCGGATTGCCCGCGCAAACCCGGTTGAGGTGGAGCAACACATCGAAGACCCTGAGAATTCGTCAGTGTTTGGGAAATATCCCAGGATTTTGGCCGACAAAGAAGCTGTGAATTTGATTTGTGATACCATGCGGTCTGCATCGATGAACTATGATGACCCGCATCAGGTTGAAGAAGTTCTGGAAAAGCGTATCGAAGCCAACCAACATCACGCTCTTCATTCCAGCCATGCGTTGCAGACACTAGCGGATGGTCTACCTGCCCTGGGGATTGTTGCGGCGGTTCTGGGTATCATTAAAACGATGGGATCGATCGATCAGCCACCTGAAATATTGGGTAAAATGATTGGTGGCGCTCTTGTGGGTACATTTCTTGGGGTGTTCCTGGCTTACGGTCTCGTTGGCCCATTTGCCGCCAAAGTGAAAGCGGTGACCGAAGAGGATGCACATTTTCACCAGTTGATTCGAGAAGTTCTGGTGGCCAATTTGCACAATCATGCTGCTGCAATTTGCATCGAAGTCGGACGTCAAAATACACCGTCGCATATCCGTCCTGGGTTTTCTGAATTGGAAGAAGCCCTGAAATCTGTGAAACAGGAAGCCGCATGATCCGTCAGGCAGTCGCATTAATGGCCATACTTATAGTGGCCGTTCCGGCCCAGGCCGAGACCATTGTCGCTCGTTCGGGTGAACATGACGGGTTTACCCGTTTGGTCATGCGTTTGCCGGAAAATGCAAACTGGTCGCTGTCCCAAGCTGGGAAATCGGCAACTTTGCAAATCGATGACCCTGCAGCGGTTTTTGATACGTCTCAGGTTTTTAGCCGTATTCCCCGCACCCGGGTGCAGTCATTGCAACAGAGCGGAACTGGCAATCCACTTCGGATTCAACTTGGATGTAACTGTGAAATAAAATCCTATGTGCAAAAAGATGGCTATCTGGTCATTGATGTTCGGGATGGCAAAGACGAGAAACCTTATACATCGACCAGCGGTGTACTGCCTCTGGGAACTTTGCCGGGTGGATCTGAGTACCGGTTCAACCTGTCGCCACAGCAAGTCCAGAAGGCGCGAATGGGGCTGGATCTGGCTGCTGCATTTGCCGGGCGTACGGCGTCGGCAGGGAATGCTCTGCAGACAGCCCTTCCTCAGCAAGTGGAAAACCCTGAACCAGAAGCCCAGCCTGCAGTTGTTCTACCTGTGGCTGGCGTCAATTTGAGTCAGACGGAAGATCAGAATTTGTCAGAATTGGTTCTGCCAACAGTCGACCTGCTATTGGACATGGACGAAACCGCACGAGCTGCGGCGGTAAATGCATCCGAGCAGCGATTATTGCAGCAGATTGGACGGGCAACGAATCAAGGTTTGTTAGATTTGGTCATGACCGAAGTTGGTGAAGGGAGCGCGCCAATGATGGTTTCGCCACTCACCACTCAAGATCGGCCAATGAACCCACTGGATCATTTGGCTGTAACCACAGCAGTGGACCGCGAAATGGGGCTTATGCCTCAGCAAACTCAAAACAATATGGCGCCTAATCTTTGTATCAATCCTCGGGAGCTGGCGGTTTACAACTGGGGTGGTGAGGAGTCCTTTGCAGATCAGATTGGGCCACTTCGCTCGGCACTGTTTAAAGAATTTGATCACGTTGATTTGGATAACGTTCTATCTTTGGCCAAGACGTATCTTTATTTTGGTTTTGGGGCAGAAGCTCGCACCATGCTGGATATGTTGCCACCCGGCGATACCCGTGTGGACAAGTTATCAGCCATGGCTGTTCTGCTGGATGGTGGCCACTTGCCGATTACGCATCCCTTTGCCGGGCAACAGGCCTGTGATGGGGATGCGGCCTTTTGGGCTGCTCTGGCTGACGGTGCTTTGAAAAATAACGCCAATGCAGAAGCGATTCAGCAGACACTTGCACGCATGCCAGTGCATTTACGCGTTCATCTGGGACCTGAAATCAGCACGTTATTTGCAAAATCTGGTGACCAGCATATGGCGTCGGCATCCTTGCGATCTGTTAATCGAACCGGAGTCGAAGAGGTGCCAGATATCAACCTGGCGCAGGCAGCTATTGCCGACATGGCAGGAGATACGGACACTGTAGCAGAAGAGTTGAAAGAAGAACTCGCGGAGCGCACAGAAAACGCACCTCAGGCGCTAATTGATCTGATTGCATTAAGCTATAAGGAACGTAAAGCGCTGTCGCCTGACCTGCCTGAACTGGTCGCGTCATACGAGCTGGAGATCCGGGATAGTGAATTGGGTTCGGACCTGAGACTGGCTGAAGTCATGGCCCTGTCTTTGACCGGCAATTTTACTGAGGCCTTTGTGGCGCTTGGGCAGCTGTCGGAACGCGACGGGCCAGTTGCTTATGCTACTGCAGTTGAACCTGTGTTGACCTTGTTGACTGAGCGCGCAGATGACGTCACCTTTTTGCAATATGGTCTTATCTTTGCTGAAGAGGCCTCCGCGACAGAGGCCGTGCCCGTAGCTGATATAATGACGCGCCGGTTGTTGGATCTGGGGTTTTCGCAGCAGGCTCAGTCTATGCTCATGAAAATGGCGCTTGAACCAAAAGATGAAACACGTCGGTTGATGATGGCCGAGGCGGCTTTAGGAATGGATCTGCCACATCGGGCTCTGGTTGAGTTGATGGGCTTGGATGGTCCAGAGGCTAATAAGCTTCGGGCCCAGGCGCTGTGGCGGAACGGCGAATTTGGCCGAGCAGGTGAGTACTTTCTGGCTGAGGAAGAAGTTGACGCCGCAGCCCGCGGGTTTTGGCATTCAGAAGATTTGGAGGCCATCACATCGGATGAGGGGGGGCAATTCAGTCAAGTGGCAGAAGTGACTGCTCAGCTGGACGAGCAAGCCCAGGAACCTGAAGACATGCCGCCCCTGGCGCATGCTCGTGCACTTGTCGAAAGCAGTGTTGGGACCCGCAATCGGATTGAGGCATTATTGCAGGGTGTTACACCTATGGAAACCGACAGTGAATAACATCTTGGTCTGCCTTTAAGGGCTAAACCTTTGGAGAGTCGGCACTCAAAAGCCGCCCATTTTGGGCGGCTTTTTACCTTTTACGATAACGCTTTGTAAATCCTCTGGTCCTAATTTGAAGGCGGGACAACCCCTAGCTGGAATAGGCAGAATGCCGAAGAAAAACAAAGAATTGTGTTGCCAGAGATCCGCAATGCGGCGCGTGTCCCCTGACTTATGGGGAAACACTGCCGCAATTGTCTGCTTGGCATTGCTATTTAGTGCGCTTCCAATGGATCGCGCTCAGGCATCCACACCACAAGTGGCTGCGCTGTGTGACTTGGCCGCGCAACGTGCAGCACGGGATCAAGGGGTGCCGTTGGACGTTCTTCGTACAATAACCAGAACCGAAACCGGACGGGGTGGGAAACAGGGACTTCAGCCCTGGCCCTGGACCGTGAATATGGAAGGCGCTGGCAAGTGGTTCCAGAACGAAGATGAGGCACGCGCTTATGTTTTTTCACATTTCAAACGTGGCGCCCGCAGTTTTGATGTCGGCTGCTTTCAAATCAATTTCAAATGGCATGGAGCAGAGTTTGATTCGATTGATCAGATGTTCGACCCAGTTGCCAACGCGCAATATGCGGCCAAATTTCTAAAAAAACTATACGCAGAAATGGGTGATTGGTCCAAAGCTGCCGGGGCCTATCATTCCCGCACACCAACTTACGCCACCCGATATTCCGCACGTTTTGACCAAATTCGCGCAGATTTGTCACCAGCCACCGTTGTGGCTGCATTGCCAGGTCGCACCCGCCGTAACCGCACCTCTGACGGGCCACTTCCTTTGGCAAGTCTTCACACGCCCGCACCGCTGATTGCGCAAGGTTCTGTTTCCATGGGTTCGTTAGTTCCCATTGCCGGATCCGTTGCATCATCGCGTGCCCTGATCATGATTGAATGAGAGCTCATCAACGTGTTTAAACTAACAACTAAAGAGCTGTTCAGCCCAACCGTATTACTGGCGCTTGCGTTGATGGCGATCATTGTGATGATGATCTTACCCGTACCGGCCTGGGTCCTTGATGTCGGGCTTGCCGCCTCGTTTGGCCTGGCGATCCTGATTTTTACCATCACGTTGTTCATTGAACGGCCGTTAGAATTTTCGGCCTTTCCGACAGTGTTGCTGGCCTCGCTGATGTTGCGGCTGTCATTGAATGTATCATCGACCAAGTTGATTATTGGCGAAGGCCATACCGGCACGGATGCGGCTGGGAATGTGATCCAGGGATTTGCTCAGTTTGTCATGGGCGGCAGTGTGTTCTTGGGGCTGGTGGTGTTTGGCGTCTTATTGATCGTCAACTTCATGGTCATCAACAAGGGTGCCACTCGTATGGCCGAAGTTGGTGCGCGTTTTGCTTTGGATGCGATGCCGGGCAAGCAGATGGCAATCGATGCGGATTTGTCGGCTGGTGCTATTGACCACGTCGGTGCCAAAGAGCGCCGTGAGCGGGAACAACAAGAGACCACTTTTTTCGGCTCGCTTGATGGCGCCTCGAAGTTCGTAAAAGGCGATGCCGTTGCCGGCTTGTTGATTACCATGATGAACTTGGTCATGGGATTGGCGATGGGGGTTCTGGTTCACGGAATGCCTATTGGCGCGGCGTTTGAAACCTATGCAATCTTGACCGTTGGTGACGGTTTGGTCTCGCAGATCCCTTCGGTGATCATTTCAATTGCTGCGGCTCTTCTGTTGGCCCGTGGTGGCAATCAGGGCACGACTGACATTGCGATCGGTGACCAGTTGGGTAGGCATCCAGCTGCCCTGGCCACAGTGGCCATTCTGATGTGCTTGTTTGCCTTGGTACCGGGCCTGCCCTTTCTTCCCTTCATGATCGGTGGTCTTGTTCTTGGTTACTTCGCTTACCGGACGCACCAGAAAATTAAAGACGAGGAAGAGGCCGAGATAGAGGAACAGATCGAGGTTGGTACAGAAGCTGTTGCTGCCAGACCACTGGGCGACATTCTGGATCTGGACGATGTGCACCTCGAATTTTCACCCGATCTGGTCGGGATGGTACTTGATGCAGGGACCGGTCTGGATACCCGAATTGCCAATATGCGGACTCATGTAGCCAGCGTGTTTGGTCTAATTTTGCCCGAAATTCGATTGACGGATGAACCCGAATTGCAAATGGGCACCTACCTGATCAAGGTGCAGGGGGTCGAACAGGCTCGGGGTACTTTGCATCCAGACATGGTTCTGGCTTTGATGCCGGATGCACATGATTCGCTGCCCAGTGGTACTGATGTCACCGAGCCGGTTTATGGTGCGCCTGCCCGTTGGATTTCTACAAAGCATCAGGAAGATGCGGCGCTGATAGGGGCAACGATCGTAACCCCACCAGAAATCCTCGCGACCCACTTGCTAGAAGTGATGAAGCAGAATTTCTCACGCTTGCTGACTCTGAAATCACTGCGCCGCCTTCTGAATGAAATGACACTGCTGTCTGACACCTTCCGGTCCGAGGCCAATAAGAAGCTTTTGGATGAACTGGTGCCTGACAAAGTGCCAATCGATATGCTGCATGCGGTACTGCGTTTGCTGCTGGATGAACGAGTGTCTATTCGGAATATGCCACTGATTCTGGAATCGATTGCCGAGGCTCGGATGCAAAGCACCCAGCCTGAGGTTGTCTGTGAACATGTTCGCCAGCGTTTGGGCTTTCAGTTGGTGGCAGAAATGAAGCGTGAAGACGGCACCATCCCTCTGGTACAATTGGCTCCTGAATGGGAAGATAAATTCTCAACCTATCAGATCGACACTCAGAATGGCGGGATGGACATTGCCTTGCCGCCAGACCTTTTCAATCGATTGGCCGAAGGTCTGTCTGACCGGTTGAATATGATTTCCGAGCAGGGGGTATTTCCAGCGGTGGTCACATCGACCCGCCGCCGCCGTTATCTGCGCACTATTCTCAAGGCGCGAGGCATAGCTAATCCAGTGCTTTCCTTTGAGGAAATTGGCCTAGATGCTCGCCCGGCTCTGGTTGGAATGGTTGCCGCATGAATTCGATTTTGCCACCCGAACTGGTGGCACTCCTCGGCGATGGATTTTGGCATGCAGCCATTGTATTTCTGCGTGTTTCAGCGGTAACGGCGCTGCTTCCGGGGTTCGGAGAACAATATGTGTCGACGCGGATCAAACTGGTCATTGCGGTGGCGTTCACTTTTATTGTAGCGCCCGCTTTGCCAACTTTTGCACAGCCCGACAGCGTGATGCACTATGCCAGTTTTGTGGTGACCGAGTCTGTTATCGGGTTGGCTCTTGGGGTCAGTATCCGGTTCTTTGTACATGCTCTCCAAACCGCTGGATCCATGGCGGCGCAAGCGACATCTCTGTCACAGGTTCTTGGTGGAATCGGCACAGAGCCCATGCCTGCCATTGGCGCTGTTTTGTTGATCAGTGGGTTGGCATTGGCAATGATGCTTGGGTTACACGTTCGGGTCGCTGAGTTTTTGATATATTCCTATCAAATGTTTCCAGCCGGGGAATTTCCCAACGGCAGTGGGTTGTCTGAATGGGGTGTTTACCGCGTTTCTACGGCTTTTTCCCTGGCGTTTACCTTAGCTGCGCCCTTTTTGATTGCGTCAGTTCTGTACAATTTGACGCTTGGTGTCATCAACCGGGCCATGCCCTCGCTGATGGTCGCCTTTGTTGGTGCCCCTGTCATTACTTTCGGTGGGTTGTTTATTCTTATGGTGGCAAGCCCGATGATCCTGAAAGTCTGGAGTGAAGCCTTGATGACGTTCTTTGCGGATCCCGGAGGTGGGATGCCATGAGCGGACAGGACGATGATACCGATAAGTCGTTTGACCCAACGCCAGAAAAACTCCGCAAGGCGCGGGAAAAAGGCGAAGTGGCCAAATCCACTGACTTGTCGGTGGCCGCTGCTTATGCGGGCCTGGTGATTGCATTTTATGCCCTCGGGGCCAGCTCCGTTCGCTCACTTGGAACAGCCTTGATGACGTTTTTGGATCAGCCTGAACGCATGGTGAAACTATTCTTTGAGGGCCCGGCAGCTGCCCCTACTGGTGGGGTCATGGCCGCAGTAAGCACTGCAGTCCTGCCATGGTTTGGCATACCGTTTGTATTGGTCCTGTTATCTATCATTGGTCAAAAGGCGCTTATTTTTGCCCCCAGCAAACTTGAAATGAAGCTGTCTCGGATTTCGGTGATTTCCAATGCCAAGAATAAATTCGGTCGTGCCGGTCTTTTTGAATTTGGGAAAAGCTTCACAAAACTAATTCTCTATTCTGTCTGCCTTGGATTTTATCTGAACCTGCGGTTGCCGGAAATGGTTGCTTCATCCGCGACCAGCGCCTTTACTGTCGTGGCACTGTTGGCGCAGTTGGGGATGGAGTTCTTGTTTATTGCGCTGGTAATTTCTCTTGGGATTGGTGTTTTGGATGCCGGTTTCCAACACGCAGAGCATCATCGTAAAAACATGATGTCTCGCAAGGAAATTCAGGACGAAACCAAGGATTCCGAGGGCGACCCACAAGTGAAGGCCAAGCGCCGTCAGCGTGCAATGGAAATTGCCATGAATAAGATGCTGACAGAAGTGCCCAAGGCTGATGTCATTATCGTTAACCCAACCCATTACGCAGTTGCGTTGCAATGGGGCCGAGAGCGCGGAACCGCTCCGATCTGTGTTGCCAAAGGCGTTGACGAAGTGGCGGCAACGATCCGGCGAATTGCCAACGAAAATGCAATCCCAATTCACAGCGATCCACCAACAGCGCGGGCGCTGCATGCCTCAATCGAAATTGGCGGCGAGATTCTGGAAGAGCATTATGCACCCGTGGCTGCAGCGATCCAGTTTGCTGAAAGAATGCGACAGCGTGCTAAGGGCCAGGTTTGATGAAACAGAAAAAACTCGATCAAATGGCTGCTGTTACCCAAGCGCAATACCTTCGTGAACATGCTAAAATTAAGCCGATCCTGGATGCAGAAGCAGATCTGCGTGGAAAATTGGCCAAACTTGACGCTCAAATGAAGGAAACACGCCAGCAAGGAGAGCAGGATCATGCGATGCGGGCCCTGGGTGCCGACCTATTATGGCAAGGGTGGCACAGCCGGACGCGCCGTCAGCTCAACATCGAGCTGGCTCAGGTTACGGCGCGCAAACTTATGGCGATGGACAAGGTGCGCAAGGCCTTTGGACGCAAGCATGCTGTTGAGACTATGGCGGATCAAGAACGTAAGCGGAAAAAGCTGGACCGGGCCAAAAAGTTAGACGCGCAACTGCTGGGACATTCCTGACCAAGGCTTGCGATGTGGGTCGATGAATGGCCTACTGAACTGTGAGTCAAGTTTCGCAAACAGCAAATTTCTCACTCAATACAATACATGAACAAAGGGCCAAACCAGCACGGTTTGGCCCTTTGCTAAATTTGACGCTTACTAAAGCTTATCAGACGTCTTGCCGGGAAATATCCATGATCAGCACGTCAACAATGTCAGAGCCTAGCTCTTTTTGTGCTGCTTCGCGCAGGGCTGTCCGCAAGGGCATCATGACATCAGATCGGGTAAATGCTCCGCGAAACCCGCCCATATTGGCGTGGTCGAACAGGACTTGTAATAAGACATCCCGCAGTTTCGGCTCCAAAGCATAAATCCGGTCGCTCTTTCCTTCGAGGGCCTCCAGGCTGAGTGACATAACCACCAGCGCAGACAATTCGTCTCGCTCAACCACGGGCACGACAAACTGGTTGTTCAGTTTGACATAGATGTACTCCGGTTTTTCTTCTTCACTGTGTTCTTCCACAACTGGTGGGGGAGCAGCATGGGATTCCCCTGTGGCGGTGTCGATAACTTCAGGTGCTGGCGTTAGCATAATGCCAGCTCCGATGCCGCTGCCTGTGCCAATGATAAGCAGGATAATGGGTAGTAGTTTAGATAACATGGGAACCCTCAGAATGGCAGAATGACATCAAGCAACTGCTGACCATAGCGCGGTTGCTGCACATCGGAGATTTGCCCACGACCGCCATATGAAACACGGGCCGAAGCAATTTTGTCATAGGTGATTTCGTTCTGGCGGCTGATATCCTCAGGGCGAACATAACCCGAAACCAGTAGCTCGCGCATTTCGTAGTTAACCCGTAGTTCTTGTGATCCATTGATCGACAGAACGCCGTTTGGCAGGATATCGACAATAGTTGCAGCCACCCGCAAAGTCAGCTTTTCGTTCCGTTTGACAGACCCTTGGCCGGTCGAGCTGCTGGTGCTTTCCAGGTCAACGGCAGCAGCCATAGTTGCGCCATCCGGCAAATGCTCGTCTATACGCTGAGGAACGCCAAACAGGTTAGATACGCCCATCGATTCATCACCCGAGCGGGAACGAGACGTCCCGTTGGAAATTTCGGCTTCTTCGTCAATTTCAATAACTACAGTGAGAATATCGCCCTTGCGAACGGCGCGCCGGTCGCCCAACAGGGACTGTCGCTCGCCGCTCCATAGCGAAGAACCATCAACCGTCCGTTGGGTTTGACCGGTTGCGGGTAACCCTTGCCACAACATTGCTACATGTTCTGGGGTTTCAGCAGCTGGAGTAAAGCTGGGAGCTTTACCCACATGCTCCAAACGGGCGCAGCCGCTTAGCAAAGCCAAACCCAAAACCGCTATTTTGACCAGTTTCAGTTTTTTATGCATTATCTTACCTCAATGGAGCCGTCAGCGCTGATGCGCCCGGATATTGTAGTGCGTGACGCCAAGTTCATTGCCCGGATGATTTCACCTTCTGAACCTCGTCCCAGGGACCGGCCTTCGGTTGAGATCACCAATCCGCCACGGCTAAATTTGAGCATGATTAAATCGTTGCGTTCAATTATTGCGGGCGGGCCAATGTCGCCGGGCCGGATGGGGCGTCCAGCATACAGCGATACCCGGGCCTCTTGGCCTATCACTTCGGCCGGATCTGAAAACGTACCGGCGATGTCTACCGATTTGTAGGCCAGATCTTCGGCGGTTATGACTTGCTTGGCCCTGATCGTGCGCACCGGCACCAGAGTGTCTGCCCAGCCGGACTGAGCCATCAGAACCATCAAAAATGTCAGGACCAGTTTCATCAGCGCACCTGCGTGGTGGCGCCCATCATCTGGTCGACAGCCGAGATGACTTTGGCGTTCATTTCATAGCCGCGCTGGGCTTCGATCAGTTCGGTAACTTCGCGTACGGCATCTACCGAGCTGGCTTCGATGTAACCTTGACGCAAAGATCCCAATCCATCTTCACCAGGAGTCGATACCACGGGCGCACCCGATGCCTCGGTTTCGGTAAACAGGTTGCTGCCGCGGGCCTCTAACCCCTTTGGGTTGGCAAATCCTGACAGGGTCAGTTGCCCAAGAAGCTGACCTTCGGCTGCGTCATCAAAATAGGCATATACTTCGCCTTCACCGTTGATCGAAATGCTGTTGGCATCTTCGGGAATGGTAATATCTGGAGAAACAGCCAGCCCGTCCGAAGTGACGATTAATCCTTCAGCAGACCGTTTTAACGAACCGTCGCGGGTATAGGCTGCGTCACCTGATGCCAATGTGACTTCCAAATAGCCTTTGCCATCAATCGCCACATCCAGGTCGTTGCCGGTTTGTGTCAACGCACCTTGAGAAAGGTAGACAGAGATTGCGGCAGGACGCACACCCAGACCAACCTGAACACCAGTTGGCAGAACCGTGCCGTCCGACGCATTGACGGTGCCCGCCCGGGAGATCTGCTGGTAGTGCAGATCGGCAAATTCCGCACGCCTCGGATTATAGGCGGTGGTGTTCATATTGGCGAGGTTGTTCGAAATGGTTTCGACGCGCATTTGTTGTGCGCTCATTCCGGTGGCTGCAATTTTTAGGGCACGCATCGGGATTCTCCTACGACATGTATTATTTAATTAGGTTCTTGATGGCATTTCGGATGCGCTGGTCTTCGGTCTCCAGGAAACTTTGGCCCATTTCATAAGCGCGCTGAATTTCGATCATCCGCGCCATTTGTGAAATCGGATTGACGTTAGAACCTTCGACAAATCCTTGCAGGATTTTGGCCTGCTCGGTCTCTTCGATGTCACCATCAACCCGGAACATCACCCCATCTTCACGCACCATTGTGTGTGCTTCCGCTGGCATGAATAAACCGATCTGGCCCAATGGGTTGCCATCTGCGCTGACTGTCCCGTCAGGGGCGATATTGATGGTCTCGACGTCACCTGGGACAAATACCGGCGAGCCACCTGCATCGAGCACCCGATGGCCATCAGCCGTCACCAAATCACCGTCTGCATTGGGTGAAAAGGCACCAGCCCGTGTCAGGCGTTCGCCCATCGGGGTCTCGACTTTGAAATACCCATCACCCTCGATGGCCAGGTCAAAAGTACCACCTGTCTGGGTCAACGCGCCTTGTTCTGTCGATGTGTTGCGAATGTTTGCACGCGACATCGAAATCGACGTTTGTCCAGGGGCGGACTGAATGAATTCCGAAAAAATCAACCCCTCCTGGCGGTAACCAGTGGTGGCAGAGTTAGCGATATTGTTCGCCACGACCTGCATTTCACGCATCAGTCCTGACTGACGGGAGAGTGTAGCATAACCAGACGTTTCCATTACGAACCTCCAATAATCAGGGGGATGATGTGGCCATGAAAAAAGGCCAGCATCGTTTGTGTCATGAAACCCATGGTCATCCAGAAAACGACCATGATTGCAGCCAGTTTAGGCACAAAAGTTAGGGTCATTTCCTGAACCGAGGTGAGGGCCTGAAACAGGCCAATGCTCAACCCGACAACCAACGCCACAGTCAGGATAGGCGTCGATGATATGACGGCGGTCCACATTGCCTGACGCAGAGTGTCATAGAATTGCCCTTCGCTCATCATGGCTTAGACCGGCATCCGTAGAATTTCTTGATAGGCTTCGACCACTTTGTTCCGAACGGTCACGGCTGTTTCAACGGCCAGTTCGGTTTGGGCCAATGCCTGCACCAGTGCATGCGGATCAGCATCACCGGTCATAGATGCAATCGATGTTTGCTCGCTTTGCTGCAATGTAGCGGCAAAATTCTGAAAACTATTCTTCAGAAGCGCGCCGGCTTCACTGCCTGCATGCTCGGGGTCAATTTGGGTCGCTGGGCGTGCTGCTGCATAGCCACTGGCGGCGGAAAGACTGCGAATATCCATTCTGGATCTCCTCTGGTTTTAGTTATCGGCGAAGTAATTCCATCAAAGAGGCGGACATCTGCCGCGTTTGATCGAACATTTTGATGTTGGCTTCATAACTGCGCTGGGCCTCACGGGCGTCAGCAATTTCAATCATCAAGTCGACGTTTGATCCTTCGTAGTGGCCACTGCCATCGGCCAGTGGGTGAGAAGGATCATAGATCTGTGCCAAATCAGTGCGGTCCAGATGGACCCGTCCCGTTTTGACGTTTTCAATATCGCTATTCATGTCGCGCACAGTTTCAAACGGGACAGTCTTACGACGGTATCCGGGTGTATCTGCGTTCGAGATGTTCTCGGACACGTGGCGCAACCGGGTGGCTTGTGCCTTCAGCGCGCTTGACGAAGCGGACAGTGCATTGGAAAATTCACTCATTATTCGAAGCCTCCTTAGCTACGACCCAGGCTGGTACGCAGGATATTCATGGAAGATTTATAGATCGCGAGAGCCTTGTCATGCTGACGCTTTACCTCGACCCCTTTTAGGATTTCGGATTCGATCGAAACTGAGTTATTGTTCGGGTCACTGCCGTCCTCAGACGTGCTGACAGCCCAGTCCAACCCCTGACCGGAAGATCCGTTCAAATGCTTGCTGCGGCTGGAGCGCATGTCTCCAGGTCGGGTATTATCGTCAAAAACTTCGGAAAATGGTTTGATGTCTTTGGCATGGTAACCGGGTGTATCGGCATTTGCGATATTCTGCGACACCAGCGCCTGGCGAGTCCCGGCATGGGTCGCCATAGCATTTGCTAGTTTAAAGACATTCAGCTCTGTGAACATCGGGGCTTCTCCCTCGATTGATTTCAACCAAGGCTTAACCCTGATTCCTTTAGAAATTGTTTTCAGAAACATGTTGGAGAACCCACAATGACCGCTGACCTGAATGCACTGACCCAGGAAATAGCCAGTAAACGGCTAAGCACACCGGTAGGTAGGGTGACCGGAATCTCTGGAGGAGTGGTCGAGATATCGGGTCTCGGCAACGCCGCTCGAATAGGTGATCGACTGGTTTTGAAGCGCCAGGATGGCGATCAGTTGCCCGGTGAAGTTATGATGATAAACAGTAGATATATCAGCATGTTACCAGATGTCGCCCCAAATAAAGTAGCCATAAATGATCCCGCTCTTTTGTATCCAACGCCAGAATTTGCGCCGGATGACAGGTGGGTCGGCAGGGTGATCGATCCCTTTGGTGTGCCGCTGGATGGGAAGCCGATGTTGCGCGGTGGATCGCCTCGGGATTTGATGGCGCCGCCGCCGCGGGCGGCGGAACGGAAACATTTGGGGGCCCGCCTTCAGACCGGAATGTCGGTGCTAAATACGATTCTCCCAATTGTTTGTGGTCAGCGAGTCGGTCTTTTTGCCGGGTCGGGGGTTGGTAAATCGACCCTGTTGGCGAAATTGGCCCAAAATATGGATGCCGATGTGGTGGTTATGGCGCTGATTGGCGAGCGTGGGCGTGAAGTTAATCACTTTGTTGACGACGTTCTTGGCCCGGAAGGCATGAAACGCGCTGTTGTGGTCGCCGCAACCTCGGACCAATCTGCATTGGTGCGGCGGCGTTGCGCCTGGTCGGCAATGGCTGTGGCTGAACATTTCCGAGACCAGGGCAAGAACGTGCTGTTCCTGGCCGATTCGGTTACGCGATTTGCTGAAGCGCATCGTGAGATCTCAGTTGCCTCAGGAGAGGCACCAGCCTTGCGCGGCTACCCTCCGTCGGTAACCCCCCTCATTACGGGTCTGTGCGAGCGTGCTGGCCCCGGATCCGAAGGACAAGGTGATATCACGGCGGTGTTCAGTGTGTTGGTCGCGGGTTCGGACATGGATGAGCCGATTGCCGACATTCTGCGTGGTGTTCTTGACGGGCATATTGTGCTGAATCGAGAAATTGCCGAGCGTGGGCGTTTTCCAGCCATCGATGTCTCCCGGTCAGTTTCGCGTAGTTTGCCAGCCGCGGCAACGGATGAAGAAAATGAGATCATCTCAAATGTCCGTAAGTACCTTGGTACATACGAGCAGTCCGAAGTGATGATCCGGGCAGGTCTATATTCCGAAGGCAGCGATTTGATATTGGATCAGGCAGTTAAAATTTGGCCGGAATTAGACAGCTTTTTTGGCAAGGATGACCCAGAAGGCATAAAGAATAGCTTCAATCGCCTGAACTTAATGTTGCGTCGAGCGGGTAATTCTCGCTGACTTTGGATATACGTAACTTTTGCTGGTTGAAGTAGAAATAGCGCGGTTCGGGACATACCCGCCGCGCCATTTTTCATTGGGAAGCAGAGTTAGGACTGCAGCAACATAAGGGCAGTTGCACCAGCGGATTGCGACGCGTCAAAACTAGAGAGTTGTTCGCGGGCTAAGTAGGTGTTGACGAGTTTATCCATCAAATCTTCATCAGTGAAATCGGCAATATTGTCGGTGCCAAAAATCGATTCAGAACGGGATTTGAATGCCTCCAGCTGTTGGTCCAGGTCGATATTCCCCAAACTTTCCGGAAGTCCCAAAGCCACTTCGAACATTTCCCGCAGGGCAGTTTGGCCCATGACGTTGAACCATTGGGTATCAATACTGGTGCCATCTGTTGCCAGGTTGGCAATTTCGCGCTGGCCGTACAAAGCCACCCGCATGGATTCCTCTTGTTCGCCAACGGCCTCCTCAAAGGCTTGTACCTTATTGGTAAAGACCAAATCCTCCATGTCCTCTGCAGACCCGGTTTTTACGGTGTCGCCGGGGCCAAATCCAAAGGCATCACTCAATTGTACATAGCGGTCGTCACCCAGAACATTGGCCAAAGCGTCATCGGCTGCGGTACCGTCCGTCAGGATTTTTTCAATATAGGCCTTCTTGTAGATATCTTCTCCAAGTCCGAATGCATCTAAAGCAACCGACAATAAGCGTCGGTCAGCCATGAGATCTTCGGCCGATGACACATTGCTGATATTCTCCAAGAAGTAGTCTGTTTCACGTTGTAAAACAGCATCTTGTGTGAATGTTTCAAACTGTTTGTCATAGGTTGCCTGCAAAAAGTTCCAGCCAACGATGCCATTTGATGGAATGATCGGTTGATAGCTCATTTTGAAATTACCGCCATCAGGCGATCCTCACGGGGTATCAGGGTTCGTATCGCTTTGAGGCAGCGGTAGTGGTTGTTTTGAATAACCGCCTCGGTTGCTTCGGCCAGCGAGGCGCGGCTGTCGGGGTCAGTGAACACCTGGCTCAGATCCTCGATCCGGCGCAGCATCGGCAGTCGGTCCTCTTGTGGATCGATGTCACCGGTCAGCACCAGCTGGGCTGCGTAACAGACCCGGCGCACCGGCGTATTGGCTTCCTCGGGGTGGATTGCATCGCGCAGGCGCAGGATATTGGCGTCCGGCGTCACGATCGACAACCGGCTGCGTCGATCACCGTTTTCAATCACCGCGCCATTCACCAGGACACGTTCTTTGGGGGCGAGTTTTAGGACTAATCCGCTCATTTCATGGGGCTCCGCTTCGTAGGCCACGCATGATGGCCGTGTTGATTTCAACCAGAGGGGCTACGCCGGCCTTGCGGGCCAGGACCTTGCTGGTGTGTTGTCGCGTGAACTCAGTCAGATAGGTAAGATGGTCCTTCAGCTCCAGGGGGAGTTGGTTGTTGGGGCTGGCAATATCGGCCATGAAAATGGTCCATAGCTTGCGATTGTCGGTGAGGGCAGCTGCCAGAGTGTTAAACCCATCAGGGCCCTTGTTGGCGGCTGCAACCATCCGGTGGGTAATCCGCGCAATGGCGTCATACTCAAGGTTCTTAAAAGTGCGGGTCGGGGCTTTTGCCGCCGAATATGCTTGTTTTGCATGTCTGAGCGCGTTCACGTCAATTCCTTACGTCTAATCTACAGATTCTCTGAGACGGGAAACCGGGGCACCTGGGCGCCCCGGTTCAGGGCTGTTAGCGGAACAGCTGCATAAGTGTTTCTGGCGCGGAATTGGCAATCGAGAGGGATTGCACAGCCAGAGATTGCTGGGTTTGCAGGGCCTTCAGTCGGGCCGATGCTTCTTCCATGTCGGTATCGGTCATCGAGCTGACACCTAATTTCATGGAGTCGGTCAACTTGGAGACAAATTCACCTTGATCCATAAGACGTGCACTGTCTGAGCCCAGTGAGGCCGCACCGTCGATTGCAAGCGCCAGGAAGGCTTCGATTTCACCTAGTGCTGTGGCCGCAGACGCGCTGTCGGTGATTGTCGTCAGGTTGCTGACCAGGTCAATGTCGGCCTCAAAATCAACCGTATCAATGAGAATTTCAGTTGGCGACGGAGTGCCGGTTGGGCCAACACGGTCCAGCGAGGCGAGAACACCCAGCTGAGTGGTGGAATTACCGTCAATGTCTGTGGCCAACAAGTTGGCGCCATTGAACTGGGCTGCAGCAATAATCGAAGCTACCTGTGCACTTTTGGCATCAATATCGGCCTGAATTTTGGCATGATCAACATTCTCGGACTGCGCTGAAACGATCAGTTCCTTGATGTCCGTCAGGGTATCCACAATCTGTTCGGCACCAGCTGATGCCACCGCAACAGTCGCTTCGCCGACAGCCAGGCTGTCTGAGATCGCGTTGAAACCTGCAATGTCGGATTCCATAGTTTTGGAAATGGCCCAAACAGCTGCGTTGTCGCTGGCGGATCCAACACGCTTACCTGTTGAGATCTCATTTTGAGCGTCGGTCAGGTTGTCGTTCACTGACTGCAGAGTTTGCAGAGCAACCATTGCGCCGTTGTTTGTCAGAATACTGGTCATAGCATTTATCCTTTAACTATGAGGCGCTTTGGCCTCATCTAATGCTGCCCCAAAACGGAGCATTTTTTTGACGTCTTTCTGACTAGTGCGTCTGGCCAATTGGCTTTCGCGCCACCTCGTGTTTGAGGTGCAAGGAGACATTGGCCTGCTAGGTGCTAAAGGATTGCTAATTTCAAAATTTGGATTGCTAGAATTTTCTCCAAATTTTTGAAAGTCAGGCGCGTTTCTCAAGACTGATGCTTCCACGTGTGCTGAAACGTGTCTTGCGCCCAGATTGGTCATAAACGTCCAGACCTTTGCGAACACGGCGCAGCTCGGCCATACGTGCAGATACAGCGCGGATGCCTTGCATGGCGCTGTCCAGCAGCACTTGATTGCGTGATACCTTATTATGAACCTGGGTCAGCATCTCGCGTTCCAAATCTGTAATGGCGTTCAGGTCGTTGATGAGAGTTTCCTTCTTCGTCATCAGGCCGCCCAGTATAGTCAGGTCGCCTTTGACAAGGGCCTGGCGTTCTTGATCTAGGATCGAATCAAGGTCGTCGATTAGGGCCTGTGGATTTAGATTAGTCATTTTGAGCCTCCTTCAAAGAGTGGTATAATGATTCGGCAAGGCCAATTCCGCCCGCCTGGGCCATCTGTTCCGCCTGTGCGCGGATTAAAAATGTGGAAAATTGATCTTCACCTGAGCCGCCGCCAAACGTTTCACGGCTTTCGCCCATTCCGGCAGATTTCAACATTTCCGCAAGAAACGTTGCCTCAAGTTGAGTAGCAGCCTGGCGAAGCGGGTCTTGTTGAGCAGTCGATGCCTGATGCGAGGTGGATATAGAGAGTGGTATTGATGGCGTCAGGTCGGTCATTGGATTCTCCAGATGAATAATTTCGAATTGCTTCGATTTTTATCAGTCTGCGCCATAACCGGTTAAAATTACCGTAACTGATTGCGTGTACTAAGGATGCGTCGAGATAGAATGTCCGGAACACAATGATAAAAAATATTATTTCAGAATCGGCCTTTGACGCGAGCAAAAGTCCGAGCAAACCAAAGGCCGCTTCAAACGAAGCGACCAACAATGGCGCGACTTTTCAAAGCTACTATTCTGCCTCTGAAACGCAGCAAAATTCTGACAGGTCTCAAAGTGCAGTCAGAGAAGTCGCTCAGTCTGATACTATAGTTACAGATGATGAGGCGCTTTCATCTGTATCTGTCGATGTAGCGGACCCACCAAAGTCCGATGTCTCGGCAATAGATCAGGAGTTCGCAGCGAGTGAGGATGACGAGCCGGTAGTACTGGTCTCAACCAGTGTTGAAGTTTTGCCTGCCGAGAATTCCCCAAAGAATGCAGTCGGATTTTCCCAAGGGGCGCAGGGTGACTCCGATGTAGTGACGAGTTCCGCGGCCAATGTGAACGGAAATGTGACAACGGCGCAGGAGAAGTCCGGTCTTGCCGTCCCACAGGCAGGTCTGGCGGATAAATCCGTTGCGAACAAGGTCGTTAGACCGCCGGTTCATCGCAGTATTGCTGAATTGCGCATGACAGGACCGCAGCCTGGCACGGTGGCAGAGCGTCAACCAATGCAGGCTACTGTGGCGGGTCAGCCAGGACCGATGGTGGAGAAAACTCCGGGTTCTTCTCCTCAAGAAACCCCTCCAACTGCCATTGGGACCGATGCGGGACAAAAGGCTGAAACCATTGGAGCCGCTGTTAAGGCCGGACAGACCACGCCTGAGGTTCAGGCCGCACAGCAGACTACAACAACCAATACACCGCGACGAGCAAAAGTCTCGCAGCCGGGTATTGCAGCGAATACTCAGGGCATTGCGGGTGTAGCAACTCATCAGGCCGCAGGCCAGAATTTGCCGGATGGGTTGCAGAGTGTGATGAAACCCCTGCCGGAAGAACAGGCCGCCCCGGTTCGTGAAGCCGCATCCGAGGAGGTGGAAGTCAAGACCAATATCCAACCGATTCGTAAAGCAACCGGCCCAGTCTCCAATGCGACAGTCCAGGTTCAACAAGTCTTGCAATCCGCAGCCATCGGCCAGGTTGCTGTCGTCAATGCCGAAGCATTGACTGACCCCCTTGGCGTCAACCTTGCATTGGACTCAACGGTATTCGAGCCAGCAGGGTTATCGCAATTGCTGACCGAGGCCGTAATGAGCCCTGGCACAACGCACCGTCCTGAAACTCCGCGTTTGGTTGCCGTACAACTGGCCGAGGCGCTGGCAGCCAAAGGTGAACGCAACATCGATGTCGCGCTCAGCCCGGAAGAGCTGGGACGGGTGAAAATGCGTGTCAGCACAACGGAATCTTCGGTGGTTGTAACGATCACGACGGAACGACCTGAAACAGGCGATCTGATGCGCCGCCACATTGATGAGCTGTCCGAAGAATTCCGCCGTATGGGTTTCGAAGACATTTCCTTTGAATTTGGCGGCGAGGGGATGCCTGGCGACGGAAGCGAACAGAGAGATTCACTAGACAGTGGATCATCCGGGGCAAGTGACGGCAGCCCAATTGCCGATAACGTACAAGAAGCCGCACAACAGAACCTTCGCCTGGGAGAATCCGGGCTGGACATGAGGATTTAATACGATGGTCGCAACAGTAAGTTCAGCCACGTCAGGGGTTTCCACGACAGGTACTTCAACTTCAACGTCAGTTGCAGCTGAAACGTCAGATTACGAAACCTTCCTTCGAATGCTGACGGCACAAGCGAAGTACCAAGATCCGCTAGAGCCGATGGATTCATCAGAGTATGCATCGCAACTGGCCCAATTCTCGATGGTGGAAAAGCAAACTGAAAATAACGCCCTTCTGGCGTCGATGGCACAGCAAATGGGCCTGGCGAATATGGCAGCTATGTCGGGTTGGGTTGGAATGGAGGCGCGGGCAGCCACGCCGGGCTACTTTGATGGATCGACTCCGGTTGTTGTATCTCCAAATCCAGCTGCCGCGTCGGACACAGTTGAGCTGGTGGTTAGTGATTCTGATGGGAATGAGGTACAGCGTATAACTCTGCCGGTTTCCGCAGATGCGTATGAATGGAATGGTCTTGATGATGACGGCGCGGCTTTGCCCAGCGGAAACTATACTTTTGTCGTCGAAAGTATCGAAAATGGCGAAGTGCTGATGTCAGAAATGGCAGAAGTTTATTCCAATGTGACCGAAACTCAGATGCAGGGCACTGATGTGGTCTTGATTCTTGAAGGTGGGTCGGCAATTTTGGCGTCATCGGTGACCGCGCTACGTGACTAAGACACATAGGAAAGAATTCGGCGAACTCCGTGAATGTTTGCCCCTCGGTTGCCGAGGGGCTGTTTAACGGAGACTAGCCTGTGGCCAATGACTTTTGAATTTGAGGCCAGTCTGTTTGCACATATCGCGTTGCGGGGATTGGCTGTTGAATATCCCGAACGATTGGCCGGGGGGCGAACAAACCACGTCTGGCGTGCGGGCTCTATCGTTATCAAAGTATATCAGGGTCAGGATGAAAATCCGCTGTTTGCCAACGATGCTCTGCGAGAGCGGGATAGCCTGAAAGCATTAGCCGGAACAGGAATGGCTCCCAAATTTCTGGATGCAGGCATATTCAACGGCCGAAATTGGCTAGCTTACACTCATATCGAGGGCTCTGTCTGGCAGCAAGGCACAGCACATGTGGCGCAGCTATTGGGCCGATTACACGACCAGACCGGTTTTTCTGGCTTGCCAGCGGGATGTAATGGCAGCGCAGATCTTACTGATCAGACACTGGCGATACTGAAAAAATGTCATCATTCAAATCTGCTGCGGGACTTGGCCCCTTTGGGGCAGGTTGCGGCATTGGCTAGGCCGGTATTGATTCACGGCGATCCGGTTCCCGGTAATTTGGTAGAACACGCTGGGATTTTAACGTTGATTGACTGGCAATGCCCACAAATGGGAGATCCGGCCGAAGATCTGGCCCTTTTCCTGTCTCCTGCAATGCAGTTTCTGTACCGGGGAACGCCGCTGTCCCAGGATGAGGAAAACGCCTTTCTGGCGGCTTATCCGGACCGGGCTGTGGTGGAACGGTATTTGGCGTTGAAACCCTGGTTTCATTGGAGAATGGCTGCCTATTGCTTATGGAGGTCAGAACAGAGTAGCCGCCGCGATCACGAAGCGATGACATTGGAATTGGAGGCTTTTCAGTCCATCAACCCAAGCGCGGCATAGGCTGGTGGCATCAGTAAGCGCCTGAAGCGGCCAAGCGGAAATCGTGGCATTGACGTGATAGCTGTGGAAAATGGCAAGTCGGATGTCTGACCCAGTACCAGATCGCTTAGCAAACGCCCGGCATAGGTCCCCATGGCAACTCCGTTACCGTGGTAACACAGGCCTGCGAACATGCCTTTCACATCGGGTATCGGTCCGACAAAGGGCACCAAATTGCGTGATAAGCTTACCATACCGGACCAGCAATGCGTTGTTTCGACCCCGTTCCATGCGGGAAACATCTGGTCGAAATCATGCCGAAGCTTGCTGCGAATCGCTTTTTCCGATCGGGCCGAGGACAAAAGCCCTCCGCGCATGCCAAACAAGAAACGACGGTCGGGCATCAGACGAAAATAATGCAGCAGATTTCTGCTGTCATAGGCCATTTGATCGCTGAACCAGCCTTGTTTTTGCAACTCATCTTCGCTGAGAGGTCGGGTTACCATGGCTGTGGATTGGGTCGGCATATAACGACCAGCCAACCAGGTCGGCAGATCTTCAGATGAATACCCATTGGTTGCGATGATCACCTGACTGGCCCGCAACGTCCCGTTAAGGGTCGCAATCACATGTTTGCCATCGCGCTGCGTTATACGTGTCGCCCCGCTGCGCTGAAAAAGTTGGGCCCCCGCTACCTGCGCTGATTGCGATAAGCCAAACAGATACTTACGCGGATTCAAGCCAAAGCCGACCGGCGTGGTCAATGCGCCGTGAAAGGCTCCGTTCAGACCCTGTTCGGCCAATTGATCAGCCTCTAACAGGTCTACCTCATTGCCGGTTCTGGCCAGGTCTGCAGCTTCGGCGCGCAGGCGTTGCATTGCGCGTGGCGAGTGTGCCAGTTGCGTCTCTCCGCGCGAATGGGTGTCTGCATCAATCTCAAACCTATCGAGCAAATCTCGCACTAGGGTAACGGCGGCAATTTCCCCGGCCTGATAAGTATCAGTCGCAAGGTCTCCGAACCGTCGTCGCATTGCTACGCTGCTTAGTTTTGATCCACCTAAACAACAGAAGCCACCATTGCGGCCCGAGGCACCCCAACCGGGGGATTCGGCCTCTAAAACGGCGACTTTCACGCCGCTCTGCGCCAGATGCAGGGCGGCAGATATGCCCGTGAAACCACCACCGATTATCGCCACTTCCGCCTCAACGGACCCGTTCAGGATCGGCCAGGCCGGTTCGGATATTGTTTCGTCCCACCAGCATTTGTCACGCGGGCCCGGTCCATAGGCATATTCCGAGTAGATACGCCGCATCAGTTGCGCACCGCTTCCTGCTCTTCCCGTTTCTGACGGACCATCTGATGTTTGCTCACTAGGGATGTTGTGATCACTCCGAAGGTGACGATGGCAATCATGATCGTCGACAACGCGTTGATTTCGGGGCTGACGCCAAGTCTGACCGCCGAGAAGATTTTGATTGGCAGGGTGGTTGCAGACGGCCCAGTGGTAAAGGATGCGATCACCAGATCATCCAGCGACAGGGTAAAGGCCAATAACCAACCGGAAATCACCGCCGGGGCAATGATCGGCAGGGTCACCAGCCGGAATGCCTGTGCGGGGGAGCAACCCAAATCCAGCGCGGCCTCTTCCAGCGAACGATCAAAGGTAACCAGCCGCGATGAGACCACAACCGAGACATAGCACATCGAAAAAGTGGTATGAGCCAGTACAATGGTCAGCACGCCGCGGTCCAACCCGATGCCAATGAATAACAGCAACAGCGACAGGCCTGTGATCACTTCGGGCATCACCAGTGGGGCATAGATCATACCAGAAAACAGAGTGCGCCCCCGGAAACGGCCTCCGCGTACCATGACATAGGCGGCCATCGTTCCAAGTACGGTGGCAATTGAGGACGAGAATACCGCGACTTTGATGGTCACCCAGGCGGCATTCAGAAAGGCCTCGTTCTGCATCAGCTCGCCATACCACTTGGTCGAGAACCCCGCCCAGACAGTGACCAGTTTGCTTTCGTTAAAGCTGAAAACGATCAGGATGATCATCGGGATATAGAGAAAGGCAAATCCCAATGTCAGGGACACCACATTGAACCAGCTGGTTCTGTTCATTGCTCTGCCTCCTGTTGTTTTTGCTGATTGCGCTGGAACAGTACGATTGGGATCACCAGCAAGAGCAGCAGAATGACCGCCACGGCGCTGGCCACAGGCCAGTCGCGGTTTGAGAAAAACTCCTCCCACAGGACTTTGCCGATCATCAGCGAGTTCGAGCCCCCCAGAAGGGATGGAATGACAAATTCGCCAAGTGCCGGGATGAAGACCAGGAAACAGCCCGCAATGATGCCTGTTTTGGACAACGGAATTGTCACCAGCCAGAAACCAGTCAGGCGTGAACAGCCCAAGTCCTCGGCGGCCTCGATCAGCGAATCATCTAACCGCTCTAGCGCCGAATAGATGGGTAGGATCATGAAGGGCAGATAGGTGTAGACAATGCCGATGTAGACAGCGGTATTGGTGTTGAGGATGGTCAACGGCGTGTCGATAATGCCGGACCATAGCAACAGTTGGTTCAAATAGCCCTCGTTGCTCAGAATGCCCATCCAAGCGTAGACTCGGATCAGGAACGAGGTCCAGAAGGGCAAGATGACCAACATCATCAAAGTTGGTCGCCATTCCGATGGGGCGCGGGCCATTGCATAAGCGATTGGATAACCGACCATCAAAGTCAGAGCCGTGGATATCGTGGCGATCTTGAAAGAACTTAGATAGGCCTTCCAGTACAGATCATCTTCAGTCAGAAAGATGAAATTCTCAAAATCCAATTGGCTGAGATAGGCCCAAATCCCGTCAACCCAGCTGAATTTGGGCGTATAGGGCGGAATTGCCAGCGCGGTGTCTGACAGTGATATTTTCACTACGATGGCGAAAGGCACCAGAAACAGCAGCAGCAGCCAGGCATATGGAGTGGCGATCAGGAAAAAACGGCGCATCAGTTGGCCAACAACACGCCAGCCGTGGCGGTCCAGGACAGCCAGACAGTGTCTTCCCAGGTGTAGCTGCGTCGTGAAATGCGTCGGGTGTTCGCGGCTTGTGCCTTAACCACCACACCGGATGGCAGCTCGACGTGATACGTCGAGATGTTGCCGAGATAGGCAATGTCCAGGATCTTGCCCTGCACAGCATTGGCTGCGTTTTCGGGCCTCTCGGTTGAAATCGCAACTTTTTCCGGGCGAATCGCCAGATGACATTCTTGCCCATCCGAGAATGGCTGGTTTGAATTGGCTGTAAGTGGCGCCCGTCCATCAGCCCAGGCGATGGCGTAACTGTCTTCGCCATTGGCTGTTGTGGTGCCTTGGATGATGTTCACATCACCAATGAAATCAGCAACATAGACGGAATTAGGCGTTTCATATATCCGGTCTGGCGTCGCCACCTGAATGATCTTGCCATGGTCCATTACCGCCACCCGGCTAGCCACTGTCATGGCCTCTTCCTGGTCGTGGGTCACGATTACAAATGTGGTGCCCGTTTTTTCCTGGATATCCATCAGTTCGAACTGGGTTTCCTGGCGCAGCTTCTTGTCCAGCGCGCCCAGGGGTTCGTCGAGCAACAACAATTTCGGGGCTTTAGCCAAGGAGCGCGCAAGTGCGACCCGCTGGCGTTGTCCACCCGAGATCTGGTGAGGCTTGCGATTGCTGAATTTCTCTAGCCGTGTCAGGCGCAGCATTTCTTCGACCCGGTTGTTGATATCGGGCTTGGGCATGCCTTCACGTTTCAAACCAAAGGCGATGTTTTCCCAGATCGAGAGATGCGGGAACAGCGCATAGGACTGGAACATCATATTAGTGGCCCGCTTGTTCGGCGGTACTGAGACGATATCCTGATCTGCCAGCAGAATGGTGCCTTCAGTTGGCGTTTCGAACCCTGCCAGCATACGCATCAGTGTGGTCTTGCCGCAGCCAGACGGACCCAATAGCGCGTAGAATTCACGCTCGTAAATGTCGATGGTCAGATTATCGATGGCGGTGAAAGCGCCAAACCGTTTGGTGACGTTCTGGAAGTGGATCAGCGGTTTTTCTTGCGGATCGTCCCAGGGTTCGAATTCAACAGTTGTCAAGCCAGGTCCCCTTAAACACGCACAGGGTTCTGTGCGATTTCAGCGCGCATTTCGTTGGTCGCTTAGTGTGGTAGGGCGCAGACCGCCCCACCCAATCTTGTTATCTAAATCAAATACCAGATTTGATTTTGGTCCACAGGCGAGTGACTTTGCGCTGGACCTTTATCGAGTAAGGGCTGGTGGTGTAGAGGTTCTGCAGTGTCGCCTCGTCCGGGTAGATGGCTGGATCTCCGATCACGTCCTCTTCCAACATTGGCTGGCTCGCCTTGTTGCCATTGGCGTAATAGACATAGTTCGATGCGGCGGCCATGTTGTTCGCGTCCATGATGAAATTCAAGAACTTGTGGGCTGCTTCGGGGTTTGGAGCGTCAACCGGAATGGCCATTTGGTCAAACCACATCAGTGCGCCTTCGCTGGGGGCGTTATAGGCAATTTCGACACCATTTTCGGCCTCGTCAGCGCGGTCACGGGCCTGCAAAATATCGCCTGACCAGCCGATCGCTACGCAAATGTCGCCGTTGGCCAATGCGTTGATGTATTCCGAGCTGTGGAACTTTTGCACATAGGGACGAATTGCCGACAAAACGGGCTCGACCTTGGCAATGACATCCGGGTCCTGACTGTCAGGGTTTTCGCCGATGTAGGCCAGAGCGGCCGGAATGATTTCAGCCGGAGCATCCAGAAAATGCACGCCACATTCTGCCAGTTTTTCCATGTTTGCAGGATCGAATACCAGTGCCAGAGATCCGACCGGAGCGTCGTCTCCTAGAGCTTCTGCAACTTTGGCAGTGTTGATACCAATGCCAGTGGTGCCCCACATGTAGTTAATCGAATGGGCGTTATCCGGGTCGTATTGGGCTGTGCGCTTTTCAATCACGTCCCACATGTTACCGGTGTTGGACAGTTTGGATTTGTCCAGCGGCTGAAATGCACCAGCTACGATCTGTCGCTGTAGGAACGTTCCTGAAGGCACCACAACATCGTAGCCTGATCCGCCGGCCAACATTTTGGTTTCCAGAACTTCGTTACTGTCGAAGACGTCGTAGATCAGTTTAATGCCGGTTTCTTCTTCAAACTTGGCCAGAAGCTCTTCGTCGATGTAGTCTGACCAGTTGTAGACGCGGACTTCTTCGGCCATTGCAGCGGTACTGCTCAGCGCAAGTATGGCGGTGAGTGTCATTGTTTTGAGTGTCATGAGTCTCTCCCTGTGCGAGCCGGTTTCGGGTCCGGCTTGAAATGATTTGATCAAGTTTTGCGTCTTTGGGCAATAGTGTTTATGTTTCCATCGTGGGCAGCGCCACGATAGGTGTCCCAAAAACAGGAGGAATGGGTGACGTGATAACCACTAAAAATACCAACCATCCGGTGCCAGATGCCAGCACCAAGGCCCCAGCGCATGAGACCGTCTATCAAACGATGCGAGAGCAAATATTGTTTGGTGAATTGGCCCCCGGGCAGGCTGTGACAATTCAGGGTCTGACCGAGTCATTGGGTGTGGGCATGACACCAGTACGTGAGGCGATCCGTCGGCTGATCTCGGATGGGGCACTGGTTTTTCAAGGAAACCGCCGGGTCTCTGTTCCAATGCTGGGTTCAAAAGATCTAGATGAGCTGATTTATGCAAGAAAAACAATAGAATGTGAGTTGGCGCGGCGGGCAACTCTGCGTGTGACGACTGACCATATCGGAGAACTTGCGCGCATTGATGACGCCTTGGATCGGGCGATTTCAGCCGGTGATGTGGCTGACTATCTTGCCCAGAACTACGCCTTTCACACCACTCTATACCAACATGCATATGCGCCTATATTGACGGATCTTGCGGACCGGTTGTGGTTGCGGTTTGGTCCGTCCCTGCGGGTGGTCTGTGGTCGTTTTGGTACCCAAAGCTTTCCCGACCGTCACAAGGACATTCTGGACGCACTGCAAAAAACCGATCCGGAATTGGCAGCATTGGCAATGGAGCGGGATGTAATGCAGGGAATGGAGCAGGTCAGCCAAGGATTGGTCGCCGTTAGCTGATTCGATTGACACCAGAGAATTTGATCATATTCTTAGGGCAACCCTCTGGATCAGGAGATTCCCCATGAGTGCGATTACCAATCATATGCCCACCGCCGAGTTGCAGGCTCTGGACGCGGCGCATCACATGCACCCTTTTACGGCCAACGATGAGTTGGCTGAAAAAGGGGCCCGTATTATCACGCGTGCTCGCGGTGTCCATCTGACCGACAGCGAAGGCAACGAAATCATGGATGCCATGGCGGGTCTTTGGTGCGTCAACATTGGCTATGGCCGTGATGAGCTGGCAGATGTAGCCGCGCGCCAAATGCGCGAACTGCCCTATTACAACACTTTTTTCATGACCACGCATGTACCGGCCATCGCGCTGGCCAAAAAGATCGCTGAACTGGCACCGGGTGATTTGAATCACGTGTTCTTTGCGGGGTCGGGGTCCGAAGCGAACGACACCAATATTCGCATGGTACGCCATTACTGGGCGCAAAAGGGTAAACCGACCAAGTCGGTGATCATCAGCCGCCATAACGCCTATCACGGTTCGTCGGTGGGCAGTGGATCCCTGGGCGGGATGAGCGCAATGCATGAGCAGGGCGGGTTGCCAATTCCCGACATTCACCACATCGACCAGCCGCATTGGTGGGCTGAAGGTGGTGATATGGACCCCGAAACCTTTGGCCTGCAACGTGCGCAAGAACTGGAAAAGGCGATTCTGGAGCTGGGCGAAGACCGGGTTGCTGCCTTTATCGCCGAACCTGTGCAGGGTGCTGGTGGGGTCATTGTGCCGCCTGCCAGTTACTGGCCGGAAATTCAGCGTATCTGCGATAAATACGAAATTCTACTAATCGCGGACGAAGTGATCTGTGGCTTTGGTCGCACCGGCGAATGGTTTGGCTGCCAGACTATGGGCATCCGTCCGGACATCATGACCATCGCCAAGGGGCTTAGCTCGGGCTATGCGCCGATCGGTGGCTCTGTTGTCAGTGATGAAGTTGCAGCGGTTATCGGCAGTGGCGAATTTAATCATGGGTATACATATTCAGGACATCCAGTTGCCGCGGCGGTTGCACTGGAAAACTTGCGTATCCTGGAAGAAGAGGGTGTCATTCCGCATGTGCGTGATGTGGCAGGGCCTTATCTCAAAGAAAAGTGGGAAGCACTGGCAGATCATCCATTGGTGGGAGAGGCCAGGATTGTTGGCATGATGGGATCAATCGCGTTGGTGCCCAACAAAAACAGCCGGGCACCATTTGCTGAGGCAGGCACCGCTGGTTTTGTCTGCCGTGAACGTTGCTTTGCCAACAATCTGGTGATGCGCCATGTTGGTGATCGGATGATTATCTCTCCTCCGCTGGTCATCACCACGGACGAAATTGATGTTCTGATCGCCCGCGCGCGCTTGGCTTTGGATGAATGCTATGCCGAATTGCAAAAGCGAAATCTGCTGACTGACGGTTGAAACCTGACCAATAAATGACCGTTGGGGTGGATTTTTGAACCCTGATAAACCCGGCCCCTGTCTCGATTTTCGAGTGGGGGCCGTTTTTATAGATTTGGTGCATCTGAAATGTAATTCTGAAATAGCGTACCAAAGCTGACGCATTTCATATGCCTAGTGTCGTAAAACGTCCGGTAAGGTGTTTGAAAGCGCCTAGGATAATATTCTGATCAAACGGTTGCATACTATTGCGTAGGTATGTTTACATGAAAAGGTTACAAGTGCAGAGCCAATCTGCCGGACCGAATAACCAGGGAGCTTGTTTTGGCTGATGTGTCAAACCTTGACGCGTTCGTAGAATTCGAACGTGTTCAAAAAAGTTATGACGGCGAAAATCTCGTTGTCAAAGACCTTAACCTATCCATGCCAAAGGGCGAGTTCCTAACCATGCTCGGGCCCTCAGGATCCGGGAAAACCACTTGTTTGATGATGCTTGCTGGTTTTGAAACCGCAACCCACGGCGATATTCGTTTGGGCGGTACGTCCATCAACAATATCCCGCCGCACAAACGCGGCATCGGCATGGTGTTCCAGAATTACGCGCTGTTTCCACATATGACGATTGCTGAAAACCTCAGCTTTCCGTTGGAAGTGCGCAAGATGGGCAAATCCGATCGCGAAGCAAAAGTGATGCGGGCGCTGGACATGGTGGAGATGGGGGCCTTTGGTGGTCGCCGTCCAGCGCAACTGTCTGGTGGTCAGCAACAGCGGATTGCCTTGGCGCGTGCGCTGGTGTTTGAACCCGAATTGGTGCTGATGGATGAACCGCTGGGCGCGCTGGACAAGCAACTGCGCGAAAAGATGCAGTTCGAAATCACCCACCTTGCGCACCGTTTGGGCATCACCGTTGTTTATGTGACCCACGACCAGACCGAAGCCTTGACCATGTCCGACCGTGTGGCTGTGTTCGATGATGGCCGCATCCAACAGCTGGATCCGCCGGATAGGCTGTACGAAGCGCCGCAGAACAGCTTTGTTGCGCAGTTCATCGGTGAGAACAATACACTGGAAGGTGTCATCAAAGAGATCAAAGGCGAAACAGCGCTGGTCCAGTTGGACAATGGTGATTTGATCGATGCCAAGCCCGTCAATGTGTCCAAGGCCGGCGAACGCACCCGTGTCTCTATCCGTCCTGAACGGGTTGAATACAATAAAGACCGGATGCCCGAAGGTGCCCATACGCTAAAAGCAGAAGTCATGGAGTTCATCTATATGGGCGACATCTTCCGTACCCGTTTGCGGGTAGCTGGCACCGAGGACTTCTTTGTCAAAACGCGTAATGCGCCAGACCAAGTACGCCTGAAACCAGGCCAACAGATTGAAATCGGCTGGTTGGCAGAAGATTGCCACGCACTGGACGCCTGATCCGGTCGTGACCTTTACCCCCGGCGGACAATGATCGGGGGAATTGAATATTCCAAGAAGATTTAACAAGGAGAGAGTCCAAATGAAACTCACCAAACTGTCTGCTCTGGTGGCCTCGACTGCGCTGTGCGCACCGATGGTAATGGCCCAGGACATGGCCGACGAAATGACCATCGTTTCCTGGGGTGGCGCATATTCTAAGTCGCAAAAGAACGCCTATCATGACCCCTATAGCGCCAATACCGGCGTAAAGATCATCAACGACGAAAGCTCGGCAGAAGCCGTCGCCAAACTGCGTGCGATGAACGAAGCTGGCAACGTAACTTGGGATGTAGTTGACGTTGTTGCTGCAGATGCAATGCGCCTGTGCGACGAAGGTCTGGCTATGGAGATCGATCCGGACACCCAACTGGCTGCAGCTCCAGACGGAACGCCGGCTTCGGAAGACTTTGGCGACCTGCTGGTTTCTGAGTGTTTCATTCCACAGATCGTTTATTCGACCACCTTTGGCTATCGCACTGATTTGGTAGGTGACACACCACCAACATCTATTTGCGCCATCTTCGACACCGAAGCCTATCCTGGCAAACGGTCGCTGGAAAAACGCCCAATCAACAACATGGAATGGGCATTGCTGTGTGACGGTGTTGCCAAAGAAGACGTCTATGACGTTCTGGAGACCGACGAAGGTCAGGAACAAGCTCTGGCTAAGCTCGACACGATCAAAGACGACGTGATTTGGTGGTCAGCCGGTGCTGATACGCCTCAGTTGCTGGCTGACGGCGAAGTTGTAATGGGTTCGACCTACAACGGCCGTTTGTTCTCGGTTATCGTAGAACAGAACCAGCCCGTTGCAATGCTGTGGGACGCCCAGGTGTATGACCTTGATGGTTGGATTATCCCAGCCGGTCTGAGCCCAGAGCGTCAGGCCCGTGCGCTGGACTATATCATGTTCGCGACCGACACCCAGCGTCTGGCAGACCAGGCCAAGTGGATCTCTTACGGTCCGGCCCGTGCATCTTCGGCTCCACTGGTTGGCAAACACGCCGATCTGGGTATCGACATGGCCCCACACATGCCTACCGACCCCAACAACGCCAAGAACACGTTCCTGTATAACTACGAGTTCTGGGCTGACTACCGCGATGACATCGACGGTAAATTCCAAGCGTGGTTGGCTAAATAATAGCTGACTAGTTATACCAAGGGGCGGGTCTCTGCCCCTTGGTTTATGGCGCAAAATTGTGCTGCTGTCCGATCCGGACGACTGGCGAACGCTCGGCTAGCGAGCGACGACTACGGGGACCCTCATGAGCGATACAACCGACACTGGCCCAGTGCTGGCGGCAGATGGCACGCCGCTAAAACGTAGTCTGGCACGCGCCTTACGGAGGCAAAAAATCCGGGCGCTGATGCTTGTAGCTCCGCTTTTGCTGTTCGTGCTGCTAACTTTCATCATGCCCATTGGCGACATGCTGTTCCGCTCGGTTGAGAACAACATTGTTAAGGACACGCTACCGAAGACGGTCGTGGCCCTGCGGGACTGGGATCCCGACAGTGGAGAAATTCCGGATGAAGCAGTTTTTGCTGCACTGGCCGAGGATCTCAAAGTTGCCGTCGAATCCAAGACACACACGCGTCTGGGCACGCGCCTGAACTATGAGCTGACGGGTATTTCGTCACTGTTCCGTAAATCAGGCCGCAAGATCAAAAAATGGGATCTCGCTCAGGATGGGCCTTTTCAGGCTAAGTTCATCGACCTAAACGATGGATGGGGCGAAATTGCCACCTGGCGCACGATCAAGACCTATAGCCCGAAATACACAAATGGATATTTCCTGAACTCCATTGATATGCAAAAGGGCACAAACGGCGCTGAAGCCCGCCCTGAAAATCAGCAAATTTATATCACTCTGTTCAAACGAACCATGTTTATGTCGATGGTCATTACCATCAGCTGCATTGTACTGGCCTACCCAGTGGCCTGGATCTTGGCCAACCTGCCGGCGCGTACTTCTAACCTGCTGATGATTCTTGTTCTATTGCCGTTCTGGACCTCGCTTTTGGTTCGTACCTCGGCGTGGAAAGTGATGTTGCAACAACAGGGTGTGATCAACGAAACCCTGGTCTGGCTTGGTCTGGTTTCGGACACTGATCGACTGGTGATGATCAACAATCAGTTTGGTACGATCGTGGCGATGACCCACATCCTGCTGCCTTTCATGATCCTTCCGATGTACTCGGTGATGCAGACCATTCAACCGACGTATCTGCGCGCTGCTAAATCACTGGGCGCAACCAACTGGACCGCATTCTGGCGGGTTTACTTTCCGCAATCCATACCGGGAATCGGTGCGGGGTCTATCCTCGTGTTCATCCTGTCGATTGGTTACTATATCACTCCGGAACTGGTTGGCGGTACCAAGGGCGTGTTCATCTCTAACCGGATCGCTTTCCACATCTCGTCTTCTCTGAATTGGGGGCTAGCCGCTGCGCTGGGTGCCATTCTGTTGGCAGTGGTTCTGATCCTGTACTGGGCCTATGACAAAATTGTCGGCATCGACAACGTGAAGCTGGGATAAAACAGATGGCATTAACACCTGTAGAAAATCAAACGCCCGGATTTGTTGCGGCAGTCGCCGCAAGCTCCGGTGCTTTCTTCGGCCTCTTCGTCGGCACCTCTCAAGGTTCCGGTTTACTGGGCATATTGGTCGGGGCGGCTATCATGGCTGCTTTGGGTTTTGCTCTTTCGTCGATGCTGGACAAGGAAAAACCGTTCCGTTGGGCGCTGATCGCGGCCTTTGCTGTGGTCGGATATGTCCTTGGCGGTCTGCCTGCAGCGGTGCTTGGCGTGTTGTTCGGTTGGTTCTCCGGCTGGTTTATTTTCTGGCTCGCCACGTCGCGGTATCGGGCACATCTGGCGCCATACCTGACCCCTGGGCAAGTCCTGTGGCATTATACGTTCCGGGTAATTTGCGGTGTGATCTTTACGTTCCTGATCACTCCGATCCTGGTGGTGATGCCGCTGAGTTTCAACGCTCAGGATTTCTTTACATTCACTCCGGAAATGCTGCGATTTGACCCGGCAGGCTATTCGCTGAAACACTATCAGGATTTCTTGGGCAATCAGGACTGGCAGAACGCCCTGTGGAATTCAATCAGGATCGCGCCGATGGCCACAGTCCTATCGGTTAGCTTTGGTACCCTGGCTGCGATTGGTCTTAGCCAACCACATGTGCCGTTCCGCCGTGCCATCATGGCAATCCTGATTTCCCCAATGATCGTACCGCTCATCATTTCGGCAGCAGGCATGTACTTCTTCTACAGCCGCATCGGGCTGCAGGGGACTTATATGGGCGTTGTTCTGGCTCATGCCGTGTTGGGCATTCCCTTTGTGATCATTACGGTGACCGCGACACTCGTGGGCTTTGACCGCTCCTTGACCCGTGCTGCCGCCAATATGGGTGCAGACCCCGTCACAACGTTCTTCCGGGTTCAGATGCCGTTGATCCTGCCGGGCGTGGTTTCTGGCGGGCTGTTCGCCTTTATCACCTCCTTCGACGAAGTGGTTGTGGTGTTGTTTGTTGGCTCAGCAGGCCAGAAGACCTTGCCATGGCAGATGTTTATTGGCCTGCGTGAGCAGATTTCGCCGACAATTTTGGCGGTGGCGACAATCCTGGTTGGAATTTCCGTCCTGCTGCTGGCCACACTTGAAATGCTACGGCGACGCTCAGAGCGCTTGCGCGGAATGTCACCGGGCTAAGTCCGTAACACTGAGACAAAAAAAGGCCCTGGCAAACGCTGGGGCCTTTTCGTTTAGGATCCTTCATCTGGCCAAAAATATCCCGGGGGAGAATTGGCCAAAGGCCAAGAGGGGGCTGGCCCCCTCCTTAGTCAACGCAAATGCTTCAATAAACTAAGCGAAGCATGCCCATCTGGAACCAAACTGTTGGCAACCTGATAGGCGCGAACGGCCGCACTTGTGTTTGGTCCGATTTTTCCATCCACGCCCTGGGTATCAAACCCCTTTCGTGTCAGCCGCTGTTGCATCTCCTGACGCTCTTTAAAACTCAGATCCCGATCATCGCGAGGCCAGGGATGTCGGATCGGGTCTCCGCCTCTGATCCGATCACTCAAGTGGCCCACAGCAATCACATAAGCGTCGGCAGCATTATAGCGTTCAATCACCCGAAAATTTTTGAACACCATAAAGGCGGCCCCATTACTCCCGGCGGGCAGCAAAATGGAACCAGCTCCATAGTCTGGCACAGCGCGACCATCGATCCCCGTGATCCCCAAAGCCGACCACTGCGCCGGGTTTTTCTTTGTCCTGCGATTGGCGAGGCCATAGTTGAACCCGCGTGGCAGCTGCACCTCGACACCCCAAGGCTGTCCCTTTACCCAGCCAAATCGTTCCAGGTAAGCCGCAGTTGAGGCCAATGCGTCGCTGGGATTGTCCGACCAAATGTCACGTTTTCCGTCACCTGTGTAATCCACTGCATAAGCCAGATAGGATGTCGGGATAAATTGAGTATGCCCCATTGCCCCAGCCCAGCTTCCGGTCATTTCACGCGGTGGCACATCGCCAGATTGCAAGATCTGGAGAGCGGCAATCAACTGACTCTCAAAAAATTTCCCCCTCCGACCATCAAATGCCAGGGTTGAAAGTGAGCGTATGACGTCCATGTTCCCTCGGAAGGTTCCATAGGAACTCTCCATACCCCAGACCGCCAGCACCACCTCTTTATCGACACCATAAGTTGCTTCAATCTGTTGAAGCTGTTGGTGATGGAGTCGCAAAGCCTCCTTGCCGTTCTCAATCCGTTTGTCCGACACGGCGGAATCAAGGTACTCCCAGATCGACGTGGTGAACTCCGACTGGTTTTGATCGCGGCGAATGACCTCTGGATCGTAGGTCACACCATTAAAGGCCCGGTTCAGTGTGGCGTTGGAAATGTCCTGCGCTACAGCTCGCTTGCGGAATTCCTTGATCCAGGTTTGAAAGCCTGGGTTCTGCGCAACTGATTGTGGCGCCAAATCAGGCCGTGCAACAGGCCGTATCGTTGTCACGGCATCAGCTGGATAATTCTTATCTTTCAACGCAATACCGTCAGGACGCCCTTCTGGACGCAAAGAGGCGACCGGGGCCGCAAAGGAAGCAGTTGTCGACAAACAGGCCATAACACTGGAGAAAACCAAAACGCGCATTCCGCACCTCACTCAAATTCTGCTCAAAGCCAGTGTACTCGGTAAGGAAAACTGGCAAAAGCAATCAATCCGGCGGCTTGCGAGGTTCCGCCGCCTTGGGCGACCCAGTTCCATCATGCGGTGCCAACCGCTGGGATCGAATTTTGGCAAGAGCTTCACGCAAAAGCGCAACGCGATGTGGACGAAAACTTTGTTTGGTGATCTGCAAATTCGACATACGATCAAGACGAAACACCCGAACGTCCTGCCGAAGCAGGCACCATGCGACCAAGATGGTAGAGTGGTCAAAGTAGACCAAGCTCAATGGTTTTACCTGTCGGGTTGTACACGCGCCTTTGGCGTCTGAATATTCAAATAACACCTCCAATTCATCCCAGGTGGCTTCCCGTAAATCAGAAACGCGAATGCGGGGCGCCTCTGGGCGTTGAAAACGGTGGGCGGTCAGGACGGCGTGGCGCAATCGATGGGATTGGCGTGGGGGCAATCTGCCCTGCAATTTGCGCAGCGCTTCACCGGCCGCTTCGGCCAGGTCGGGGTCGCCGATCTGCTGCACCTCGCGCAGGCCCAACACCAGTGCCTCTAGCTCGGTGTCGCGAAAGCCCATCGGCGGAAGGGCGTTGTCTTCGATCAGCGTGAACCCATACCCGGCTTCGCCGTCAATAATCGCCCCCATCTCACGCAGGGTGGCAATGTCACGATGGATGCTGCGACCGGACACGCCAAGTTCTTCTCCCAAACCTGCTGCGGTCTTGGGGCCGGGCCCTTGGCGTAGGGCTTGCATCAACTGGAATAGGCGAAGCGTTCTGGACATGTCTCACCTTACCTACCCCTGATGACAGAAACTGTCACCAGTGATGCGTAATAAGGGGGTAGATTTCAAATACAGGACTTGCCCGATGTTGACCTTGCTAACATATCCCCGCCACGGTGACGTTTTCAGCCTAAGCCCTTTTTGCGTAAAGGCAGCCCTATTGCTTACTTATGCCAAGCAGGCATTTAAGCGTGAGGACTTGAGCGATCCGCGCAAAATGCCGCATCGAAAGTTGCCGGTGTTGCGTACCCCTGCCGGGCTGGTGCCGGATAGCAATGACATTCGCCGTTATCTTGAAACCAAGGGAGCAGATTTTGACCCGGGTTTGTCGGTTCGGGAAAAGGCCCATGCTCAGGCGTTGATCCGATTGGCCGAGGACACTTTATATTTTCATGTGGTGTATGATCGTTGGGCGAACGAGACGGTCTGGCCCAGTATTCGCGAGACTTATTTCCGCGAAATCCCGGCGATAATCCGTCGCCCAGTGACCCATTCTATCCGACAGTCAGTTTGCACCGGGTTGGCGTTTCAGGGCACAGGCCGTTTCAATCAGACTGAACGGAGCGAGAGGTTGGAGCAGGATCTGCAGGCCGTTACGAACCTGCTGGAGGGCGGTTCCTTTTTGATGGGACATCAGATCACCAGCGCCGACTTTAGTGTCGCGGCCATGTTACAGGCGATGCGTTCGACCATGGTGGAAACCAGCCTGGTGCGACGTATCAGTGACGATCCGGTGCTGAGTGGCTATGTTGATCGGGTATTCCAAGAGGCCATGCCCTTACCATGACGTATCCCTTTGCTTGCGCCAAAGTTGAACAGGCTTTTGACCTAGAGGACGATGAGGCTCGCCGCGGGTTGTTGGCGCTGCGCGCGTTGATTTTTGAAACCGCTGCAGAGGTACCCGCAGTTGGACGGGTTGAGGAAGTCTTGCGTTGGGGGCAGCCAGCCTATGTGACGCCTGACAGCAAAAGCGGGTCAACAGTCCGGCTGGGGGTGCCAAAGGGAGCCCGGTTTGGTTTGTTCGTTCAGTGTCAAAGCCGACTGATCCCCGAGTACCTTGCGACATTCCCGGCTTGGGATCGTGTCGAGGGCACCCGGGCAGTGCTGTTTGACCATCCTCGAGAGGTTGAGCCGCTGCGCCACGGTTGGCTGATTAAACGGGCGTTGACCTATCACATCCGCGGGACAATTGAGAGCTGATGCGCAAGCAGGGGTGGGTGCAAGCACACACCCGTCACAGTCAGCGCTTTTTGCGGATCACCTTGCGCTTGACCTTATCGGTCTTGCGTTTAGCCTTGGCCTGTTTGCGTTTGCCGCCGGATCGGCCAGCCGGGCTGCGGCTGCCACCGCGGGGCAGGGGCTTGTCATCAATCGCCAGCAACTCCAGTTGGATTCCGCCAGTGACCGGGGTTGCCTCGGTGAGGCGCACGGTCACCTGTTGGCCGATCGCGATGATCAACCCGCTGTCTGAACCTTTTAGGGTGTTGGCATCGGCATCAAAGTGAAAGAATTCGCGCCCCAGGGAACGCACGGGCACCAAACCGTCGGCGCCGGTCTCATCCAGTTTCACAAAGGCACCAAAGCGGGCGATACCATTGATGCGACCGGTGAACTCATTGCCCACACGCTCGGACAAAAAGGCCGCCATATATCGATCGGTGGTGTCGCGTTCGGCCATCATCGACCGACGCTCGGTGTCGGAAATATGGGTGGCGGTTTGCTCGAGTTTGTCGACTTCGGCTGGGTCCAACCCGTCCTTGCCCCAGCCGTGCGAGGTCACCAGTGCCCGGTGTACGATCAGGTCAGCATAGCGCCGGATCGGCGACGTGAAGTGGGCATACTTGCTGAGCGCCAAGCCAAAGTGGCCGAAGTTTTCGACGCCGTAATAGGCCTGGGTCATCGAGCGCAGAGTTGAGATATTGATCAGCTCGGCCTCGTCGGTGTCTGCCGCAGCATTCAGCAGGGCATTCAAATGCCGGGTTTGCAGCACCTGACCCTTGGCCAGTGTCAGCCCCGCCGCTGACGCAATTTCACGCAGGGCATCCAGTTTCTCGGGCGAGGGTTCCTCGTGAACGCGAAACAGCTGAGGCGCGCGTTTGGCAATCAGGGTTTCGGCTGCTGCAACATTGGCCAGCACCATGAACTCTTCGATCAGGCGGTGTGCGTCCAGCCGGTCGCGGAAGTTGATGGAGCGAACTTTGCCGCTGTCATCCAGAATGATTTTGCGCTCGGGCAAGTCCAATTCCAGCGGCTGCCGGGCGGCGCGGGCCATTTTCAGGGCGGCGTAGGCGGCATAAAGCGGCTTGATCACTTCGTCCAGCAGCGGGCCGGTGCGGTCATTAGGGGCGCCATCCATGGCCTCTTGGACTTCGGCGTAATGTAGCGAGGCGGCAGAACGCATCAGAGCGCGTTCAAAGCGATGCGCGATCTTGTTGCCGTCGGCATCCAGCTGCATGCGTACTGCAATACAGGGACGCGGAACACCTTCGTGTAGCGAGCAGAGGTCACCGGACAGCCGGTCGGGCAGCATCGGCACCACGCGGTCGGGGAAATAGCTGGAGTTACCCCGCTTGCGTGCCTCGCGGTCCAATGCGGTGCTAGGGCGCACATAGGCGGCGACATCTGCGATAGCGACCCAGACGACATGACCGCCCGGGTTCTTGGGATCGTCATCGCCGTGGGCATAGCAAGCGTCATCGTGGTCGCGGGCGTCCGATGGATCGATGGTGACCAGAGGCATGTCGCGCAGGTCCGTGCGGCCTTTTAGATCCATGGGCTTGGCCTTGTCGGCCTCGGCTACAACTGAATCCGGGAAATTATCGGGGATACCGTGTTGGTGAATGGCAATCAGCGAGACCGCCTTGGGGGCGGATGGGTCGCCCAGACGTTCAACGATGCGGGCGCGCGGCAGGCCCATGCGCCCTTTGGGGCCGGCCTGTTCGGCCTCGACCAGCTCGCCGTCGCGGGCATCATGGGCGGCGGCCTCGGCGACCATCCATTCAGACGAGGCGGATTTGTCGATCGGGACGATACGCCCACCTTCGGATCGTTTGCGGTATATGCCCAAAATTCGTTTCGGATTGGTGCCAATACGGCGGATCAGGCGGGCCTCGTAGGCGTGGTCTTCGTCTTGCACCACGGTTAAGCGGGCCAGAATGCGGTCGCCCTGTCCCAGTGCCGGATCGCCCTTGCGGGGTATAATCAGAACGATGGGTTCTGCCCCGGTCCCGTGCCACTCCATTGGTTGTGCAAACAGATCGCCGTCGTCGTCGGGCGATTTGACCAGCAGCATGGTCACTGGCGGCAATTGATCCGGATCGCCATAGCTTTTCTTGCGCTTTTGCAGGTGGCCTTCGGCCTCCAGCTCTTTCAGCATGCGCTTCAGATCAATGCGGTCAGATCCTTTGATACCAAAGGCCTTGGCAATGTCGCGTTTCGAGGTGAGGGTCGGGTTGGCTGAAATCCAGTCGAGGATCTCTGCCTTGGAGGGTATACGGCTCATATCCCCCGCCTAGCATGGTCAGAGGGCAAGGTCATCGGAAAATATCAGGTAGTGGATTTTGTTAGGTCAGCGATGGTATCTACGTCGCGCAGAGGGTCAGTTAGGGCAATGCGGTACCCAGGCAAGGTTGCCATACTGTCATGTAGTGCGTGCTCACTGGACCAACGGACATTGGTGAACAGACCAGGGGGCTGGCGTTGCGGGTGCTTTAAGCCGATCAGCCAATAGCCACCGTCCAGCGCGGGACCGAACGCCGCATCGTGATCCCCTAGCATTGTAAAAGCGCGTGCAATGTGAGCGGGAGAGATATCGGGGATATCCGCACCGATCAGACAGACCGGACCGGGCGCCGCTGTCCGCAACATACGCGCCATGCGTTGACCCAGGTCGCCGTGTCCCTGTGGTATCCGGGATAGGTCAGCGGGCCATATGCGCGCAGGCACTGCGTTGTCCGGCGCTACGGCCAGTACCGTCCGCCATCGTGGGTCGCGCAGGCGACGGATCAGCCGGGTGGCGTGATGGCGATACCACCAGGCCGCCGCAACCATACCCATGTCACGTCCTAACCGAGTCTTGACCCGTCCAGCCTGCGGCAGCTTTAGCATGATGATCAGCGTCGGCTTCACTAGAAGGTCAGCACCATATCTCGATGTTCTATTCCTGCGTCCAGATAGACCGGCCCATCCACCGAAAAGCCAAGCTTTTCATAGAACCCAAGGGCGTGAAGCTGCGCGCCCAGCTTGGCCTTGCTGACATCGGGCCTGTCCCTAGCAATCTGCACTGCGGCTTTGATCAGCCCGGCTCCTAATCCGGTGCCGCGCGCTGATTTCAACACGCAAACCCGGCCAATCTTGGCGATATCGCCTTGATACACCACCCGAGCAGTTCCGATTGGCAGTCCCTTCTCTGTCGCCAACAGATGTGTGGCCAGTTTATCCAACTCGTCTATTTCTTCTTCGACAGGGACGTCTTGCTCGACAACAAAAACTTGATGGCGCAATGCGAAACAGATGTCGTGATCATTCGTAATCGAGATCAAGGGGCTCATGCAAAATAGTCCGTCAGAATACGGTGATAGATAGCTTTCAACTGGTGGATCTGCGCGACCTCGACCCGCTCATCCACTTGGTGCATGGTTCGGCCAACCAGCCCAAATTCTACCACCGGGCAGTGGCTCTTTACAAACCGCGCGTCCGAGGTGCCACCAGTGGTCGACAACTTGGGTTTCACGCCGCATTCAGCCTCGACCGATGCTGAGACCAGGTCGGACAGTGGACCGGGGGCTGTGATAAAGCTTTCGCCGGAAATCTTGATCTTGGCGTCGATTCTGAGGTCAAACTCCGCAGCTATTTTGGCGGCTTCATCCTGTAGCCATTGAGTAAGGTCCGCGCCGGTATGGGCGTCATTAAACCGGATGTTCACCGTCGCCGATGTCTGCGCGGGGATAACGTTGGTGGCGCTGTTGCCGGTGTCGATGGTCACCACTGCCAGTGTTGAGGCATCAAAGTGTTCAGTGCCCTGATCCAGTTCGTGACTGGCCAGATGATCCATCAATCTGACCATCGCGTTCAGCGGATTGTTGGCGCGGTGCGGATAGGCTGAGTGGCCCTGAACACCGGTCACCGTGAACCAGGCCGTCATCGATCCACGACGACCGATTTTAATCATCTCGCCCATGGTGTCGGGGCAGGTGGGTTCGCCAACCAAACAAACCGACATCGCCTCATCTTCTGCCGTCATGTAGTCCAGCAGCGCGGTCGTGCCGTCCACGGCGTCGCCTTCTTCGTCGCCTGTAATGGTCAGGATGACAGCACCGTTAGGCGGTGTGTCGCGGACAAAATCAATGGCCGCCGCAGCAAAGGCAGCCACCCCTGACTTCATGTCGGTTGCTCCACGGCCGTACATGAAGCCGTCTTTTTCTTCGGCGCCGAAGGGTGGCATGGTCCAGGCCGCCTCATCCCCCAGTGGCACCACATCGGTGTGGCCGTTAAACCCAAAGGTCCGTTCGTGTCGCTTTTCGCCCCAACGGGCAAATAGGTTGCTGACCTCGCCCCGATCAACGCGCGAACATGTGAAACCAGCCTCGGTCAGCAGCTTATCCAGCAGAACCAGCGCGCCGCCCTCAACCGGTGTGACCGAGGCGCATTGAATCAGATCGGCGGTGAGACGGGCGGGATCGATGGCGGGCATTTGCGAACTCCGGAAAATATGTATTGCCTTGGCGTAACGCGAATTTAGATGCGGTGCAATTCGGGTGTTTTTTCGTGCGTATAGTAAATGTGACGCAAAAGCAGCGACATGACATGAAACTATCTGGCCGGATGACAGATCGCTTCGGCCTATGTTAAGGGTTTCTTTAATAAAGAACCCGAGGCAGGGCATCCGAGCACAGCGGTCACCGTAATAGCGGGGCCACAATTTCAACCACCGTCAACAGGCGGGGTCCGTGTGAAATGACGGGGGAGAACCCTCGCGGTGGATGTTTTGTCTCATTGTGGAATGAGGCAGAGACATGGTTGCAGCATCAGAACTTACTTATCAGACGAATGCCAGCGCCATGGATATGGCAGATGCGATTTTTGGTGACGGTGTCACGGTTGTTAGCGCCGATTACACTGGCGATAGCCGGTCTTCAGCGATTTATTCAGATGGTGACAGTATTGCGCCGGGCGCTACACCTGGTGACACCGGTGTCATATTATCTACCGGCCGAGCAAACCAATATACGAATTCATCTGGACAAGCGAACCAGGACACAAATCAATCTCGAAATACCAGCGGTGAAAACAACAATTCCGACTTCAACAATGCTGCCGGAACCAACACCTATGATGCCTCTTACCTGGACGTTACCTTTATCCCCGACGCGTCGGTAATGACGATGCAGTTCATCTTTTCCTCTGAAGAATACCCCGAGTTCCAAAATTCAGTTTATCAGGATTTTGTGGGTGTTTGGATCAACGGTGTGCAAGTCGACATGGCGGTCGGAAACGGTGATGCTGATCCTGGTAACCTGAACTCTACCAACAATGAAAATCTGTTCCTTGATAACTCTGGTGACGCCTATAACACTGAAATGGATGGGCTGACGGTCACCATGACGCTGACTATGACTGTCATTCCGGGGGTCGAAAACACCATTCGTATTGGTATCGCCGATGTGTCTGATAGCAGTTATGACAGCAATCTTTTGATCGCCGGAGATTCAATACAAGTTGATTTGGTCGCGCTGGAAGATTCTACAAATCTGTATCCAAACGGCAGCAAGACAATCGATGTTTTGGCCAATGACATTAATAACTCCGGCGGAACGCTGACCATTACACATGTGAATGGAGTCGCGGTTTCTGCTGGGTCTGTGGTGACGTTGAACACTGGTCAGACAGTTCTTCTGAACGCTGATGGCACACTGACATTGACGGGGGACGGCGACACTGAGAACTTTAACTTCACCTACACGGCGTCTGACGGGACCAATTCGGACACTGGTTTCGTCAACGTCAGCTCGATTCCATGTTTCGTTGCCGGATCACGGATCCGCACCCCCTACGGTGAGTTTCCGGTCGAAGACCTGCAACCAGGCGACTTGGTTGAAACCCGCGACGATGGTGCTCAACCAATTCGCTGGATTGGTGCCCGGCTGGTCGAGGCAGAGGGGGATTTTGCCCCCATTCACATCCGCAAGGGAACTTTTGGATCGCACGAAGACCTGTTGGTGTCGCCTCAGCACCGGGTTCTTGTACGCGACAGCCTGGCCGAATTGCTGTTTGGGGAAGCCGAAGTGCTGGTGGCTGCCAAGGATTTGCTAAACGATCGCTCGGTGACCCGTCGCCCCGGCGGTGAAGTGACCTATGTGCATTTGATGTTTGATCGCCATCAGGTGATCTTTTCTGAGGGGCTCGAAACTGAAAGCTTTCTGCCGGGTCCGCAGACTACAAAATTGCTAGAGCAGCCAGCTGTCGATGAAATTTGTGCATTATTCCCTGAATTGGACCCAGCCACGGGCGAGGGATACGGGTCCGCAGCCCGGCCAACGTTGAAATCTTACGAAGCCCGGCTGTTGTCGGCGACAAGGGCTGCTTGATCCGATGGCCTGGCTGGCGGTGTCGTCCCCGCATTGCAATCGATTTAACGCACGTGGACTTGAAGCAGATGTTGTATCTGGGCAGAGGAGCCCAGATCCGGATACCCTATTGGTTCGGGGGTCATTGGTGGTGGAATTGCGACTGCCAAACAGTCAGCGACCTGAGCCAATGGTGTTGTTTACGCAAGATGGGGACTGGCCTGTAAGGCTGGCCTTGCGGGCAGTTCCTGGCGGCGGTCTGAATCTGGTCCTGGAACAGTCAGGTACAATTGAGCACCGGACCTTGAACCCAACCGAATCTGGTCGAACAGACCTGTTACGCCTGACTTATTCATGGGATGCCCCCCGGCGATGGGGTCGGTTGGCGCTAGAGCGGGTAGATGGTGGTCTGGCGCAGATCGTCGACCTGAAAAACCCACGACCTTGGCGACTGGCTGACCTGAAGGCCATGCTACAGCCAAGTCCGTTTCGCTTCGTTTCCTCGGATGTGCAATATTTGGCGCTGTCTGATCAAATAGAGCCGGTCGGCCCAATGCCATCGTTGGCAGAGCATACGCCAATTGCAACGCCGCAGGGCTACCGGTCTTTGGCGACACTGCAACGCGGCGACCTGGTACTGGCGGGCGATGGCACCACGGTACCAGTCTTACATGTTGTAAGGCGATCTATGCCGACTCTGGGGTCGTTTCATCCAATTCGATTGCGGGCACCTTATTTTGGATTGCAACAAGACATTGACGTGGCGCCGTCGCAGCGGTTGGTGTTGTCAGGGTCAGAGGTAGAGTATTTGTTTGGCCAGCAATCAGTATTGGTGCCTGCGCGTCATCTTCTGGCCACTCATACAGCGCTCCAGCCCATGATCGATCAGCCGGTGAAGACCTTTATGCAATTGCTGTTACCCGATCATGCCGCGCCTCTGGCGGCTGGCGCCGTCGTGGAAAGTTTGTTTATAGGACGCCTGCGCCGGGACAAAACCCGGTTGGCTGCAAGCCTATTGGCGGAGTTCGACCGATCTAGCCTACCTGAACATGGCCGTTCAAAGTATCCTGTATTGCGTTCCTTTGATGCCACGGTCTTGGCGGAACGTCGGATTGCTTAAATTGTGTGCACTTGCGCGACAGCAGCGTTCAGATTAGACGTGGATCACGCTTTTTTCATCATCTGAATGGCCCTTTGTTGCGAACTTTTGCCTCCCTTATATTTCTGCTGGTGACATGGGGACAGTCTCTGACTGCACAGACCCTATCTGTTGCTACAGTTACCCGACCACCATTTTCACTTGTTGAAAATGGTCGCGATTCCGGGTTCTCAATCGAACTTTTGGCGGCTCTGACCGAGCGATTGGGATGGGAGTATGAGATCAACAGGGTTGATGTATTCTCTGACATGCTGGGCGTCGTGCGTCGTGGCGAGGTCGATTTGGCGATAGCCAATATTTCCATCACAGCTGCCCGTGAAATTGAAATGGACTTTAGTCAGCCGATTTTTGAAAGCGGTTTGCAGATGATGGTCAAGATCGAGGACATGCAGGCGCCGTCATTGTTGAAGGCGGTATTGTCTTGGGATCTGGTGGTGGCCATAGGCATCGCTTTTGTGCTGCTGGTTGGGGGTGGCATGTTGATGTGGGTGTTCGAGAGGCGTGCTCAGCCGTATTTCGACCGCCCATTGAAAGAAGCGTGGTTTCCCTCGTTCTGGTGGGCGTTGAACCTGGTGGTCAATGGTGGTTTTGAAGAACGGGTACCGCGCACGCCAATTGGGCGGATGTTTGGTGTGACCTTGGTGATTTCGTCGCTATTCGTGGTTTCAGTATTTGTAGCCAAGATCACTGCAGTCATGACTGTGGATGCGATCACCGGGTCAGTGAATTCAATCAATGATCTGTATGGCAAGCACGTCGGCACCATCAAGGGGTCAACGGCTGCTGGATTTCTTGACCGGCGCGAGATTGAGTATCGCGAGTATGATGGACTGTCTGATATGATCGCGGATTTTGAGGAAGGCGCTATTCGGATTGTCGTCTTTGATGCACCTATTCTGAGTTATTATACCGCCCACGATGGTGCCCGCTTTGGGCGCACTGTGGGGCCGGTTTTTCTCAAAGAAAATTACGGCATCATTTTTCCCGATGGCTCGGACCGGGTAGAAGACGTTAATCGCACCCTGCTGGCCCTGCGTGAAGATGGAACCTACGACGCGATTTACCGCCGTTGGTTTGGCGCACGCGACTAGGGAAGCCATCTTTGGGTCAGAGAACCGTGGATTGCTCATCGCCAAAAAACGGCGTCATGTGGGCGACAATCACTGAGTTTTCCTCTAGCGCACGCTGCATCAGAGCCCGTTCTTCGTCGTCAATTTCGTGACCTTCGGCTTCGCGCTCAGCCAAGGTGCCATATCCGGTGACATCCAACGGAGCAGTGTCTGCCTGTTTCAGGATCGCGACTGTCTCGCGCACCGCCTCTGCCTCATCGATACCCGAGGCAAAAATCATCAGCGCAGCGCCTGTGGCGCCTTTGGGCAGGCCATCGCCCTCTTTGCGGCCAATCTGGACCACAAGTGTATAAACCTGCTGGCGGGATATTTTCTTCTTTTCCATGTTGCTGCCATAGACCCGTGCGGGGGCGGGGGTCAACCAGTGTCAGAAGGCGGATTTGAAAACTCGGAAAAAGTTCTGAGGTTCACGTGGAAATCGGCAATTATAAAACAGTATTGTGGGTTCTGCTGCAAAAAATGTGGGAAAACGCCCCGTCAGTCAGGTCTGACGCATCACGGTCGCATCCAGATCTGCCCGACGATCCGTAGGGTGTCGGGCAGGCAGATTGGCTTATTCGAAAGATATCAATTGCTAGTAGGCGCTTAAGTAACCTTGACCGTCAATTCGTCGAGGCCCTGAATTGTCAGAACCATTTCGTCACCGCGCTGAATGGGGCCAACTCCAGACGGTGTACCCGCCATGATGACGTCACCGGCGGCAAGCTCAAAGTAGTCGGACAAGTAAGAGATCATTTCTGGAACTTTCCAGATCATCTGATTCATGTCGCCAGTCTGTTTGACGTCACCGTTTACTTTCAGTTCGATCAGCCCAGCGTCCAAATGACCAACATCGGCGGCAGATTGCAGCGGACCAACGGGACCCGAAAGTTCGAAAGCTTTACCAATTTCCCAAGGACGGCCCATTTTCTTGGCCTGTCCCTGAAGGTCACGCCGCGTCATATCCAGCGACGGCGCATATCCCCAAACGTGATCAAGCGCATCCTCAAGTTTGATGTTGGTGCCGCCGGACTTCAGTGCAACCAACAGCTCAGCCTCGTGATGGACGTCTTCGCTTTGGGCCGGGTAGGGGAACTCTCCGCTGGCATCCAGATTGTTTGGGTTCTTTTGAAAGAAGAATGGCGGCTCGCGGTCTGGATCGTGACCCATTTCAACCGCATGGGCGGCGTAATTCCGACCAATGCAATAAACACGTCGAACAGGGAATGCCCCGCCGCCGGCCACTGGAATCGCCGGTGTTGGCGGAGTTGTTATCACAAAATCAGTCATTTAGACCTCCCAAATCAGTTTTAGTTGATGCATTCATAACGTGATAATTTCAACAAATCAATCGCAACCAATCCGTTTTATGTTGAATTGCGTTATCCAATCGGTAATGGTTAGTGAGAATTTCGTGGAATCACGGAAGATTGGTTAGTCATCAGGATGTCGCTTTGCAAAACTCAGGCCGAACACTAAACACATCACCGTCCGTCGAACGGTTGCGCAACTTTATTGCGGAGGGTGGTTATGAGGCCGGCAGTAAGCTTCCGGCAGAACGTGAGCTGACCGAGAGTCTTTCTATGACTCGAACTGAGTTGCGCAAAGCTCTTGATACGCTGGAACGCGAGGGAGCGGTATGGCGGCATGTGGGTAAAGGCACGTTTGTCTCTGATGGCAGTAGTGCGGAAACTGAAGATGCGCTGATTAATTTAGGTCGTAAATTGACGCCGTTCCGGATGATGCGCGCACGTTTGGTGATTGAGCCTGCAATTGCCCGGGAAGCTGCGGTAAACGCGTCCGGTGACGACCTCACGTTGATGCAGCGGGCCATGAAAAGAGCCCGATCGGCAACGACCTGGGCCGAGTACGAAGAACAAGATGACTTACTGCACCACTTGATTGCGCAAAGCAGTGACAATTTGCTGCTTGTATCGATGTTTCAACAACTTAATCAAGTTCGCCGCGCGGTGGCCTGGGGCAATGTTGTTCGCGAAACAACGCGTCCGTCACCAGAGCACATTAGTTTTGATGAACACGAGGCGATCGTAACCGCGATTGCGAACCGTGATTCTGAGGCTGCCTATAGCGCCATGCGCAATCACCTGCGTTCGGTCTCGGATCGTCTGTTTGAGGAGGCATAACACCAACAATAAAGATCGGGGACCCGCACAAGTGCGAAACCCCGGCGCCAGAATAAAAATGACGTTCACTGGGAGGAGAACTATGAAACATTTTGTACAGAAGATGACGCAGACGGCACTGGCGGTGCCGCTGGCGATCGCCATGACGTTTACTGCGGCTCAAGCGGACACGCTGAAGATCGCACTGGCCGAAACACCATCAGACGAGTTGGCCGCCTTCTTTGTCGCGCTTGATCGGGCTAAAGCCAACGGTCTTGATTATGAATGGACAGCATTTTCTGACGAAGAACTTGCAGTTCAGGCGATCTTAAGCGGTCAAATGGACATCGGCTTTGGTACTCCGTACTCAGCCATGCAGCGGTCAAAAGCCCCGATCCGGATCATTTTCCAGCTCTCCAAGCTGAAGTTCTTTCCTGTTGCAGTCGAGGAATACACCGACCTGTCGCAGTTGGACGGACAGCCAATTATGCTGCATTCGCGCGGCGGCGGAACCGATTCAATTGCCAACGTGATTGAGGATCGGATGAGCATGTCTTTTGGTGATCGTTCGTATGTACCAGGGTCGTCGAACCGGGTTGTTGCCATGTTGGCAGGTCAAGCTGACGCCACGATTTTGGACCTGTCCAACAAGAATAAAATCATCGCCGAAGCGGGCGATCGGTTTAACGTGCTGCCAATGTTCGACGTGGACGCCAGTGACGAGGCGCTGTTCGCCAATCTGGACTGGATTAAGGACAACAGCGAACAGGTCGATATCCTTGTCGAAGCGCTGGTAAGCGTTTGGCAGGACATGGCTGAAGACCCAACCGTCATCAGTCGTGAAACCAACCCGGATGGGCCAATTGGCCAGCTTCCTGCTGAGATCCTCGCTGAACTTGATGGGTTCTACACCGAAGCGGTTGCTGGTGGACTGTATGATCCCAACGGTGGCGGTCGCATCGCTGCCAAGGCAGATCTTGATTGGTATGCAGCAGCGGGCCAATTGGACGGAAACCCAGAGGAAATGAACATCGAGGATTTCTGGTATCTTGCTCCGCTTGATGCCGCGATGAAGTAATCCACTGTGGTTACCGATCGTCGGACTTGATCGGTAACCACACCTACACATTCCCTCTAAATGTCGAGGCGACATGAAATATCGATCCCTCTATATCAAAGTGATCTCAGCGCTCCTGGTTTTCGGAGCCTGGGAAATCGCGGGACGCATTCCGATCAGTTATGCATTCCCAACCTTCTTCGAATCTATGTCCGCATTGGCGCGGATGACTTTCGACGGCAGTATCTTTGTTGCCTATTCTGAAACTCTAAAACCACTGGTTATCGGTGTGGCCATTTCAACTGTGCTTGGCATCGGGCTGGGTCTTTGGATTGGACTAAGCGAACGGTTCGAATGGCTTTTCTCGCCAATCTTTATCGTGATGCAGGCAGCACCTCTGGCAGCGCTTATTCCGCTGCTTGTGATGGCATACGGAATTGGGCTGACATCGAAAGTCTTTGTGGTCTGTATCATGGCTATGCCGGTGATCGTATTGAGCACCAGCAGTGCCGTGCGCAACACGCCAAGCTCAATGCAGCAAATGGCGACGTCGTTCTTGGCCAAAGATCATCATATCTTGCTTAAGATCATCATTCCGGCGGCCTCTCCGGTTATCTTTTCCGGGCTTCGCCTGGGGGTGTCGGCTGGCTTCATTGGCGCAATCCTGTCCGAGCTGAAGATCACACCAACCGGTGTCGGAGACATCATAAGCTATAGCCGCTCAATTGCTGACTACCCGAGCATGTATGCAGCTATTTTCTCGATTATCTTGTTGGCAGTTCTCTTCCTGAACCTGCTCGAGAAAATCGAAAACCTACTCTTTAAAGGAAATGATCGTGGATATGTCACAGACTAATAGTGATTTTGCGGGTGTTCAGCAACCTGAACAGGACATCGCCGTTTCCGTGAGGGGCGTCTCGAAGAACTATGGTGCGGTCGAAGCGCTAAAGGACATGTCGCTGGAATTTCCGCGTGGTCAGCTGACCTCGTTGCTTGGACCTTCGGGTTGCGGGAAAACGACCCTGCTAAAGATCATTGGCGGGTTGCTAAAACCAGACTCCGGCGAGATTGTCGTCAACGGAAAACCCGTCGTTGGTCCCGGCCCTAACCGCGCCTTTGTTTTTCAGGACTTTGCTCTTTTGCCCTGGGCCAACGTGCTGCGAAATGTGGCCTTCGGGCTGGAATTGCGCGGTGTCGCAAAATCAGAGCGCGAAGACAAAGCGGCCAAATATATCAAGGATGTGGGCCTTGCAGGATTTGAGCAGGCGTATCCGCATGAACTTTCAGGCGGAATGCGGCAGCGCGTTGGCTTGGCACGCGCCCTGTCCGTTGACTCCAAAGTCCTGCTACTGGACGAGCCGTTTTCGGCAGTTGACGAACAGACACGGCGCAAGTTCCAAGAGGATCTTCTGTCTCTGGTTGCCAATGAGAACAAGACCTTCATTTTCGTCACCCACTCGATTGAAGAGGCGGTTTATGTTTCTGATCAGATCGCAATCCTGCTGCCGCGGCCTAGTCGGGTCTCCGAGATTATTCGGCCATCAAGCTTTCGCTTGAAAGGGGCCGAAAACATCCGGCGAGACCCGGAGTACCTGGATATCGTTGATGAAATTTGGGCGTCACTACGCAACTACGTCGAATAGGGGATCGCCATGTGGATTCGAGGATACAAACTACCAGCGATGTCGTCGCTTTTGGTCTGGGGGCTCCTTTGGGAAGTCGTCGGCCAATTGGGAATGACATTTTTCATACCACCACTGTCAGATGTCTTTGTCACCCTGTTCGAAATCATCGGAACGCCGGCTTTTTTGAAAGCGCTGAGTGAAACCGCTCAGGCCTTTTGTGCCGGGGTTTTCTTCTCTGTTGCGATCGGCATTCCGGTGGGCATTTTGATGGGGCGCAGCCGGTTGCTGGATGAGTTGCTACTACCGTGGGTGAACATCTTTGTGAGTGCACCACTGACGGCGTTGGTTCCAGTGCTAATGGTTCTTTTCGGCTTCGGCATGAAATCTATTATCATCACGACCACACTGTTCGGTATCTGGATTATCATCTTGAATACCCGCGCTGGAGTGCGTCAGATCAACCGGTCTCTGGTGGAAATGGCCACCAGCTTTGGTGCGTCGCCGATGGATGCCTTCTTGAAAGTTTATTTCTGGGCAGCGTTGCCGGAAATTCTGGGCGGTGTCCGGATCGGTGTCATCCGAGCCGTGAAGGGGGTTATCATCGGGCAACTTCTGATCTCAATCGTAGGATTTGGTGCATTGTTTGAACTCTACGCTTCAAACTTCCTGATGAGCCACTTCTGGGCGGTGTTGATAGTCCTGTTTACACTGGCTTTTTCGATCTCAGAATTCTTGGGATACCTGGAAAAAAAGGTGGCTTACTATGCCGCCAGCCGCTGAGTATCGTTAATTTGATATCCTAGCCCTGATCTAAAGACCAAACGGTAATAATACGAGGCTCAACTATGTCTGCGACTTTGCAAACACTTCTTGCACTTCACGATACTGCGCTTCCGGCGATTGGGGCTCCTGGCCAGGAATGGCTTTCTTACGGGGGCTTACGGGCCCTTGGCACTGAAGTTAGGGCACAGCTGCGGCGCGCTGGCGTTGGCGTTAACGACAGGGTCGCCATTGTTCTTCCCAATGGGCCAGAAATGGCGACTGCATTTGTGACCATTGCCCAGGCGGCGGTCACGGCTCCGCTTAATCCGGCTTATCGATTAGAAGAATACGAATTCTATCTTTCTGACCTGAAGGCCAAAGCACTGGTTGTTGGGCAGGGCGACGACAACCCAGCGGTAGAGGCGGCACGCAAGATCGGAATGACGATCCTGCGATTGCATGCTGACACGGCTGGACCTGCCGGGACATTCGAATTGACGGCAGAGGGCCCAACGGTTGAGACTGCGGGCGACGCGATGCCAGATGCCGATAGCACCGCACTGATCTTGCACACTTCTGGCACAACATCGCGGCCCAAGATCGTTCCATTGCTCCAGTCTAACCTGGTGGCATCTGCCCAGAATATTCGTGACTCTCTGGCCTTGTCCCAGACGGACCGTTGTATGAACGTGATGCCACTGTTTCACATCCACGGATTAGTTGCGGCTGTTTCGGCCTCACTGGCGGCAGGTGGGTCCGTCTGGTGCGCGCCCGGGTTTGATGCCCTGAAGTTCTTTGGCTGGATGAAGCAGGCGACGCCCACATGGTATTCGGCCGTTCCAACCATGCATCAGGCGATCCTGACCCGCGCGGCCCGCAATGCGGATGTGATCGCCGAGACGCCGCTGCGGTTCCTGCGATCCTCGTCGGCGTCCCTGCCTGCCCAAGTGATGGTCGCCTTGGCCGAAACTTTTGATGCCCCGGTGATCGAGGCCTACGGGATGACAGAGGCGACCCATCAGATGACCAGCAACCCGCTTGTACGCGGAACACAGGTGCCGGGATCGGTTGGCATCGCTGCCGGCCCAATGGTGCAGATTGCCCACGAAGTTGAAAATGCTTTGCTGGATGGCACTGGCGAGGTGGTCATTTCTGGGGCCAACGTGACGCTTGGATATGAAAGCAATCCAGAGGCCAACGAGAAGAATTTCTTTGACGTGGATGGCACCCGGTGGTTCCGGACTGGCGACCAGGGCGCAATTGATGCCGGTGGCTTCCTGCATCTGACGGGGCGGTTGAAGGAAATTATCAACAGGGGCGGTGAGAAAATCAGCCCACTGGAAGTGGACGGTGTCTTGCTGGACCATCCGGCCATCGCGCAGGTTGTGACCTTTGCGATCCCGCACCCAAAATTGGGTGAGGAAGTTGCCGCCGCGGTTGTGTTGCGCGATGGTCAGGATGCCACAGATCAAGAGATCCGGACATTTGCGGCTACGCGAATTGCGGACTTTAAGGTCCCTCGCAAGGTCATCATTCTGGACGAGATTCCAAAAGGCGCGACGGGTAAGATGCAACGGATCGGGCTTGCTGAAAAGCTGGGCCTGGCACCAGCTGAATAATCCCAAAGGATAGTACCATGAAGATTTGTATCTATGGCGCCGGCGCTATTGGTGGTTACATGGGGGCGAAACTGGCCCTGGCCGGTGTTGATGTCAGCCTGGTCGCACGCGGTCCACATTTGGCGGCGATGCGGGACAAAGGTTTGACGCTTCTGGAACACGGGGCCGATCCGGTCACTGTGCCTGTTACGGTCAGTGACGATCCAGCCAGCCTTGGTCATCAAGACTTTGTAATCGTGACATTAAAAGCCCACTCCGTACCGGGTATTGTGCCAATGATGCAACCGCTTTTGGGGCCGAATAGCTCGGTGGTCAGTGGCGTTAACGGTGTTCCGTGGTGGTACTTCCATAAGATTGGTGGCCCATTGGAAGGCACGCGGTTGACCAGCGTCGATCCCGGAAATGCACAGTGGGACGGTATCGGACCGGACAATGTACTGGGCTGCGTTGTTTACCCGGCCGCAGAAGTCAGTGAGCCGGGCACAATTCGCCATATCGAAGGCAATAGGTTCTCGCTGGGTGAACCTGATGGCTCTAAATCAGACCGGGCTGTCGCCCTGTCGAACATGTTAAAATCGGCGGGCCTGAAGGCGCCTGTGCGGCCAAAACTACGCGATGAGATTTGGGTGAAATTGTGGGGCAATCTGTCATTCAATCCTATCTCGGTTCTTACCGATGCAACCCTGGAAGTATTGTGCACAGACCCCGGCAGTCGCGCGGTGGCGCGGGCTATGATGGTCGAAGCGCAGACAATTGCCGAGAAACTGGGTGTTAAATTTCCGATCGATGTGGACAGACGGCTGGACGGTGGGGCAGCAGTGGGCGCTCATCGTACCTCTATGTTGCAAGACCTTGATAGTGGTCGGCCGATGGAAATTGACGCTTTGGTTGGGTCTGTTAAGGAGCTCGGTCTTCGTACAAATACGCCGACGCCGACTCTTGATAGCGTTCTGGCACTGGTTCAGCTCCGTGCTAGATCTGCAGGATTATACAGCTGATCTGTCATCTTTTGATTTGCGGCGTTCGTGAACGCGACTAAGAAAGCGCATGGGAACCCTACAAATCGTTTCACGATTGCAAAATGGCCTGTCCCGATCAAAATCAGGGCAGGCCATTTTTTTATTTCAAGCTAAAGCGTTAGATATCTTCCAGAAGGATAGTCCGGTTTTCTTCGGCAGACAGAGTGATCGCTTCTAGAACTTCGATGTTGTGAACCATTTCCTCGGGACTGAACGGATAAACCGTACGCCCCTGCGCTGCATCGACGAATGCCTCAAGATTCCGCGTCACTGCGTCATCCCAATCATAGGCTGTTTGCTGAATCGGTGTCCCCGTTCGCGATCGTAAAAACTGTACCTTTCCACCTGGGGTATCCGGGTGAGTGTCATTGAGAACTTCGATCCATTCTTCGGTTCCGAAGACATGCATCCGGATGAAATGGGGGGTATGCAATACAGCGCTAAGCGTTGCGGTGACGCCGCTTTCAAAGCCAAGCTGCGCGGTGACAACATCGCCAGTTTCCCAGCCCAAAGATCGACTGGCCGTCATGGCCTGAACCGTCTTGACCCTACCGAAAAACGAGATGAACAAATCGGTTAGGTGAATACCCATTGCTGTCATACCCGCCGCTGGCGAGACGGCTTTTGATGTGCGCCAATCATCTTTGGGCGTGCCGATCAGCTTGTCGTGGCTAAAGGCGGCCTCGGCATGCATGATGGTCCCTAATTCGGCTTTGTCCAACGCACTTTTCAACGCCAAAAGCGCGGGTTCAAAGCGGCGTTCGTGACCGATCCCCAATTGCACTCCGGCTTTCTGGCAAGCAGCCATTGACCGGCGGGCACTGTCGGCGGTCAATCCAAGTGGCTTTTCGCAAAATACATGTTTGCCCGCATTGGCGCAGGCGATGACCTGTTCTTCGTGCAGTGGATTGGGGGTGGTCAGAATAGCGGCGTCGACGTCGTCGTGATTGATTGCCTCTTCCAAAGACGAGAATATCTGCAAACCCATTGCCTGAATATTCGGATGGTTTGCCTCGACGGGCTCGACCACTCCTGCGATATGAATGGTCTTATGGCTTTTCAGGCGGTTGGCAAAATGCTTACCCCACCAGCCGAATCCAACAATGGCGACGGAGAATTTATTCGTTGCGGTGCTCACAGGCTGGCTCCAATTTTCGAGAACTGGCCTTTGTGAAACAACAAGGGATTCTTGTCGTCCTTGCTGATGCGGCATACGCGGCCCAGATAAATCTCGTGATCTCCGCCGGCGAAGCGGTCGACAGTCTCACACTCTAAAACAGCCGAAGCCTGAGCTAATACCGGGATGCCATTCAGCCCCGTGCGCCAATCAACACCAGCGAATTTATCTTCGGATGGACGTGAGAAGTTCAGAGCCAGGTCTTTTGACTGGTCGCATAGAATGTTGATGGCAAAAGACGAGTGAGAGCGGAAAGCGGTCAGGCTGGGCGCCTTCAACGACAAGCTCCACAAGATAAGCGGTGGATCCAGCGATACTGACGAAAATGAGTTAGCGGCGAGCCCGACGGGGGCGCCATTGTCGCCGATCGTTGTGATAATTGTTACCCCTGTTGCGAACTGGCCCAAGACATCGCGAAGGGCTAAAGGGTCGATGCTCTCGACGCTGAGATCTGTAGCAAGCGCGTTCATTTTTCTATCCTACTGATACGTTTCAACCACAAACATTCATGAGAAATGTCATTTTAACAACTTATGAGATCTTATATCTGCTCTCAGTTTTTTTGATGCCGTGATTTTTCCGTGACGGAAGAGTGCTACCAAGGCTATCTGAATATCTGATAACATACATTAGAAACCATCATTATCTCTGCAGGCTGTCGTCTGACATATTTGAAGAAACTCGAGGTCATGTCCGGAGACGCAGATGCAGTTATCATTTTTCACAATGCCCATTCACCCGCTGAACAAGCCTGTATGGCAAAGTATTCAGGAGGACCGTGAAGCATTTATCCTGGCCGATGAGCTTGGCTTTGTGGAAGGATATTGCGGTGAGCACACCACGGATCAGGCCGAAATCATCACCTCGACCGTCGCCTTTCTTGCCAGCCTGGCCTATGAAACCAAGAATATCCGGTTGGGCACTGGCACAGTAAATCTGCCCAATTCGCATCCCGCACGGGTCGCTGCTGAGGTGGCGATGCTGGATCATATGCTGAAGGGCCGTTTTAATTTTGGTATTTCGCCCGGCGGGTTGATGTCGGACGCCGAAGTGTTTGGTAACCTTGATAAAGATCGCAACGCTATGTTTATCGAGTGCATCAACATGGTGCTGCAGATCTGGGAAGGCAAAGCACCTTACAACTTGCAGGGCGACTATTATTCGGTGACCACCGAGAAAACCATGATGCCGGAAATCGGACAGGGCGAATTTATTAAACCCTACCAGGATCCGCATCCGCCGATTGTCGGCACTGTTGTAGCCCCGTACTCTAAGGGTGTTACCGCCATGGCAGCACGTGGATGGGAGCCGATTTCTGCAAACTTCTTACTGCCCAAATGGGTCGCTACCCATTGGCCAAACTATGCCGAGGGCTGTGCCCAGGGCGGGCGGGAAGCCAAATTTGAAAATTGGAGCGTGGCCAAGAACCTCTGTGTCGCAGACGACATGGCAACGGCTAAACGCTATGCCCGCGATCCTAACAGCCCCTATGTTCTGTATTTCAAACAACTGCTGACCAAGCTGCGCTCGGGCGGACGATTGAATCTGTTCAAAGAAGATCAGAACATGAATGACGAGGATGTGACGCTAGATTACGTGCTGGATCGTCTGGTCATTTACGGTGATCCGTCAAGTGTGGCCGATCAGGTTCTGGCCTTCCAAGAGCAGACCGGCCCCTTTGGTAAGTTGGTCTATGCGGGTCAGGATTGGCTGGACTATAATCTGGGCCGCCGTTCGATGATCTTAATGGCAGAGCAGGTTCTGCCCAAAATCAACACAGCAATTGGGGCGGGTGAACAATGAGCAACCTGGTAACAGGACAGGTGACCACCGCAGGCGGGGTCCGTATCTCATATCAAATCGACGGAGCGGAAGACGCGCCTTGGATCGTGCTTTCTAATTCCTTGGCAACGGATCGGCGGGTGTGGGACCCACAGATGGAGGCGCTGACCAAGTCGCGGTGTGTTTTGCGATATGATGCCCGTGGCCATGGTCAAAGTGGTCCGGGTACACCGCCCTATAATCTGGGCTTGCTTGCAGATGATGTTGTTGCGTTGATGGACCATCTTGGTATCGAAACGGCTGAATTCATGGGCATTTCACTTGGTGGTATGACTGGCCTGGCCTTGGCAATTGCACATCCGAAACGGGTCAGTAAGCTGATTTGCTGCGATGCTCGAGCCGATTCTCCGGATGCCTATAAAGCTATCTGGGACGGGAATATCGCACGCTTGCATGAAAACGGCATCAGTGTCCTATGTGAGCCCACAATGGAGCGTTGGTTTACTGCTGGATTTCTTGCAGATACGGCGAATTCAGAAACCCTGACCACTGTTCGCTCGATGATCAATACAACTGCTGCCGCAGGGTATGAGGGCGCGGCGCGCGCGCTGCAGAACCTTGATTTATTGCCCAATCTGCCAAAAATATCCTGTGCCGTTTTATATGCAACTGGTGAGTTTGACATGGCGGCACCTGTGCCGGTTATGCAGGCAATGTGTGACGCGACTCCGCAGGCTGAGTTCGTTGTGATCGAAGGGGCAGCTCATTTGTCGAACCTGGAACAGCCAGACAGTTTCACCAAAGCCGTTACGGCGTTTTTGGGTTTGAAGTAAAACTTAGTGGCGGGGAGTACAGGCCACTCGCCACTAAGGTCCAGCAAGGTTCACAGAATAATCCGAATGGCGAGCTGGCCAGTCCAATGGTCAGCCCGTGCCTTAGGACGTAGACTGTCTATGGGCAGGCTGAGAACGATGAAAATAGCACCGTCGCAAAATTATTCCACCCAATGAGTAATCGCGACATTGCCCAACGTCATGGAGAGAGTGATGCCTATAGATGCTCTACCTCAAATAATGGTAGCGCCAAATGGCGCGCGACGCACAACCCGGGATCATCCTTCAGTGCCGATGCAATTGGACGATACCATCGCCACCGCACTTGCGTGCAAAGCGGCGGGCGCCGGCGGGTTGCATGCTCATGTGCGTGACACTGATGGGGGGCATATTCTGGATGCAGGTCTGTATTTGGAATTGCTGGCTGAGATGAAACACCGCGCGCCCGATTTTACCGTGCAAATAACGACCGAGGCCGTGGGCCAATACACCCCGAAAGAACAACGGGCGCTGGTTACGGCGGTCATGCCAGACTTTGTTTCAATCGCCCTGCGCGAAATGGTAGCAGGCGAAGACGACAAGGATCTGTGCAAGTTCTATCACTGGGCCTATGTGTCAGGGATCGGCGTGCAGCATATTCTTTACACCCCTGAGGAAGTCTTGAAACTGGCTTCATTTGTTGAAAAAGGGGTGATTCCAGCGCAAGATTTGGAAGTACTGTTTGTTCTGGGCAGGTATTCGACCAACCAGCAAAGCAGTGTTTCGGATATGTCGCCATTTGTCGCCAATGCAACGCAAGTTCTTAAAGATGCTGATTGGGCGTTATGTGCCTTTGGTCAACAAGAAACCTCTTGTCTGGCCGAGGCGGTGCGCCAAGGCGGCAAAGCGCGGATTGGTTTTGAAAACAATCTGCACAACAGCGACGGGTCAATTGCGGTGGACAATGCGGAACGTGTTCACGAACTGGTTGCCGAACTAAAGCGTGAAAAATTGGCGGACATGCCAAATTGATCTTTGCCATGGTAAATGTTCTGGCCCCTATCTTTGCTATTACGTTAATTGGTTTTGTGCTTGGGCGATCCAAGATTGAACTTCACGCGGGAACGCTCAGCACAACTGTTCTTTTGGTTGCTACGCCTGCGCTGATCTTCTCGTCTCTCACATCCTATGGTGTGACACCCACGATGTTGTTGGAAATGGCCGCAGCGGCGATTCTTTGTCTATCGGCTTCTGCCGTGTTGAGCATGCTGACTATCAAGATGTTCGGCTTGTCCATGCGGTCCTTTCTGCCTAGCCTGATGTTGCCAAATTCCGGAAACATGGGCCTGCCACTGGTCATGCTGGCCTTTGGGGACGAGGGGCTGAAACTGGGCGTGTCCTATTTTTTTTTTGTTGCGCTTGTCCAGCACTCTGTTGGTTTTTCGATCGCCTCGGGCAGTTATTCTATGAGTCATCTGTTAAAGCAGCCGCTGATCTACGCTGTGGCTGCGGTGATCCTGGTTTCCACAACAGGGATAGCCGTTCCTGAGGTCGTTTTGACCACCACTGAAATACTTGGCGGAATGATGGTTCCTGCAATGTTGATACTTCTTGGCAGTTCACTGGCGGGGCTAACAATCTCGGACTTAAGGCCGGCGCTCGTCGTGGCTGTCTCCAGACTGGTAATAGGGGTGCTATCCGCACTCGCTGTCATCTGGGTTTTGGGTTTAGAGGGCAGGGTTGCGGGGGTGGTGTTTTTGCTGTCCACGATGCCAACGGCGATCATAACTTATGTGTTTGCACAACGTTACCGCCCAGAACCGGGCCAGATCGCCAGCGCAGTGGTTGCATCAACGCTGTTGACCTTTGGTTGCCTGCCTTTTCTGCTATGGTTTGCGGTAAAAGTTTTGGAGCAGAGTTAACAGCTTAATTGGTTTTATGTATCATTTGCTTGATAGTGATCGAAGTGTTTTTGGTTCCCCTTCAACAATTGCGGCTCTGATATATGAAGAATGTAAAAATCCAACACTTGCGGTTCTTTGTTGCTGTCTACGAAGAGAATTCGATAACTGCCGCTGCTAATCGTGTTCATGCCACTCAGTCGGGTGTCAGCATGCAAATCCGCGACCTGGAAACGATCCTGGGCTTGACCCTGTTTGATCGGGCGTCGACGGGGGTGACACCGACCAAAGCCGGCGATCGGATCTATTGGCGGGCAACCCGGATTCTGTTGGAAATTGACGAGTTGCAAGAGGATGTCGCAACACATACGGACGAGCTGTATGGCTGTGTTCGGGCGGGCATCATGCCAACTTTTGCAAAATCAATTCTGGCTCCGGCCCTGATCAGGTTCTCAGAACAAAATCCCTATGTCGACGTCAAAATTACCGAAGGCTATAGCGAAATTCTTACCACCAAAGTCGCAAATGGTGAATTGGACCTTGCTGTTGTCCCAGGTGGCGATATCCCGGTTGGTGTTCGTTCTTCGCATGTTGAAACGGATATAGAAGTTCTAATTCAAAGATGCACCACTGACAGCCAGTCCCGTGAACTCGTCAATTTGGCTTCCGCACCTCCATTAAAGATTATGCTTCCAGGTCCGGGCAATGCGCGCCGCTCCAAAATCGATCAGTACCTTAGCAATTTCTGTGCTTCTGATCATATGATCATGGAGCTGGACAGTATGATGACCACATTGGATATGGTGAACCGCGGCGAGTGGTCAGCAATTGTCCCTGGGTGTCTGTGTATCGCAAATATTGATGACAAAAATATGCGACTGTCACCGGTGTTGGATCCTCCTCTGACCGTCGATTACTTGTTGATCGAACCGATAACAAAAGCGCGAAGCAAAGCAGTACAGGTCTTTGCCGGCGAACTGTGTGATGAAATCGAACGCGGTTGCCAACAATGCCGAGATCAATTCACTTCATAATTTAGTTATTTTTCAAAGTGTAATGTAGTGCTTAGTCGGCTGGTAAGTCGAGTTTCCCAACAGTCAAACCGGTGTCGTATTTGGCCATGTCGCGGTAACACGCGGCGGTCTTTTTGCGGCTTGTGCTTGAGGTAAAATTTGGGACCTGAAATCAAGGCCGGGTATCAAGAAAACTGAACACAGACATAAGTACTCATAAGTTGTTTTGGTGTCGGGAAAAGGTACAATTTGGAGTCAAGAAAGGGCGAAGGTGCCAAATTATGCTAAGAGACCGGACATCGTTCAATGGAGGAACAGCAGCGTTGGGCATAGCTGATCAGCAGCTGGGCCGTGCCGTCAATTTGCCCTTGAGCGTCCAGATTAATCAGCGCGGTGCAGCTTAATGACTGTCACTCTCAAATTTGGCGGATACCAAGGGGATCAATCCGTTCATACGCTAGGTGTGCTGGCCTTTTGCGATGCATTGGAACGACATTCTGATGGTGAAGTCCGAGTTGACTTTGAGCAAAATATTTCAGCTTCCGGACGTCAGGCTTCTGATTTGTTGTCAATGACGGAAAGCGGAACGCTGGATGCTTGCTATTTTTCGTCCAGCTATCTGACCAAACGAGTGCCGGATCTGGGCTTGTTCGATCAGCACTTTTTGGCTCCGGATCGTCCCCAAACCTTTGCGATGCTGGATGGTGCGTTTGGCAAGCAGTTGGCTGCAAAAGTAGAATCGCAAACCGGGTACAAGGTCATGGGGTATTGGGACAATGGCTTGCGCCATATCACGTCCGCTAAGGGCCCAATTCGCAGCCCGGATGATTGTCGGGGAATGACGATCCGGACGCTGGCCAACGAAGATCACCAACGCGTCTTTCGGTCGCTTGGATTTGACCCTGTGACCATCGATGTCAGTGATCTGGCAGACGCGGTCGAGGCGAGGCGTGTTGACGCGCAGGAGAACCCGCTCACAAATACCTATAATTTCGGACTGCACAAAACCCACAGCCATGTTGTTTTGACCAAACATCTGCTTGGCGTGGCGTTGGTGTTGTTCAACAAAGATAACTTCGCGTCATGGTCGAAGTCTGTTCAGAAGGCGGTGTCGGCAGCGTTGCAAGAAGCTACTGCGAAACAGCGCCATGCGGCCGTAGCTGACGACATGAGTTGCGCTAAGAACATGCGCGAACAGGGCGTTGAATTTACCAACCTTTTACCAGAGGAGCGCGCCAAGTTCGTCGCCGCTTCCCGTGACGAGGTTGCGATGATGCGCACAATCTTTGATGCCGGGTTGCTAGAATTGTTTGACCAAGAGCTGACGAAAACAGCCACAGGGTCCCGGCATCAAAACGAACAAAGATCAGGGAAGAGTGAATGAAACTTGCAGTTTCCAGTGATGGAATGGGGAAAACGGTGATGATAGGGAAACTTAAATTAACCCCTGAATTGGCCGTTGTGGCGGTTCTGATGGTGCTGGCTGGCCTAAGCGTGGTCTTTATCGGTGCGCTGGTGGCCCCGCCCAAAGTTTTGATGGGTCGGTCGCTAACCGCTATTCCACCTAACTTATTCCCGATTATCGTCCTGTCTCTTCTGGGGCTTCTATGTGCTGGCTATCTGTATTGGCGCAGTCGGAATGCTGACGTGGGTGAGATTGGTGGTTTCAATTTTCAGGGGTGGGATCGCGCAGCGGCGCTCTTTGGATTGATGCTTATGTATGCACTGACGATGGAGCCATTCGGCTTTTTGATATCGTCGGCCATTTCACTGGCCCTGATCTCTTGGCTCGCGGGCAATCGCACAATTTGGCAAATTATCGCCCTGTCACTGATTGGCCCGCCAACCCTGTACCTGCTGGCCACTCGAATTTTGGCGGTGTCTCTGCCCGAACTCAGTGCCATCGAATTTGCTTATTCACGCCTGCTGGGAGGCTGAGAAAACAATGAATGCCGATCCTAAATCTAAAGGAAAAATGAATGCTTGATCAGTTCCTAGAAGGCTTCGCTATGGCGATGCGCGTGGACACTTTTGTGCTGATGGGGGCAGGGCTGTTTGGCGGAATGCTAGTTGGCGCACTACCTGGTTTCACGACTTTGATGGCAATGGCCATCTTGCTACCAATCTCGTTCTTTCTTGACCCGATTGTTGGTATTCCGTTTCTACTGGGCGTCTACAAAGGCGGCATCTTTGGCGGCAGTATTCCAGCTATCTTGGTCTCGATGCCTGGTACCGGTGCTGCCGTGGCCACGTCGAGGGATGGCTATGCGCTGACCAAACAGGGCAAATCCCGCAAAGCGCTGGATATGGCACTGTTTTCCTCAGTGTTCGGCGATACCGCCAGCGATATCTTTACAATATTCATGATCTTTCCAATTGCCTTTTTGGTCATGCAATTTGGTCCACCCGAACTGTTCGCGGTTCTGTTGCTAAGCCTGGTCATCATTGCCGCTACTTCAGGGTCCAGCACAATGAAAAGCCTGATCATGATGGCTGTCGGTCTGTGGCTGTCCTTTATTGGCACCGATCCTTTGGGGGGGGTAGAACGGTTTACATTCGGGCTGTTTGATCTGAAGTCCGGCATTCCGCTGCTGCCGATGCTAATCGGCGTGTTTGCGATCCCCGAGATTGCAGGCGTGGTGATCCGCAATGAAAAAGTGAAACAGCTGGCATCGCTGATGGGCGAACGTCTGACCTTTCGTGAATTCCGCGCAACTCTGAAGACGATCTGCCGGTCGACGGTTATTGGCACTGGCATCGGCATTATTCCAGGACTGGGGCAAGTGGTTGCCGCAATGATGGGATATGCGGCGGCCAAAAATGCCTCGGACCATCCCGAGACCTTTGGTCAGGGCGATTTAGAAGGCGTAGCCGCTGCCGAAGCTGCCAATAACGCGGTGAATGGGCCGACTATGGTGCCTCTGCTGACACTTGGTATTCCGGGTGACAATGTGACAGCCATTCTGCTGGGCGCCTTTGTGGCCCAAGGCCTTCGTCCTGGTCCGCAATTGTTCGAAGAGCAGGGGGCCACGGTTTTTGCCATCCTGATTGCCATGGTATTCGCCAACCTGATGTTCCTGGTCATTGGCTACCTGTCGATCCCGTTCTTTTCACGGCTGGTCCGGATCAAAACCTCGGTGCTGATCCCCGTGGTGATCATGTTCGCCTTTGCTGGTGCCTATGTGTTCCGGTCCGACACCTTTGACCTGCTGATGTTGGTTGGATTTGGGATTTTCGGATTGATCGCAAAGGCTGGAAAATTCGATGTCATGCCGATGGTTATGGGATTCATCCTCGGCCCGCCAATGGAATACGCTTTCGGTCAGACCATCGCCATGGGGAACGGTTCTACACTCGCATTCCTCTTTGACGAACGGATCGCTGCGCTGATGATTTTGGTCGCCACGCCGATGATCGGATTGCTCCTGTGGAGACGGATGAAAACTGTCCCCTCAGACTAATGGTCCAAGCCGCGGCATCAGCTGCTTGGTTCAAAATACTTCTACAACGATGCAATAGGGAGGAAGACATGCTTAAATCAACTATCAAACGGGTGGCTGCAACCGCAGTTGCCGCTGGGTTCGCAGTGACCGCGTCATTGGGAGCAGCCCAGGCAGAGTATCCGGAAAAGCCAATCACTATGGTTATTCCACTGGGGGCCGGCGGCTCGCATGACTTGAATGCACGTGTGATCACTTCGATCATTCCTACGTATCTAAATCAGGCGATGATCGTCCGTCTGACACCTGGTTCGGGCGGCCAAAAAGGCACGCAGGAAGTCGCCAATTCGGCGGCCGACGGGTATACGCTGCTGTTCACGCACAACTATATCGACATGCTTCAGCAGCACGTTGAAAACCTGCCATACGATCCAATGGAAGATTTCATTCCAATTGCCCGGGTTAACTATGCGCCTGCTGGCATCGTGGTTCGGGCAGACAGCCCATATCAAACCTTTGACGATCTCGTCGCAGCGGCCCAGGCAAACCCAGACTCGATCCGGATGTCGCATTCGGGCAACTGGGGGGCGTTCTTTGTACCTGCAGCTCAGATCATGAAAGCACGGGATTTCAGCTTGAACCTGGTTCCTTACAAAGGTGGCGGACCAGCTCTGCAGGCGCTGCTTGCGGGTGATTCCGATGTGACGATGGGCTTCCCATCGACTTTGGGGTCGCTGCTTGATGCGGGGACCATTCGGGTTCTGGCAACTGCTGGTTCCGAGCGGATGTTCGACGATGTTCCTACTCTTGCTGAAGTTGGCGTAGAGGGTGACATTGGCTTCATGCACCGTGTTGTTCTGGCTCCAAAAGGCACGCCGGACGATGTGGTCGCCACCTTGACCGACGCCTTCGGTAAGCTTGTTGAAGATAAAACCTTCACACGTATGATGGGTCGCTTGAATGAGACCATCGATCTGCTGGATGGAGCGGAATACCAGGCAATGCGTCAAGAGCAGGACGCTGCCTATGCTGACCTCGTCAAAGTTCTGACAAGCCAGTAACAAAAATAGGGCCGTGCAGAGTATTATCTGCACGGCCCTTTTCTATTCTGAATTTCATGTGGTTTTGTGACCCGCCTAGAATATCACAACGGGGCAACACCCAAGTCTTGCGCCAGCGTGTTCAACACAGCCAACAAGGTAGCTGGCAAGGGAATTCCATGTTCAGATCTTTCCTGTGTCACCTGCGCAAGCCGCTCTCCGGGCAGACGAATACTATCAAATCCCGGCAGCCGAGGCGAAGATTTCATCTCCTGCCAGATCTTATCAATATCCGATTTGAACTGGGCCGGGTCGGCAAAGGCCTTGATATCCAGCGCAATCACAAAATGTCCGGTGTTGGTTGTCGTTTCAGAATCCGCGTTGAAATCAACGACCTCACGGCCAAAGGCTGCGCCGTTCAAGGTGCCCGCGAGAATTCCAAAAATCAGCGACAGGCCATAACCCTTGGGGCCGCCAATAGGCAGCAGAAACCCCTCGGAGGCGCGGTTGGGGTCGGTCAGCGGTTGACCGTTTTTGTCGATCATCCAGCCTTCGGGCATGGTTTCGCCCCGTTGGGCCGCCGTCTTGACCTTGCCGTAGGCAGCAACTGTCGTCGCCATGTCCAGAATGATAGGTGGGTTGTTGGTCGACGGCAGAGCAATAGAAATAGGGTTCGTACTCAGCAGCATTTCGGTGCCACCCCAGGGAGGCATATGGTTGGCGCTGCCGACGGCCACATAGATGCCAATCATGTCTTCTTCTGCCGGCATCGCGGCATAAAGCGAGGCCGGACCCGCGTGGTTCGAGTGCCGTGCCCCAACCCAGGCTACGCCGGTGGTTCTGGCTTTCTCCATGGCCAGCTGTGTGGCATGGTTCATGACCAAATGCCCCAACCCGTTGCCACCATCAATCAAGGCTGTGGCGGCACGCTCTTCAACGGTACGAAACTGCGCGTTGACGTCCAGCCCACCGGCCTGAATGCGGCGGATGTATTGCGGCAGTCGGAAAACGCCATGCCCATCCTGACCAATAAGATCAGCACGGGCCATCAAGCCCGCCGCCTGCTCTGCATTGGTCTCGGTCATGCCGCATGATCGAAAGCAACGCGCAATGAAGGCGCGCAAGTCATCATGGGGCGTCAAGGCGGGAAAATCGGGCATCAAAATCTGCCTTCCTGTGTTTTAAGGCGCAGAGCGCCAATTCAATTGAAAAGAGGTGAAACATGTCGAACGGGTTTTCCATCAGGTACCATGAGGTAAATGTATTCAGCAGGGGGGACGGCGTTGAAACCCGTTTGCTTGTGGGTAAGGGCTGTGCAGATGAGACGCCGTTTACCAGCGGCACAACGGTCTTTCCCAAAGGCTGTGGTGCGCCGCTGCATTCTCATAATTGCGCTGAACAGGTGACCATTCTGGAGGGCACTGCCGAAGCAATGATCGGCGGGGAGACGATCCAGCTGAGTAAGCTGGATACGTCTTTTGTCCCCGCCAATGCACCGCATTACTTTCGCAATACTGGCGATACGCCACTTGTCATTTTGTGGATCTACGGAGCCCGCGATGTGACCCGAACCTTTACCGAGACCGGGGAAACTGTCCCCCATATGTCGTCCGGCGATCAAGTTTGATCCTGGCCCAAACATACCGCCTAAAGTCAGACCTTTAGGCGGTATTCGTTCGGGATCGACAATGGTGTGTTGGGACCATCGAGGAACTCAACCGTGCAAAACGACAGCATGGTGTCGCCAATGTTCTCAACGGAATGAACCATAGAATCCATCTCGCCATAAGCGAAGTGACGTGTCTCGCCCACATAATGCGTCACATCCCGAATTTCGCCAGAAGAGAAATATCCACGTGCCTTGCCATCTGCGAGGGCGGACCAGAAGTAGGTATTGACGTGACGGTGAAACGCACAGCGATTGCCGGGCGCAATATGCAGGTGCCAAACCCGGAGCTTGTCAGTTTCCGAAACCAGAACCGACCCGACAACACCGTTGTCTTGATGCTCGAGCATCTCGGCATGCATGCCCTCGGGCCAATGGGCAAAGGCGGCAGGATCGGTTGCCATTTCCACGTGGTCGGACCCGTGTGTGGGGATAGATGTATTGGTCATTTGGACGTTCCTGACAGAATTGGCAAAAGCCGAAGTTGCGATCAAGCGGAGTGCACCGCCGCTAGATCGGCTCGAAATGCGGCCTGTTGATCAGAGGTGAGGCCAACCAAAGGTGGGCCCATGCGGGTCCAGGTGTCATCGCCGGTTCTCCAGGCCTCGGCCTGTTTCATGGCAGCCATCATCGGATATTTTGACGCCATCGCCCGCGCTCTTTTTACAGCTGCCATGGCGGTTTCGCGCTCGGGGCCATCGGATGTTTGCAATGCCGTCTGTGCCAGCGCGCCGAATATATTGGTCGAGCCCGAGATGATACCCGCCGTTCCAATGGACAGACCCTGCCACAGCATCGCTTCAGAGGAAGGGTAAACGTCAAATCCCTCGGAAATGCCGCCAGTAGCTTCGACAATGGCACGGCTTTGTTCAAAGTCACCGCTGCTGTCTTTTAACCCGGCGATGATGGGACCAAAGGCCTTGCGCAACCGCACCACCAGTTCGGGTGACAGCGGGGTTTGGGACATCTGCGGAAAGTGGTAAAGATAGACCCGCAGATCATCACTGCCAACCTGTTCGACCAGTCTGGCGTAGGCGGCAAACAAACCATCATCGGATACGTTTTTGTAATAGTAGGGCGGCAGCACCAGTACATTACAAAATCCAGCCTCAAGCGCAGCTTTGGTTAATGCAATGCTGTCGCCAATTGCTGGCGCACCAGTTCCGAAAATCACTTGATCGGATTTGAACCCAGCGGCTTGAAACGCTTGTGGTAGGCCCAGTCGGTCGCGCATCGCAACAGAACTGCCTTCGCCTGTTGTGCCGGTAGGGGCAACGCCATCACAGCCACCGTCGGTTACAAGATGGCGGCAATACCCCGTCAGCTTGTCAGTATCGAGCGATCCGTCCGCGTGGAACGGTGAAATTGCTGCCGCATAGATGCCGCGTTTAGCCTTGGTCATTGTGATTTACCTTCGGTGATTTGGTCCGTAGTTGCCGTTGGCTGGCGCATTGAAACAACGACTTTGATAGCGTCATCGATGCGTTCACGCGCGTAGCGTAGCGCAGTTGGCAGGTCTTCCAATGGAAATGTATGTGTGTGGATCAGGCTGGCATCGAACCGCTTCTCGGCCATAAAGGCCATGGCCCGATGGGTGGCTGATCGGCCCTCGCCACGGATGCCGTACAGGTAGATATTATTGACCGCCAAGGCCCCCAGATCAAAATTAACGGCTTTCTTGGGAAAGGCGGCCAGACAGATCTTGCCGCCACGATTGGTCATATGCACCGCCTGATTGACGGTTGTTTCATTGCCGGCGCAGTCGACCACATAGTCCGCACCCTTGCCGGTGATCTCTTTGATCCGGGCGACAACGTCTTCTTCTTTTGGGTTGATGACTATGTCCGCACCCAGCTTGGTGCCGATCTGGTTGCGGTTTTCGCGGGTGCCAACCAGGATCACAGGCGAGGCCCCAAGGGCCTTGGCCACTGCAACTGCCAGCAATCCGATAGGTCCCGGGCCAATCACAACGACGCTTTCACCTGCGACCAACCCGCCCAATTCGGTCAGGCCGTACATCGACGTACCGGCAGTAACCACCAGCGTCGCCTCCTCGTCAGTCATAGTGGCGGGAACGCGGATCATGGTGTTGATGTTGTTCACCGCATATTCGGCAAAGCCGCCGTTGGTGGTGAAGCCATTGGCCCGATGGCCCTTGTCGGTGTCGCCGTAGTTCAGACCGTAGTTGTGACAGGACGTGTACATGCCCATGCGGCATCGTTTGCATTGGCCGCAACCGGCGTGAATTTCAACGGTGACCCGCTCGCCAATTTCAAACTCATCCACACCGGGGCCGAGAGCGGCGATTGTGCCCATATACTCGTGGCCAGGCGTGAACTCTTTGTTAAAAGGGGCCCCGCCCTCGATCAGGGCAGGGGTGCCGTAAGTCAGGATCTCGAGGTCGGTGGCGCAGATGGCTACCGCATCGATCCGAACCAGTGCCTCTGAGCGACCAGGGACAGGCACATCCTTAGTTTTCAGTGTTAGCTCTTCTGGATCGCCCAAGACCCAGGCCTTCATCGACTGTGGCACCGGCATTCTGGATGAGGTGGTGACCCCGTGCCAGCTGGAATCCACGTCTGTATTTTTGATATTCATGTCCCGCCTCTTCGATCATTGGTCGACCAATATATCGATTCAAAAATCAATACTTGGACATCGATACAGTGTTTGACCTATGTTAGTATAGACTCAACGAAGGAAGAATATCTGATGCCGGGCATAATCAAAAATGATATCAATTTGGTCGACCAATGAAAGGTGGTTCGCTGGCCAGGGTTCGATCCTGGTTAAAGGCCGAATCGCAACCCGAAGGTTTCAAGTTGCCGTCGGAACGTGAACTGGCCCCTCAATTGGGGTTAAGTCGGACAGATTTACGCAAGGCGCTATTGGTGTTGGAGGCCGAAGGGCGGTTAGAGCGCAGGGTTGGGCGGGGTACATTTTTGTGCAACGCGCCGGCTGACAGTACCGGACTTGAGGCTGGAACGGATACCGCCAGTCTGGCAGAGCGCACTGGGCCGATGGAGGCAATGAATGCGCGATTGGCGCTAGAGCCAGAGTTGGCTCAGATGGCTGCATTGCAGGCAACCAGACAGCAAGTCTCCCAATTGGGCGCACTTGCGCAGGCGATGCGGGTTGCACCCGGATGGCTCGCATATGAAGAGCTGGATGCCGATTTCCACGACCTTCTGGCACGAAGTGCCGGTAATTCGTTGCTGTATGAGTTACATCGAATCGTCAACGCGGTGCGTAAGGTGGTTGTCTGGCGTCGCTTAAATCCGGCCAATCAGGCACCGCCGACTGATTATCATTCGCTGGACGAGCATGACGCTATCGTCATGGCATTGGAACATCGCGACCCGGCTGCAGCACGAGCGGCGATGCGCGCGCACCTGCGGGCAACAATCGATGCGATGACTGGTGACACATAGGAAAAGGGCCACCCGGATTGGATGAATCTGTCCTGGGGGATACAGGTTCCGGAGCGGTTTTTTCATAAAGTCCGGACAAATGGTGGAGGTATTGGATCTGAGATCGATAATAAGCGGATGAAAAATTGCAATTTTTAGGATGATTGACAAATGTCCGGACAAATGTAAATTTGGGTAAAAGGAAGACTTACGCGAAGGAAGTATCGAATGAGACAAGTAGAAGTGGCCGTCATTGGTGCCGGTTGGTGCGGTGGTATCCGTGCAGTGACGTTGTCCCGGTCAGCATTGGTCGACAAGCTACACATCTGCGAGATCCGTCCCGAGCGTCTGGAAGAAATTGCAGCCGAGACCAACCCGGCGACCGCAACCACTGACTATATGGACATCATCAACAACCCAGCGATTGAGGTGGTCTACATCTCAACCACACCCGAGCAGACCCATTACCCCATCGCGCGCGCCTGCATGAAGGCTGGAAAGCACGTATTGCTGGAAAAGCCACTGGCTTTGGAACTGGCCGAAGCGGATGAGCTGATTGCGCTGTCGCATGAGAAGAATGTCAAATTCACCGTCGGCTATTCGCAGCGGTTCAACCCCAAAATCGCCTTTGCCAAGAAATCGATTGCCGATGGCACTCTCGGCAAGGTGGTCAATGTCATGGTCAGCCGCCACCTGTCGCGCAACCTAGGCAAAAAGATTGCCAATCGGGTGAAACTTTCGCCGGCAGCAATGGAATCCACTCATGATCTGGATTTTGTATTTTGGCTGCTTGAGCCGGCCAAACCGGTTCGGGTGTATTCGCAAGGCGCATATGGCTACATGAAGGATCTGAACGGATCTTATGACTGCATGTGGTCAACCGTGACCATGGATGACGGAACGCTTGTCGTGATTGGCGGCGGATGGAACCTGCCACCAAGCTACCCAAATTACTGTGGAACTTGGATTGAAATCACCGGTACGGACGGGGCTTTGATATTGGACGACACCAGCCGCGATAATTGGCTGAACACTGTTGCGGATGGCACTCAATATCCAATGTCCACTATGCCCGGCGAGCAGGTCGATCATGTTTTTGCGGGCCAGATGGGCCCAGAAACCATCCACTTCCTAGAGGCGGTGCTGCTGGACAAGGATGTAATGGTCTCGCCCGAGCACGCGCGGATCGTCATGGAAACTTATTCGGCCGCAGATGTATCTGCTGAGATTGACGAACCAGTCAAACTTCCGCTGTCAAACCAGGCGTTGGCCCAATTGGCGGATATGAAGGCTCAAAACGCGGGCTAAGCCTAGACTAAAAGGCGCAATTTGAGGGAGGCCACCGTGCGGGACAGCGTAGGAATTTTTGGTTTAGGCCTGATTGGCATGACGCTTGCCCGGCGCTTGATTTCTGCCGGATACACGGTCACCGGAACCGACCCTCGAACAGAACAGCTGGACAGGTTGAATGCCCTTGGTGGTACCGGAGGCTCCCCAGATGAGGTGTGGCAGGCGGACGTCATTTTTTCTGCGGTATTCGACACCGGTCAACTGGAGGACCTGATTGCAAATGCGCCGGTTGGGGCTAGGCGCGCAATTGCATCCTTCAGTACCTGCGATCCCGGTCAAATGGCCGGGATCGCGGTCAAAGCAATGGCCAAAGGCTGGCATTTGCTAGAAACACCAATTTCTGGCACCAGCCGACAGTTAAGCGCTGGCGAGGCGGTCTTTTTCGTCGCCGGTGACAAAGATCAGGCCTCTCGATTAGACGTCATTCTGAAAGCACTGGGCAAGGCGCACTACTATGTTGGCGCCCTTGGCAATGGCAATCGGACCAAGCTAGCCATCAACCTGGTCCTGGGCTTGAATCGCGCCGCTTTGGCTGAAGGCATTGTTTTTGCGCAAAGCATGGGTCTGGACGCGGCTTCATTTCTTGAACTCGCACAAAAATCAGCAGCACAGTCGCAGGTGATGGCAGGAAAGGGGCCGCTGATGGTGGCGCAAGACTTCGAGGCTCAGGGTAGAATTAGCCAGTCTGCCAAGGATTTTCGCCTGATACAGGACACTGCACAGGCAACAGGTCAGCATTTGCCCTTTGTCGAGACCTATGGTGCGATGATGGATGACTGCCTGAATAACGCTGAGGGGGATTTGGACAATTCGGCGATCATTTTAGCCATTGCCCGGTCACGTTCCGACAGCTAATTTGCAGCTCTTGTGCCGGATGCAGCTGCGGTCTGTGGGGATGTCCGGAGAGAGACTAGACATTGACGTTGGCCTTTTGCAGACCCGGAACATTGTATGACCAAGCCTCAGAAACCCGTAAAAAGCACTCGGTATCAGGAAGTCGCTGATGCGCTGCGCGTGGAAATCGCCTCGGCGACGTACAAAATTGGTCAATGTCTTCCCACCGAACACGAGCTTTGCCAAAGGTTTTCGGCCAGCCGGTTTACTGTGCGCAAGGCGATCGACGTGTTGCGTGATCTAGGGCTGCTTGAGTCTCGGTCTGGATATGGAACTTTTGTTGTCTCGTTGCGGCCACAGGAAAAGGTCGTACAGACATTGTCTTCGTTTGAAGAGTTGCTGCAATATCCGGCAGAGACCTATCGCAAGCAAATAGAGGCGAAGACCATTACTGCCTCGCCCGAACTGGCATTGCTGTTGCAGGCGTCAGCCGGTCAGGAGTGGGTTTGGCTGCAGGCCATGCGGCTGGCCGTGCATTCCGAGGCGGCGATCTCTTGGCTGGAAGCCTATATTGCGCCTGAATTAGCTGATGTCGTTGAGCTTCCCAACCCGTCTGGGGCTTCACTGCTAAGGCAAATCCAGGACACCCATGACGTGCACGCAGCCAACGCGCAGGTCGAGGTCTTTGTCACAACTATCGACGACAAACTGGCACTGCCGCTTAAAGTTCAGCAAGGTGTCCCAGCCCTTGGGATTGTCCGACGGTACCGCAACGAGAATGGACAAGTTTATTTGGTGACTCACTCCATTCATCCAGAAAACCGGTTCCGTTTGAACTTTGAATTAGAGCGTCAAAATTAGCGGGAGGGGTAAGGGCCAGCGGAGTTGGCCCTCAAGATTTGTCCGGACTGTCAGGGCGTGTCCGGCTCGGGAGATCGTATAAACCGTTTTCGGCTGTGGTCGTAGACCCAGTTGAATGCGACGCTGAACGTAAAGAAAAAGACGACAGCTCCGATGTCCCAGATCAGCACCTGCATGAAGCTTTCATTCAGCGCCCACATGAGCAGAGGGAAGGTCGCCACCACGATTCCCATTTCGAACCCAAAACCATGCAGGAGGCGGGTGGCGAACGTACGCAAGATCCGTTTTTCACCAAAAAGGACATCAAATCCCCAGTTGTAGAAAAAGTTCCAAAGCATCGCGATCACTGTCATAGCCAAGCCAAGAGCAGCCATCTTGCCGCCGTCTTGCTTTGTCACGAACATGGAAATCGGAATGAAGGTAATTAGCGCGATAGCCTCAAACAATATCATATGTAGAATGCGTTCTTTGAAACTCATATTGCGCTCCGTTTTCAAACCTATTTTCGAGAATTCAGTCAGTTTCTTGGGCTTTGCTGGGCCGATATGACATATCGGCCCAAGTCATATCCGACAAGTGAGACTTAATCGTTCTACATCAATGGTTTCTTCAGTGCATTTTAGGGCAGCATCATCCGCCTTGGTGAGCGCGATGTAGGTACCATGCGGCGACAATACAGCCCTGACTGGAAAATAAGTTGCAGATTGGCACCCGGAAAAGCGTGTATTGTCTGGATGCGTTTTAGGTTGCCCAGCCGCCATCGATGATGTGTGTCTGACCAGTGGTAAAGCCGCTTGCATCGGAGGCCAGATACAGCGCCAGTGCCGCGATTTCCTCGGCATCCCCCACGCGCCCCATAGGCTGGCGGGCGATGAATTCCTTCATGGCGTGATCATAGTCACCGGTATCGCGCAATCGGTCGTGCAGGCTGGGACTGTCAACGGTGCCGGGGCAAATGGCATTGCAGCGAATGCCCTGGGTTACAAAATCTGCAGCAATTGATTTTGTCAGGCCAATCACCGCTGCCTTGGACGCGCAATAGGCAAACCGGTTCGGTACGCCTTTAATTGACGAAGCCACGGACGACATGTTCACAATAGACCCGCCCCCTTTGGCCAACATGCCAGGAATCACAGCCTTGCATAGGCGGTACTGGGCTTTGACATTCAGGTTGAATGCGAAATCCCAGTCGTCTTCCGGACAGTCCAGAATATTGCCTGCGTGCACGACGCCGGCACAGTTGAACAGCACGTCCAAGGGGCCAAGATCGGACAAAACCGACTCCACGTTTTCAGCGCTGGTGGCATCCATTTTCAGTGCGGCTACGCCTTCGACTTGATCCAGTTCAGTCAAGGTTATGTCATTGATGTCGGTCGCAAAGACCTTTGCCCCGGCTCGGGCAAAAGCCAGCGCACTGGCCCGGCCAATGCCTTGACCAGCTGCCGTTATCAATGCGGTTTTTCCTGTTAGATCTAAATTATAAGCCATGTTTCATCCTATCCCAAATATGTACCGAGTCTTTCAAACGCATCATGCAACACGGGTTCGGGTTGGGCGTAGCATAGACGCAGGTAGCCCTCGCCCTGTGTGCCAAAGGCAATGCCGGGGGCCAGTCCCACTTTCGTCTTGTCGATGATCTCCAGTGCTGCTGCGAAGCTGTCGTTAAGGCCGTCCACTTTGAAAAAGCAGTAAAACGCGCCATCCGGCTGAATAAACTGAACACGGTCAAATTGTGACAACCGGTCCGCCGCAATGGCATACCCCGTTGCAATTTTGGTTTGCAAATCGGTGATTTCGCTTTCACCTTGCGTGACGGCAATTCGACCAGCGTCTTGAATAAAGCCGGCGGTGCAAGAGGTATTGAATTCAGTTAGCTGGCCTAACTTGGCCGCGAGCGACTTTGGGGCAGTCAGCCACCCCAGGCGCCAACCGGTCATCGACCAGCATTTCGAAAACGAGTTTACCGAGATCAACAGATCGTCAGGATCTGCAATCGACAGGAATGATGGTGCGTGTTTCGCATGACGATACAGCCGTGTGTAGACGTCATCTGCGACAATCCAAATTCCGTGTTTGCGGCAATGATCTAGAACGATCCGCTGTTCTGCCGCTGTCATGGTCCAACCTGTCGGATTGTTCGGAGAATTGATCAGAACAGCCTTGGTGTCTGGGGTGAGCGCATCCAGAAAATCGTCAAGATCAAGGGACCAGCGCCCAGCTTTTGGTGCGAGTGTTACTGAATGCAATGCTGCGCCCATAGCCGTGAATGCTCCTGCCAGGTTTGGCCAGCCCGGCTCTAGGACTACCACGCGATCCCGGGGCGAAATCAGAATTTCGGCCGTCAGCATCAGCCCCTGCATTCCAGATGGTGTGACCGTTATGTTTTCGCGGTTCAGCGCCGATGTGAATAAGCCATTCGAATAGCTGGCCAGCGCATCGCGAAGATCGGGTGCCCCATTGTTGGGTTGGTATTTATGATTGCCCGCCCTTAACGATGCAACGGCGGCATCCACGATCAGCGGGCTTGTCGCCCATGCCCCTTCGCCAAACCAAAGGGGTAGCACATCGGTTTGTCCCATCCCGATTTCCGCGACTTCACGGATCTTCGAGGCTGCCAAGGCCTGTGCGCGATCTGAAAGATAAGAATGAGGGGCCAATTTGGTCATGGCAAAACTATCTGTCGTTTAGCAGCAGGAGTCGCCTTGCAAATCGTGTGAAGGAGTAGGCAATATGACTATAAGATAGGAAATTTACCTATCTTCTGTCCTGATGAGGTCAAATGTCAAAGCTGATCGATGAGAAAATCCTGGCAGAATTGCGTCAAAATTCCCGTATTCCTGTTACCACACTTGCGAACCGGGTGGGGCGATCGCGTACGGCGGTGCAGGCCAGGATTAATCGCTTGCAACAGGACGGCCGTATTCAGCGATACACTATCGATGAGCCGGGGCGCACAAAAGACAGTGATGTTGGCGCGATGGTTCTGATCTCGGTCACGGTGCGTAGTAAAAGTCAGGACTTGCTGTCTCACCTTCGGGGGCTACCCCAAGTTATCGGATGTTTTGGAATCGCAGGCGATTTTGATTTTGCCCTGCTGTTGTCCAGGATGGAAAACGCCGAGCTTCAAAAGTTGCTAGAGCAGATATATTTGCTGGACGGTGTGCGCAAAACTGAAACAACTTTGGCTCTCTACCGGGAGTTCTAATCCCTTGCCGTCAAGCGACTTCATTTAGTCGTGTCAGTGACCGGTAGATTTTCAGCCCAACTATTCGACCAGGCGCCGAAAGGCTGGAGTAAGTCAAATAGTTCTGAGCCTGTTGTGGTTAGCTGATAGCCTGTGTCGCCACGTTCAACCAACCCACTTGATGTCAGTTCTTTCAGGCGCTTGTTCAAAACGGTTGGTGAGACCTTCTCGCAGCGTTGCTGAATTTCGCGGAACGTCAGGGTGCTGTTTGAGAGTTGCCAAATAACACCAAGCGCCCAGCTTCGCCCGAGTAAATCAAAAAGAGCCATGATTGGCTTGCCTGATTTTGACCCGCGAACGGGATTGCCAGGCATTGGAAATTTCGACGGCATAGCAGACTCCATTTGCTACTATATGTGTAGCACTCTATTGCTACAACTTATGTAGCAAATTTCTGGGGTCGTACCATGCTTATTCTTCCAATTCTTGCCGCCGTAAGTGCGTCTTTCGGCTGGGCAACTGGAATTGTCTTGGCGCAGAGGCCAGCGAAGGCACTCGGTGCGTTTGAGTTTACCCGCATTCAGCTTATTGCCTGTTCGGCAATTGTGGCAGTCATCTGTAGCGCGCTGGGATACTGGCCATCGGTAAAGTGGAGCTACTGGCCATCTTTTGCGGCAAGTATCTGTGTCGGAATCGTCTTGGGCAATCTTGCGATGATTGAGTGCCTGCGCCAGGGCGGGCCTATGCGTACTGAACTATTGCTGTCCTTGAAGGCTCCGTTGGTGGCTGTGATGGCGTACCTCTGGCTGCAGGAGGTACCTTCCGGCACAGACATATTTGGCGCTGGGGTAACGCTTCTTGGTGTTTGTCTTGCCGTATTCTTTGGCGGAAACGAGGGCTCCGATAGCGATGTGACGACGGGAAGAATGGCGATTATTTTACTGCTTGGCGTCACAGCCACTGGGTTTCAGGGTTTTGGATTTCTTATCATGAAGCCCGCGATGCTTGCAGGGACAGAGCCATTGGCAGCCTCGGCAATTCGCCTGTTGGGGGCCGCCCTTTTGATTTCAGTTATTGCACTCTGGCCCGCCAAAACTTTTCGGGGCCATAGTGAATTGTCGCCGTCGCTACTTGGATGGGTGATCTTGCCGGGATTCATCGGCTATGGAGTGTCATCCTCGCTGCTGCTCTATGCCTTTGCGAACTTTGATGCGGGGATAGCCGCAGCGCTGGGCTCACTGTCACCTGTACTTGTGTTGCCGATACTTTGGCAAAAGGAGGGTCTTGTTCCACGTTTTCAGGCAGTGTGTGGGGCAATATTGGCCGTCATTGGCACCGCTATCATCGTGATTTTCTGAGCCGCTCTGGGGGCTGCATTTGATATGACTTGAGTTGACAGTTTTGGCTGGGGGCAAATCTACGGCTACCGTCAATTGACGTCTTTGACTGGGGCTGCGGAATTGGTCTGATACTCCCAGGGGCGATTATTCTTAAACCGCTCTTTCAGGAAGTCGACAAAGGCCCTTAGGTTTGGTGCCATGCTTCGATGCGGTAGAAACACCACGCTGAAATCTACCGACGGACCACGGCAGTCAGGAAGAAGGGGCACAAGACGTCCCGACTGGACGTGGTCATGCGTCATCCAGGCAGGAAGAAGAGCGACCCCCAAACCGTCCAATGTCATGGATAAAAGCGCCTCGTGGTCCCGTACTGAAAGGCGCGGTGTCACGCGGACATCAATCTGGTCCTTTCCACGTCTGACGGCCAGGTCAATTGGGCCGTAGGTGATCGCGCTGGACAAGAAAGCATGTTCCGGCAATTGGTTTGGGTGCTCTAAGTCGGGCATCGCAGATGCATATTCCGGGCTGGCGTAAAAGTACTGGGTAGAGGAGCCAAGCGGGATCGCACAGAGCGAGACATCATCGATTGCTCCCTTTCGCACGGCAATATCGCACCGCTCTTCGCTCAGGTCCACTTTGCGATTGGTGATGGTAAGATTAAGTCGAATATCCGGGTGTAATTTTAAGAATTCCGGCAGAAGTGGCAGGATGAAAGTCCGCCCTAAGGTGGCAGGAACACTGACATTTAAAAGACCACTCGGTGTGGAGTGCATCACCTTGATAGCATAGTCGGCATCGCGCGCCTCGCTTACCAGGCGGGCGCAATGTTCATAGTATACTCGACCACTCTCGGTCAGTCCCAACTTGCGTGTGGTGCGATGCATGAGTTTAACGTCGAGTCTTGTCTCAAGCGAGGCAACGCGACGGCTGACATTGGACTTGGACATTTTTAATACGTCAGCTGCTTGGGAAAAGCTGTTCTTCTCAACCACGGCCGCAAAGGTCGCCATATCTGTTAGCAGTTCCGCATCCATTTATTATCCCACTCATGCAACAATGTGTTCTGACTGACGTTATTGTCAGATATATGAAATACTCTTATACATGTAAAGGCACCTGTAGAAGGGCCGGATGCAGCAGGAGTGTCGGGCAGTGCAGGTTGAAAATCGGGCCTGAAGCAAAGCGTTCAAGCAGTACATGTCCGAAAGAATTCACATATTCTGGGAGGAATAAGAATGAAGTTACTTGCATCACATTTGAAGGCTGCGACTGCGGCCGTTGTTGCGGGGCTTGGCATTGCCGCAACTCCAGCAAGCGCTGTTGATCTGCCGTGCGATACGGCCCAACTGATCGTTCCATGGGGTCCCGGCGGCGGAACAAGCGTAATTTTCGGCATTTTTGAACAAGCAATTCAGAACTCTGATTCACCAGTGAAAATCAAGGTTGTGACCATGCCAGGGCAGGGCGGCGGATTGGGTGCCAAAGAGGCGCATGCAGCTAAGCCGGATGGTTGCACATTGTTTGCCATTCACCAGCACTTGCCCGTGAACTACATCAATGGTGTGACGGATTTTAACTGGGACGGTTTTGAACCAGTTGCTATGCTGACAGACACACCTGAAATCATCGGTGCTGGCGGACACGTCGAATATAATGATCTCGACGGTATGCTGGCTGCTGCCAAAGCAAGCCCGGGAAGCATTCCGACGGGCGTGTCCATGGGCGCGACCAGCCATTTCCTTTGGATTATCCTTGGCTCCAAAACAGGCGCGGATTTTGCCTATGTGCCATTTCAGGGTGGTACGGCTGGACGTATCACCGGCCTATTGAACGGTAGCATCGATCTGGGTGGTATCAACATGGCCGCAGCCCGCACACAGCGCGGCGATGGTAACCTGAAGGCCTTTGCCATTGCCTCGAACGAGCGCAGTGACTTGATCCCCGACGTGCCAACGCTGAAAGAGCTGGGCGTGGACATGACCTTCTCGTTGACGCGGGGCGTGATGCTACCAAAGGGTACGTCTCCGGAAATCGTTGCGCTCTGGGCTGAGGTCTTCAAAGGCCCAACTGAGGATGCAACCTTTGTCGCCGAGCAAGCCGCAAAGGGCACCTCGGTCGAGTACCTTGGACCAGAAGACTATGCAAAGTGGTGGGAAGCGACTTCGGCTGAATTTATCGACGCCGCAAAAGAACTGAAAATGGGCCGCTTCCAATAAAGCAGTCCCGGCGAGGCCTTGGGGCCTCGCCAAATATACCTTCAACAAAATGACGAACAACGGACCGGTGGTTCGTGTGAATAGGAATATGGTATGCGATTAAACAGAGATACGGCGGTTGCAATAGTGTCGCTTCTCATCTGCGGTGGGCTGCTGATCAACACGTTTCAGATGCCGCCCCCGATGTTCAATCAAATGCCAGCCACGTTATGGCCCCGAATGATTCTGGTGCCGCTGGCCCTGTTGTCGTTGCTTTTGCTGGCCAAAGCGCAAATGGCCGAGGTTGATGAAAGTCTCGAGAGCCGCAGCCTGTCCGAGTGGTTTACCTACTATAAAAACCCGATTGTTTGTTTTGCCCTGTTCTTTCTATTTCTCATCACCATGCCGATCCTTGGAATGCTGATTGGCGGGTTGCTGTATGTCTTTATCACGCTGGGATTTCTGGGCGGTTGGTCGTCTAGGCTGATGATCCAGCACGGACTGGTCTCAATCTTCTTTGTTGTGGGCATGTGGGCAATTTTCACCCAACTTCTCGGGGTGTTTTTGCCCGAAGGCATCTTGCTGAGAGTGTACTAAGACATGGACCTTTTCTCTAATATCGCGCTGGCAGGCCCCGAGCTGTTCACGCTTACGACGATGGCCCTGATGTTGTTGGGTACTTTTGTTGGCCTGCTGGCGGGCGCTATTCCAGGCTTTACAATTGCGATGGCAGTGGTGCTGGTTTTGCCGTTCACCTTTGCCATGTCGCCGGTTCAGGGACTGGCCACGATGATCGCCGTTTACGTCGGTGGCCTGTCAGGTGGCTTGATGTCGGGCATTCTGACCGGCATACCCGGGACCCCGTCGTCGGTCGCGACCACCTTTGATGGTTACCCGATGGCGAAATCGGGCAGACCCGGATTGGCGCTGGGTATTGGCGTCTGGTCTTCGTTCTTTGGCGGTATCATTGCATCTGTGGTTTTGATGCTGATTGCGCCGCAACTGGCGATGATCGGTTTGGAATTCCAGCCCGTCGACTTCTTTGCGCTGGTTCTTTTTGCATTGACCGTGACAGCTAGTCTGGCTGGCGACCAACTGCTGAAAGGTTTGATTGGTGCTCTGTTTGGTTTGTTGATTGCGACCATTGGCAGTGATGTTGTATTTGGCTTGCCTCGCTTCAATTTTGGTGTCGATGAGGTCTCCAAAGGCTTTGCGTTCCTACCAGTGCTAGTTGGACTGTTCGCGTTTAGCCGCCTGCTAAGCGACGTGCGTGACAGTTCAAGTGCTGGACAGAAACTTGGCGGCGACGAGACCGCGAATGTGGTCAAAATCGATTACGTCGCATCCTGCAAAGTGGTGCTGGCCCGATGGGTCAATGTCATACGGTCCTCTTTGTTGGGGGTCTTCGTTGGTGTCCTTCCTGCGGCCGGCAGCACGATCTCAAACATTCTGGCCTATGATCAGGCCAAGAAATCTTCGAAAGAACCCGAAACCTTTGGCAAAGGCGCTATCGACGGTATTATCGCGCCCGAAGCGGCGAATAATGCGACTGCTGGTGGTGCGTTGATTGTGATGATGGCGCTGGGTCTGCCCGGCGATATCATGACCGCTATCATGCTGGGCGCGCTGCTGGTGCACGACGTTATCCCAAGCCCTTCGTTCATTTCGGACGAGCCGATGATCGCCTATTCGATCTTCCTCGCCTTTTTTGTCGCCAATTTCATGATGCTGTTCCTTCAGTCCATCACCCTGCGTGGCTTTGTGCTGGTGACAAAGGTGAAGATGTACATGCTGACTGCGGTGATCCTGTTCTATTGCGCGGTTGGTATTTTTGCGCTGAACAACATTGCCTATGACATGTGGACCTTGTTGATATTTGGTATCCTTGGCTTCGTGATGCGCGCCTTGGGATTTCCGATCGTTCCGATCGTTCTGGGGGTTGTTCTGGGCCAAATCGCCGAAGTGCGCCTGAGCCAGGTTTATGCACGCGGTGATGGGCTTGATGTGTTCCTGACACGGCCATGGGCGCTATTCTTTATCCTGCTCAGCGGATTTTCGATCATGTTCCCATCTTACCAAAAACAACGCGGGAAAAAGGCCTGGGCGCATTATTTCACCCCTGTTTTGCTGATCGTTCTGGCGGTTCCCGTCTTTATGATGCCTGGCACTATCCGGCCGATCATTGCCGGGGTTATGGCACTGACCGGGATCACCCAACTAATAATGCAGGTCAGATCGCCTAAGGCGCTCGATACCTCGCAGTAAACCGACACAAGAATTCATATACTGGAGAACAAAAATGGACTTGGGCCTCAAAGGCAGAACCGCACTTATCTTGGGTGCATCGCAGGGACTGGGTCGGGCTATAGCCAAGCGGTTGGCCGCAGAAGGCGCGAACCTAGTGCTGTCGTCGCGCAGGTTGGCTGCGCTGGAAGAACTGGCGAGCGAGCTGAGCGAAAAGCACGGTGTTACCGTTCGCTGTGACGCGGTTGATCTGACGGATACAGAGGCGCTGGGCGGTTTTTGCGATCGCATCCGGTCGGATTACAAGCCGGATATGCTGCTCAATAACGCGGGTGGGCCACCACCCTCGCCGTCAATTGGCGTGGCATCGGATGTGTGGAAGTCTGCAGCTCAGGGTTTGCTGTTTAGCCTGATCCAAGTGACCGAAGCTGCCGTAGAAGGCATGCGTGCCAAGCAATGGGGCCGGATTGTAACCATTGGATCATCGGGTGTGATTCAGCCAATCCCAAATCTTGCAGTGTCCAATACCATCCGTGGTGCCATGGCTGGGTTTTGCAAAACACTGTCCGCAGAAGTGGCCGGTGATGGCATAACCGTCAATATCATCTTACCAGGTAAGATCGACACGGCGCGTGTCGGGCAACTGGACACTGCCCGCGCAGGTCGCGAAGGCAAGACGCTCGAGCAGGTTCGTACCGAAATCGCAGCATCTCTTCCGGCCAAACGCTATGGCCGCCCCGAAGAATTTGCCAATGTGGCCGCTTTTTTGATGAGTGAGCCCGCAGGCTATGTCACTGGTCAGATGACTCGTGTTGATGGTGGCATGATCCGTAGTATTTAGGAGGCGAAAATTGGCATGACCAATTCGCAAAAAATGGACAAGGTAGCTCGTTCGGGCGGGCAGATTCTAGCAGATCAGCTGAAGGTGTTGGGCGCAGATAAAGTATTCTGCGTCCCCGGAGAGAGCTTTCTGGACCTTTTGAATGGGCTCTACACCCAATCGGACAGTATTCAGACAGTTATGTGCCGCCATGAAGGGGGCGCCGCCAACATGGCGGACGCCTACGGAAAAATGACCGGCAAACCGGGGATCTGTGCGGTGACCCGGGGACCTGGCGCCACTAATGCGTCTAACGGGGTGCACACCGCATTTCAGGACTCCACGCCGATGATCCTGCTCATCGGTCAGGTCGGTCGCTCTATGGTGGATCGCGAAGCCTTTCAGGAAGTCGACTATCGGCGGATGTTTGGCCAAATGGCCAAATGGGTGGCCCAGATTGACGATGCCAGCCGCATTCCGGAATACATGTCACGCGCTTGGAAAACGGCTCTTTCAGGCCGCCCTGGTCCGGTGGTTCTGGCCCTGCCAGAAGACATGCTGACCGATGTGGTCAGCGTCGCTGATCTAACGCCCACGCCACTGGCAAAACCTGCACCAACCCCGGCTTCAGTGCACGAACTGGGTACATTGTTACAAAACGCCAAGGCCCCGCTGATGTTGGTCGGCGGACCAGGCTGGAGCGCGGAATGTGGTCACAAGGCGATGGCAGTAGCATCACGCATGGGACTGCCGGTTGCGACCAGTTTTCGGTGTCAGGACTATGTCGATAACAATCATCCCAATTACGTGGGTGTTCTTGGTATTGCGCCATCTCCTGAATTGCTCAGGCGTATCGCCGATGAGGTCGACTTGCTGATTGTGGTGGGCTCGCGTCTGGGCGAAATGACAACGCAGGGCTATGAGCTGATCAATATTCCCGATCCGCAGATGGATTTTGTACACATCCATCCCGCGGCCGAAGAGTTGGGCCATGTTTACAACCCGACACTTAGTATGGTTGCCACCGCGGATGCGTTTTTTGACAGTCTGGACGTATTACCTGATGGTGATGGTGTTACTCGATGGGCCGACTGGCGAGAGCAGCAAACTGCTGATTACAAGTCGTTCCTGAAGCCTACCGACGTCCCCGGTTCGTTGAATATGGCGCATGTTATTCGCCACATTACCGAAGTGATGCCCAAAACCACTGTTCTGACAAACGGTGCTGGGAATTACACCGTTTGGGGGCACCGTTTTCACCAACACACCGACTATCGCACCCAATTGGCCCCAACCAGCGGCTCGATGGGGTATGGGGTGCCTGCGGCCATCGCAGCCAAGTTGGTGGCGCCCGAACGCGCGGTTATCGCACTGGCGGGAGACGGCTGCTTTTTGATGACGGGACAAGAGCTGGCGACCGCCAAGCAATATGGTGCGGATGTTATTTATCTGGTGATCAACAACGGTATGTTTGGCACCATCCGCATGCATCAGGAACGCTATTACCCGGCTCGCACAATCGGCACCGACCTGCATAACCCGGACTTTGTGGCCTATGCCGCCTCCTTTGGAATTGCAGGCGAGTTGGTCACGAAGACCGATGAATTTCCCGCCGCGCTTGAACGCGCGCGCGCGGCGTCGGGGGGATACCTGATCGAGCTGGTGGTGGATCCACAGGCGCTGACACCGACCCAAACACTGGCCCAAGCCACGCAACAGGGTCGACAAAATACGGCAGCGTCATGACACAGGCCCGTCGCCACTTTGGTCGATCTGCGCCGGTCATCAGACGAAGGAAACGAGACAGAAAATGATTGTTGAACAACGAACCTACAGTCTGCATATCGGCGCCGCTCCGAAATACCTGAAGCTTTACGAAGCCGAAGGTCTCGCCATCCAGCGTTCTATTCTTGGCCGGATGGTGGGGTATTTCTCAAGCGATATGGGGGCGTTGCACCAAATTGTGCACATGTGGGCCTATAAAGACTATGCCGAAAGAGAGCAGCGCCGCGCGCGCTTGAATGCTGATCCAATTTGGCAGGCATATGCCCCCAAAACCCGTCCATTTCAGATCTCGCAGGAAACCAAAATCCTGATCCCTGCGCATTTCAGCCCCTGGGCAACCGATGATCCAGCTTTGGATATGGCGGCAAATCACACTTTAGACCAAGGACAGACCAATGATTGACCTTTACACATGGACCACACCGAATGGGCGTAAAGTCTCTATTCTGCTAGAGGAACTGGGGATCGACTATAACGTCCATTCCATCAACATTGGACAAGGTGAGCAAAAGACGCCAGAGTTTCTGAAGATTGGTCCTAACAACAAAATTCCTGTGATTGTGGATAGTGATACCGGTGTTTCTGTCATGGAAACCGGGGCTATCATGATCTATCTGGCAGAAAAATACGGCAAGTTTCTACCGCAGGATTTGCAAAAGAAGACCGAGGTCATGGAATGGCTGATGTGGCAGATGGGTGGGCTGGGTCCGATGCTTGGTCAGGCGCATCACTTCGTTCATTTCAACCCGGGTGTAGCCGAATACGCCGAAGACCGGTTCCGGACTGAAGTCGCGCGCCTATATGGCGTTCTTGATGCGCGCCTGGCTGGGCGTGACTATATCTGCGACGAATACAGCATTGCCGATATGGCCTGCTGGCCCTGGATCTCGCGCTATGAATGGCAGGAAATGGATCTGGCAGACTATCCAAATATTCGGGCTTGGTACCAGCGCCTGCTTGCACGTGATGCCGTCCAAAAGGGCTATCACGTCCCAAAAGTTATGGGTGAAATCCCTGCCGGGTAATGCTGGTCAGATTGGAAATTTCTATTCTTAACGCTTGAATGTCAAAGGATATAAGAATGCTTACAGGAAAACACCTTATTGCAGGTCAATGGGTGGGCAGTGATCAGACATTTGCCAATATGCCGGTGTCTGGCGCTGTGGATCACTTCAGTGTCGGCACGCCGATACTGGTGGATGCTGCTGCCAAAGCGGCCGAAGAGGCGTTCTGGAGCTTTGGCTATAGCAGCCGAGCTGAGCGTGCGAATTTTCTGCGTGCCATCGCCGATCAGATTGATGCTCGCGGCGATGACATCACTGCCATGGGGATGAAAGAAACCGGACTTCCCGAGGCCCGTCTGATGGGCGAGCGGGGCCGGACAGTCGGTCAGTTGCGGCTTTTTGCGGACCACATCGAGGCTGGCGATTATCTGGATCGTTGTCATGACGGTGCATTGCCGGATCGCGCGCCTTTACCTCGCCCTGATCTTAGAATGGTGCAGCGGCCCATTGGTCCGGTGGCTGTCTTCGGGGCCTCAAATTTTCCGCTGGCGTTTTCGACGGCCGGTGGCGATACGGCAGCCGCTTTGGCTGCCGGATGTCCGGTTGTTGTCAAAGGTCATTCCGCGCACCCGGGTGTGGCTGATATCGTCGCCCAGGCAATCCATGAAGCGATTAAAGAATGCGATATCCACCCCGGTGTCTTCAGCCAGATACAGGGTGGCAACCGCGCCGTGGGGCAGGCGGTTGTTCAGCACCCACTGATCAAGGCTGTTGGCTTTACCGGATCTCTGGCCGGTGGACGGGCGCTGTTTGACCTGTGCGCAGCACGCCCCGAGCCGATCCCATTCTTTGGCGAGCTGGGCTCGGTCAATCCCATGTTCATTCTGGACGGTGCCCTGTCGCAACGCGGCGCTGATCTTGGCACGGCCTGGGCTGGGTCTCTGACCATGGGGGCAGGGCAGTTTTGCACCAATCCCGGAATTGCCGTGGTGGTCGAGGGGGATGCGGTTGAGGCCTTTGCAGCAGCTGCAAAAACAGCGCTTGCGGAAACTGCAGGGCAGACGATGCTGACCGATGGCATTGCTTCAGCCTATCATGACGGAACAGCGCGTGTGGCTGGAACTCCTGGCATTCGTACAGTTCTGACAACCACCTGCGAAGGGCGCATGGCCACGCCATATCTGTTTGCATCCACGGCTGTAGAATGGATGGCCAACGCGGCGCTGGGCGAAGAAGTCTTTGGCCCGCTTGGCCTGATCATCACTGCAAAAGACAAAGCTGAGCAGGTGGCCGTCGCGCAATCGTTCCAGGGCCAGCTGACCTGTACCATCCACATGGAGGATGCGGATCTATCGGACGCGCAGGCCCTGTTTCCAGTGCTGGAGCGCAAAGCCGGGCGTATCCTGGTCAATGGGTTCCCAACTGGCGTCGAGGTCAGTGACACGATGGTGCACGGCGGTCCTTATCCGGCTTCTACAAACTTTGGTGCGACGTCAGTTGGGACGCTGTCCATACGCCGTTTCCTGCGGCCAGTGTGTTATCAAAACTTGCCAGACTCTCTTTTGCCATCAGATTTGGTGTAACATCTGACCCAGAGGCCCGCGATGCAGACAACAAAACTGGGACGTACTGAACTTGACGTCAGCGTTGCGGGACTGGGCTGTGGCGGGCATGCCCGGCTGGGACAATCCTATGGTCACAGCACTGATCAGTCCGTTGCACTGGTCAGAACGGCGCTAGATGTAGGCGTAAATTTTGTCGACACCGCCGCTGTCTATGGCACTGAAAACATCGTTGGACAGGCGATCAGCACCTGCCGGGAATGGGTTATTGTCTCGACCAAGCAAGGAATTGTGCAACCTGGAACCTCGGCACTGGGGCAGGCCTTTTTATCAGCCGAGATGTTTACTACCCGAGTCGAAGACAGTCTTAGGCGGTTAGGCACCGACTATATCGATGTCATGCATTTGCACGGGGTGATGGCTGATCAATACAGTTATTGCTTGGCCGAGCTGGTCCCAGCGATGGTAAAGCTGCGGGATCAAGGCAAAATCAGGTTTATCGGACTGACAGAGCGTTTTATCGAGGACACAAATCATACGATGCTGTCGCGCGCTCTGAAGGATGACATCTGGGATGTTATCATGACCGGGTTCAATATGATCAATCCCTCAGCCAGACACTCAATCTTGAAAAAGACCCAGGAAAATAACGTGGGCACATTGAATATGTTTGCCGTTCGGCGTGCCCTTGGTAGTCGTGCTGCGACCGTTGAGATCATTACTGAATTGCAAAAAGGTGACCAAATTGACCTTTCTGATGAGCAAGCGGAAAACGCACTGGAATTTTTGACTGATCCTGATGTGGCCAGCAGTGTGTTAGAGGCAGCCTATCGGTTTTGCCGCCATGAGCCTGGCATTGATATTGTCTTGACAGGCACCGGTTCGGCCAAGCATTTGACCGAAAATATTGCCGCCCTCAAGATGCCCCCGCTGCCCGACAAAGTACAGGATCGCTTGCGTGACATTTTTGGCAATGTGGATTCGGTGTCTGGGAATTAGGCTTTAAGCGTCGATAGGTCAGGCAGTCTTTTACCAAGGTGGTTCGTAACGGGGCTTTGCCCCCACCGCCATTCTGGCGGCTCCCCCAGGATACTTAGTGGCCAGATGAAGACTGGATCCTTTATTCATCTGGCCCAAATATCCTGGGGTCTGGGGCAAAGCCCCAGCCGCCGGCGGCAATACAGAAGTTGATTAGTCGCGCAGCAGTTCATTGATGCCGGTCTTAGAACGAGTCTTCGCATCGACGCGTTTGACAATTACCGCACAATAAAGACTAACACCGTTTTTCGATGGCAATGAGCCCGACACAACAACTGAGTATGGCGGTACTTCACCGTACATGACTTCACCTGTTTCACGATCGACAATTTTAGTCGATTGGCCAATGTAGACGCCCATACCAAGCACTGATCCTTCACGGACGATGCAACCTTCTACAACTTCTGAACGCGCGCCGATAAAGCAGTTGTCCTCGATGATCGTTGGGCCAGCTTGCATGGGTTCTAGTACACCGCCAATACCGACGCCGCCGGATAGGTGCACGCTTTTGCCGATCTGAGCACAGGAACCAACGGTCGCCCAGGTATCTACCATTGTGCCTTCGTCGACGTAGGCACCCAGATTTACAAAAGATGGCATCAAGACCACACCGGGAGCGATAAAGGCGGATTTGCGAACGATGGCGTTGGGGACCGCCCGGAAGCCGGCTGCTTTCCACTGATTTTCACCCCAACCGATGAATTTACTGTCGACCTTGTCCCACCATCCGCTACCCTGTGGGCCACCGGATTGCATTTCCATATCTTTGATGCGGAACCCCAGAAGAACGGCTTTTTTAGCCCATTGGTTCACCTGCCAGTCACCAGTCGCCTGTTTTTCTGCGACGCGCAGGCTACCTGAGTCCAGGGCATTCAGCGTGTCCTGGATGGCCTCACGCGTTTCTCCGGTGGTGGCGGGAGTGATGCTATCGCGGACCTCCCAGGCGGCTTCGATGGCGGTTTCCAGCTGGGCGTTGGACATGTGTTGTAGCTCCGAAAACGTAATGGTTCGAGCTGTCATAGCGGTATTTGTTGATAAGGTCATCGCCGGATTTCAACGAAAATGTCGTTATTGGCCTCAATTCCCGTGAAATTTTGAGATTCCTGCAAGTCGCGTACATCAGGCCATGCTTTGCTTCTCCGTTCTACTGGTCTGACCTCCAATAGAAAAAGGCATTCCTTTTTGGGCAGCGCAAATACTTAGCGCACACGCCGTAGGTGGCGTCGCAGGATCTCGCAGGCGGCTGCGGCATCACGGCGGGCCATGGCATGAACAATAGCGGCGTGATCCTTATCGGTTCGGCGACTCCAGCGGTGTTGCCAGTTGGCAAACAGATGTCGCGCAGAGGCAATGTGAAGGTCGTCAATTGCAGCCAGTAAACGGGGCATCGCACAGGGGGTTAGAATGACCCGGTGAAATCTACGGTTCAGCTTTTCCCAGACAATCATACTATCGGCCTCGTCGCAGGCGATACGGGCGGCGTCGGCTGCATCAAGGTCCTGCGGCGTCAGGTTTGCGACGGCATGGGTAAGCGCAAGAATCTCAAGGGAAACCCGCATTTCGATGACTTCGTGTATTTCGCTGGGATCCTGTGCGGTGACCCGTGTTCCACGCCGTGGAATAGACTGTGCCAACCCGTGGGCTTCGAGCCGTAATAGCGCTTCGCGTACCGGCACGTGGCTGGTGTCAAATTCACGTGCAATATGGTCCTGACGGAGTTTCTCTCCGGCGGGTAGGTCACCTGCAACGATGCGCTCGCTTAGGCTGTGATAGATGGAATCGGCGATTGTTGGAGTCATAGATAATAGATAAAATTCTAGTCGGCTGCCTACAAGGGCTATCCCAGTGGATCAGGCGCAATATTTCCGCCACAAATTAGCACGGCAACACGTTCATCCAATTCGGGGCGATAGGCCCCGGACATTAATGCGGCCAATGCGGTGGCACCTGCCGGTTCCACGAGAATCCGGTGTTGCATCCACAGGGCCTTTTGGGCGGTGGTGATCGCCCTGTCTGAGACCGTAACGGATGTTATGTTTTGGGAACTGGCCAAGTCATAGCAGATGTTGCCGATCCGCTTGGCTCCTAGCGCATTGGCAGCCACACCCGAGACTTCGACATCCACTGGTTGTTGGTTTTGCAATGCAGCGTGCAGTGCGCATGAAGTTTCTGGCTCTACCGCGATAATTTTTTTGCTGCCGCTAAACCAGGCCATGGCACCTGCGATCAGTCCACCACCACCGACTGCTATCAATAGTGTATCGGCCTGCATTCCCTGTGACTGCCATTCGGAAAAACATGTGCCTTGCCCTGCGACCGTTGCAGGCGCGTCATAGGCGTGCACCTGCATGGCGCCTGTTTCGGTTTCATACTGTTGCGCCAGTTCTAGCGCATTGGAATAGGCACCCGGAACCACTTGCAGGTCTGCGCCCGAGGATTTGATCAGGGCAATTTTGGCAGGGCCGGCCATTTCCGGGACGTAGATTCGTGCGCGATGGCCTAGTTTATGCGCTGCATATCCCACGGCCGCGCCGTGGTTGCCGCCGGATGCAGCCACCAGGCCAGCCCCAGGTACATCCTGATTAAGCAGAGTGTTAAAGGCTCCGCGCGCCTTGAAGCTACCAGTGTGTTGCATGTGCTCCAATTTCAATTCAATCGGGGCGTTTAGTCCAAATCCCTGAACTTGTAGCGTCGGTGTGATCTGGATATGGCCATTAATCCGTTCAGATGCTGCCTCAATGTCGTTTTTCCAACCCATCTCACGTGCCTTTGCCTAGTGTTGCGGCGGTTGACCTTATAGGCTGAAAGAAAACACGCAAGCAGGATCCCAAAATGAAAGAAGACCGCCACAGCCGACTTCGCGACGCCCATTCCGATCGGGATCAGGCCGAGCACGTGCCCTCGACACCGCAGAGTGTATCTCCGGCTTATCGCCTGGCATTTGCCGATGAGGATTTTCTTTGCCGCGAAGAGCTGCGACCGGTTCGGCTGCAGTTGGAACTGCTGAAGCCGCAATTGTTACTGGACGAACGCGGCATCGAAAGCACCATCGTGCTGTTTGGGGGCGCCCGTATTCCGGACCCTGCGCATAAGGATCAGGCGCGTACGAAAACGCTGGCGGATTTGTCCGAATTTTATGACGAAGCGCGTGAGTTTTCCCGTTTGATGACGTTGAAATCTATCGAAACGGGCGGCCGTGAACATGTGATTGTTACAGGTGGTGGCCCCGGCGTGATGGAGGCCGGTAACCGTGGTGCGGTAGATGCGGGCGGGGCCTCAATTGGATTGAGCATAGTCTTGCCGCATGAACAGGCACCGAACGAGTATGTGACCCCGGATCTCAGCTTTAATTTTCACTATTTCGCGATCCGCAAGATGCATTTCCTAATGCGTGCCCGCGCGATCTGCGTGTTCCCCGGTGGGTTTGGCACCATGGACGAGTTGTTCGAAAGCCTGACTTTGATTCAGACGGGCCGCATGGAACGAGTGCCGTTCCTGCTGTTTGGCAAGGCGTTTTGGGAAAAGGTGATCAACTGGGACGCGCTGGCGGATGCCGGCACGATTTCAGATAAGGATCTTGACCTGTTCCGCTTTGTTGATACGGCGCAAGAGGCGATGGAACTCATTGAAAACTGGGAGCCAGCACCACCGCGCGATACTCTTCCCGGGCGGGAAAAGTAGGGGTTATTCTTACTGGGCGGGATAAAGCCGCCCATCAAAATTATGCATTCAGGGGAATAAAGCGGGATCAGGCCATGTCTGTTGGCAGAACACCCAGTTCAACGCCTTGGGGCAGACTGGTCAGAACCTGTGATCCACGCACGTCTTTGATTGCATAGCCGTAACCTTTGAGCCGGAATTTCCATTCACGCGCGCTGAGTGCTTTTTCACGTTCATCGCGGATTAGGTTTAGAACGCCGTCCTCGATCATGCTGCCGCCGATATCTGCCTGTGCCATTTTTTGGTCTCCTGGTTTGATTGTCCTCAGGATAGAAACTGATTGTTCAGGATGGCGAAACTTTACCGGAATTGAGGAAAAGCTGAGACGAAATGTGGCGGTCTGCCCCATGCGTGAAGGAAGTGTTTAGAGTGGTGCTGGCTTGATCAGCAATGACACTCTTCGACATGATTGCAGCGCCGACCTGCGGTCGGGCGCTGCCCGGCGAAAACGCCGAACAATCATGTAAGGGTGAACCAGTGTGGGTTAAGTAATCCGGATGCCGCTAAGAGTCAGGAGGACATTCCGGCTTCAGCCTCGATCTGTTTGCGGCTTTTGCGCGAACGTTCCGTGGCGGATTTCAGTTGGCCGCAGGCAGCCATGATATCTTCGCCGCGGGGTTTGCGGATGGGTGAGGCATAGCCCGCCTCGTGGATGATATCTGCAAAAGTATGGATACGGTTGCCCGAACTGCGTTTGTACGGTGCACCAGGCCATTCGTTGAACGGGATCAGATTGATCTTAGCCGGGATACCTTTGATCAACTCGACCAAACGATGCGCGTCTTCTTTGCTGTCGTTTACACGGTCCAGCATCACATATTCAAAGGTAATGCGCTCTGAGTTGGCAACACGTGGATAGGCCCGAAGAGCCTCTAGCAGGGCTTCGATGTTCCAGCGTTTGTTGATCGGCACCAGTTTGTCACGCACGTCGTCTGTGGTGGCATGGAATGAAACGGCCAGCATGCAGCCAATTTCTTCTGCGGTGCGGGCGATTTCCGGTACCACACCACTGGTCGACAGAGTGATACGGCGACGACTGAGTTGAATGCCCTCGGGATCCATCGCAATTTTCATCGCGTCACGGACGTTCTCGAAATTATAGAGCGGTTCGCCCATGCCCATCAGGACAATGTTGGACAGACGCCGGGTACGGTCGTCGGCGCGGGTGCCGGGTACCGGCCATTCGTCCAGATCGTCGCGGGCCATCATCACCTGCCCGATGATCTCGGCGGAAGTCAGGTTGCGGACCAGTTTCTGAGTGCCAGTGTGACAGAACGAACAGGTCAGGGTGCAACCCACCTGAGACGAGATGCATAGGGTGCCGCGGTCGGTTTCGGGGATATAAACCACTTCGACCTCGTGACCGCCGGCGATGCGGACCAGGTATTTGCGGGTGCCATCCTCGGACACCTGCCGGGTGATCACTTCGGGGATTTCAATGACACAGTGCTGGGCCAGGTCCGCGCGCAGGTCTTTAGACAGATTGGTCATATCGGCAAAGTCGCGTTTGCCCCACTGATAGATCCACTGCCAGATCTGGCCGACCCGCATTTTGGCCTTTTTCTCTGGAGTGCCAAGGTCGATCAGAGTCGCCCGCAATTGCTCGCGCGTTTGGCCAACAAGATTGATCTTGCCGCCTTCGGGTAACTTGCGTGGCAGGGTCAAAACGTCTTGGGTGATCGGTGTGTCGGCTGTCATGGCTTGGGACTCGGATATATAAGAGTGGATGCAGCTCTATATAGGAGTTTGCGCCAAGATCAAAAGTTTTCGGTAATAATCGTTACTGGCCGCCGCTGGCCAACAATTCGTCTGATTGGCCAGATGGGTAAAACCTCCTGCGTCTATGCGATTCAGGAGGGTGCTAGATTTCTAACAAGATTGGATTATTTGGCGCAGCGTTTGTCCGCGTCTTCGATAGCAGCGGTAAAGCCCAACAGCGAGAAACTGTCCTGGGTCTGGGTGCCACGGGCTGACCGGGCGGTCAGAATCGCTTGTGAGCCGCGCTTCATTGCAGTGATGATCTTGGTGTCATCAGCTGCGGTTGCGGGCCATGCCCATTCGCCCTCGGTGAACAATTCGAACTCGGATTCGCCGATTTTCATGTTCACTGTGGACCCCGGTGCAAATGGGTAGCCACCGGTAAAGGTAACTTGTCCACTTTCTTCGCCGTCGGGGCGATAGAAAACAAACAGCTGAATTTCGCTACGGCGCACGGCAACAACGCGTCCATCACGGGTGTTGACCGATTCTTTCGGTGCCGAGACGCCCCAGCATTCGATCGGGTCATTCCCCTGAAAAACACTCCAGTCCACGTTGGCGGCAACGCGGTTGGTGCTTTGGTTCTGTTGTGCAGCTGCTGTGGTGGCGGCGATGCCAGCCAGACACAGACCAATAATTACATGGGCAAATTTAGATGCCATTTGTCCCGACTCCAAGACTGTCATTACCTCAATAGTGCCAGCGGGCCTGCAGTGTTACCCACCGTCTAGGCCAGTTTCCCTAGCATGTTGACAGAACCATACTAACGTCAGTAGCACCACTGGTGAAAGTGCGATTGGCAGGAAATCGCCAAGAAAAAGGGCTAATAGCATGACAAATCCGGTTCCAATGGCTGAAATCTGGCGTGGTCAGTTACTGGAGAGCCTTCACCTGGGCCATGCAGTTGTCTGCGATGACAGCGGTCAGGTGGTGCGCAGTTGGGGAGATCCTGATGCGGTGGTTTACCCGCGCAGCTCCTCCAAGATGATCCAGGCGCTGCCTTTGATCACCTCTGGGGCTGCAGAGAAGTTCGGTCTGACCAGTGAACAGCTGGCCCTGTCCTGTGCGTCGCACACTGGGGCGGCGATCCACACTGATCGGGTCCGTGCGTGGCTGTCGCAACTGGGACTAAGCGATGGTGATTTTCGGTGTGGGCCGCAAATACCCGGCGATGCTCCTGCGCGCAATTCAATGATCAAGACGGATTCCAGCCCATGTCAGGTGCATAACAACTGCTCTGGCAAGCACGCAGGTTTCCTGACTCTGGCGCAGCATATGGGTGCCGGTCCGGAATATATCGATGTTGATCACCCGGTACAGCAAGCTGGTTTGGCGGCATTTGAGGAAACCACCGGCCAGGATAGTCCCTGCTACGGTATCGATGGGTGCTCGGCTCCGAACTTTGCCACCACGGTCACGGGCATGGCCCGGTCAATGGCCTGGTTTGCCTCGGCAGCGGATCGATCAGATCGGGCTTCGGTCGCGGCGCAGCAACTGGTGGCAGCGATGACCCGGCACCCTGATCTGGTGGCCGGCGAGGGTAAGGCCTGTACCAACCTGATGCGCGCCATGGGTGGCAAGGTTGCGATCAAGACCGGGGCCGAGGGGTTCTATATCGCCATCATCCCGGAAAAGCGCTTGGGTGTTGCGTTGAAAATCTCAGACGGTGCAACCCGTGCCAGCGAATGCGCGATTGCTGCCATTCTGGTGTCGCTGGGTGTTTTGGATGCCAATCATCCGGAAACAGCAAAGTACATGAATGTACCGCTGCTGAATCGCCGTGACGTCAATTGTGGCGTGGTGCGGCCTGCCACTGAATTACTGTTCTGAGCGATTTCTTTGCCCGGCCAGTAGGCCGGGCAGGGTTCTTACATCTCTAGAATTTCGGCAACTTCGACAGAGCCGTCGCCGTCAACAACCATTGGGCACCCTTTGGCCATGTCACTGGCAGCTGAGATGTCGGCAGCTTCAACCACCGAATAACCGGCCAGCGGGTTGGTTCCGCCATCGTCTGCAATGCCGCCATGACTGACGGTTTTGGACAGACCAACAGGAGCGCCCGGTACGATCAGGGCATCCCCCATCGATGCCATCCAGCTTTTCCAAGCCGCCATGACTTTGGCGCCGTCCTCGGGCGTGTCGGGCTTCTTGCCACCATGATAGGCGAAAATGAATTGGGCCATTGCTAGTATCCTTTTGTTGAATAGAAACGGATGAAAGTGCCGGGTCGTCAGGTGATATTGGTTGCGAGCTTACGCAAGGATGATGTCCAGCCCGACTCGTGCCGCGCGCTTTGCTCGCTGTCATCCAAATCGCGGTGATCAATCAACAATCGCGCGCCTGATGTACTGGAAACGACGGTAAAGGTCACATGGCTTTCGCCACCGCGCTGGTCATCGTCGTCGTGCCAACCCCAGGTGAAACCAACCGATTTGGGTGCATCCACATGGGTCACATGGCCCGACACCTTGAATTGTTGACCCTCGCCGTTGCGCATGATCGAAAACCACGGCCCGGTGCGGTTAAAGTTCAGGTCATGCTCGGGCACGTCCATGCCTTCGGGGCCCCACCATTTCAGCAATTTTTCGGGTGTGGTGATCCAATGGAAAAGCCGTTCCGGGGTAACTGAGAATTCGCGTTCCAACCGCAGGTCGGTCATTTATCGTCCTCCTTAAGCGCGGCCTCTAGCCGGTCCAGGCTGGGTTCCCAGAACTCGCGCTTTGATTTTGTCCACGTGGCGATCAGTTGCAGTCCTTCGGGACGTGCGGAATACAGGCGTTGGGTGCCCTGGGCGCGTTGTTGTATCAACCCGGCCTCGCGCAGGACCTTTAGATGTCGTGAAATAGCTGGCGCAGTGATGCCCGAACCGCGCACCAGATCCCCCGCCGGCAATTCGCCGTGATCCATGAGTTGTTCCACAATTGACATGCGGATCTCGTCAGCAAGCGCTGAAAATGATTTTAGAAGCGGTGTCATGAGGGTAATATTAACTTAATCGTTAATTAAAGCAAACGTTAATTATGCGAGGCAGGTAATACAGCCCGAGAAAAAGGGTCAGATCATATCCCACAATAGTTTCATAGCCAGCGAAACTGAAGTGACTACCAGCAGTGGCTTGATCAACCGGGCGCCCTGTTTTTGGGCCATCCTTGCACCCACTGCCGCACCCGCAATTTGTGCAGCACCCATGGCCAACCCGGTGGCCCACCAAGGTGTCGCCACAAAGGCAAAGGCCAGCAGCGCGCCGGCATTTGACGCAAAGTTCAGCAGTTTGGTGTGGGCGGTGGCTTTTAGAATGCCGTAACCAGCCATGGATACAAAGGCGAGCATGTAAAAGCTGCCTGCGCCCGGTCCTAACAACCCATCGTAAGCACCGCATAAAGGCACCATGATCGCGGCAAACAGAAATGGAGTCATCCGGCGGTGCCGATCTGTGTCACCCAGTCCCTTTTTGGTCGCAAAGAACACAGCGATGCCAATCAACAACAGCGGAAGGATCATACGGATCCAGCCGGTTGGCAGGACTGAAACCAACAGTGCCCCGGCGATGGCGGCGACAAAGGCAACAAGGGCTGCGCCGCCTTGTTCACGCAGGTTCACATGGCCGCCCCTTGCATAGGTCAGCGCCGCTGTGGCCGTGCCAAATAGGCCCTGGATTTTGTTGGTGGCCAGCGCGGTCAACGGATTGGCACCGGCTAACAGCAACACAGGCACCGTGATCAAACCTCCACCGCCGGCCACGGCGTCCATGAAACCCGCAACAAACCCTGCCGCCAACAAGAGCAGCAGGGTCTCGAAACCCACTTCAAGCATGGATTATCCTTTGAATTCGTCGCGGTCGTAGCCTTGCACATACAGCAAGGCGGTCAGGTCACCGTGATTGATGCGAATGTCGCATTCCGCCGCAACCGAGGGTTTGGCGTGCAGCGCAACTCCGGCCCCTGCACGTTTTAACATGCCCAGATCATTGGCGCCGTCGCCGACCGCCATTACATCTGCCTCAGTTATGCCTAGCTTGGCGGTGATCTGTTCCAGCGCCTCGACCTTGGCTTGGCGTCCCAGAATGGGGCGTCCCGCTTCACCCGTTAGTTTGCCGTTGGCCACATGCAATGTATTGGCGCGGTTCTCGTCAAAACCTAGTTCCGCAGCAACCTTAGCGGTGAAAGCGGTGAACCCACCTGACACCAGCGCGGCATAGGCGCCATCTGCTTTCATCGTCGCCAAAAGGGCAGGGCCGCCAGGCATCAGGGTGATGCGTTCATCCAGCACTTTGGCGATGACGGATTCGGGCAGGCCTTTGAGCAAGCCAACACGCTCGGTCAGCGCGCCGTTGAAATCCAGCTCGCCATTCATTGCGCGGGCTGTGATGTCCTTGACCCGCGCGCCAACGCCAGCCTCTTCGGCCAGCTCGTCGATACATTCCTGCTGGATCATGGTGCTGTCCATATCAGCCAGCAGCATCTTCTTGCGGCGACCCTCGGCGGGTTGGATCACCAGATCGACACTCAAGTTCTGCAGATCGGCCCAGACCTCCCATTGGTTGTCGGGCAGGGTGTCCAGCGGGAACTCGGCGGCCTCGTCCGGGGAGAGCCAAGTTGCATCGCCGCCACCCCATGCGTTGCGCAGTGAATCGACCAGTGTCGGATCCAGCGATGGGGTGTTTGGGCTGCAAAGTAGGGTGACGAAATACATTCGTGGGCTCCGTTTGGTATCGGCAGTTGAATGTCTAATACCGGGAGAGGGCGGGAGGAGCCAGCCCAAGACCACGCACGCATTGAACTACTGAGGGCAGTGCCCGACCGAGGAGGGTGCGAAAGCACCCGCCGTGGGGGCGGGCGGGTGCTGCCCGACGTTCCGCCGGGCGATAAGTTTAGTTAAATGGGATCACAAGTCGCCGCGTTCCGACATCATCACGGCGATGAAGCGGGTATTTGGTATCTCAGCCAGGATGATCATAACCATCGCCGTCAGCGGCACGGCCAGAATCGCTCCCATCATGCCCCACAGCGCGGTCCAGATCGCCAGTGACAACAGTACGGTGAATGGGCTGAGGTTTACAGAACGGCCAAGAAACTTGGGCTCAATATAATAGCCAACTGCAATCTGCGGGATCATCAGTGTGACCAACGCAACAGCCGCATGGCCGAACGAAGCAAACTGGATCAGGCTAACGGTGACTGGGAAGACTACTGCGATGATCGAGCCGATATAAGGGATGTAATTCAGCAACCCGATGATAATGGCCCAAAACGCTGGATGGCTGATCCCCAGCATGATCAGGATACCATATGAGACGAATGCCAAGATGATGTTGACCAGGGTCTTAGCGGCCAAATAGCTGCCGATCTTTTCATTGATCTGGCGCGCGATTTCCAAAGTGTGAGTGGCTTGCTCGGGATTACCCATTGCCCGTTGGGTTTTGTTCGGCAGGCTATCCAGTTCGGCTAAGATGAAAACGGCATACAATGCTGCAGCAACAATAACGGATCCACCATTTGAGATTGTTGCAACAGCGGCCGGCATCAGCGTAGTGGCATCAAGCAGATCGAGAATGCGTTCGCCAAAGTTGGCCCATTGGGGGGTCTCCTTCACTCCAAGAAAGTCGAGAAACCGAAGCTGCAGCGCATCAAAGTTCTCAGTGTATTGGGGCAGGGCGGCAGAAATCGAGGCGGCATTTGTAGTGATGAACGAGGCCAGCAGCAGGAAGGCGGCCGTTATGGCCAGCAGCACCAGTAATCTGCGCCAACTGCGAGGTAAGCGACCAACTACTGGGATGCGAACCATGGCATCCGCCGCAGTGGTCAAGATGTAGACTGCGATGATGCCCACCAGAACGGGCAGCATGATGGACTGCCCAACGATCAGCAGCCAGCCCACCATGATCATCAGTGCGACCGAATAGGTCGCCATTGCCAATTTGCTCATTTATCAACACCTGATTCCAAATCTTAAGCGTCAGTAAATACGCAGCCGAGCTTGTGGGCAATGTGTCGTAGTAAGTTTCCGATCGTAGTCCCTGTGCGTCGCAATCGATCCCGGAATGGCCGTAATCTGTCGTTTTTCCTGTTGCCTGCCGCGTTGCAGCACCGTAGATCCGGCAGTGGGACACCCTTCCCCAACGAAGGGCACTTATCTGTAAGGATAGCATCAATGGCTACTCAGCAACCGGCTACGCGGCCGGCCAACCCGCGTTTTTCTTCGGGCCCCTGTGCCAAACCCCCTACATTCGAATTGTCCAAACTGGCCGACGCCCCCTTGGGTCGCAGCCACCGCGCAGCTGTTGGCAAGGCCAAGCTGAAGGATGCCATCGAAGGCACTCGCGAGATTTTGGGCATCCCCGCTGATTACCGTATCGGTATCGTCCCTGCGTCGGACACCGGTGCCGTTGAAATGGCCCTATGGTCGCTACTTGGCGAACGCAAAGTGGAAATGCTGGCTTGGGAAAGTTTTGGTGCCGGCTGGATCACCGATGTGGTCAAACAGCTGAAAATCGACGCCGAGGCCAAGGTCGCTGACTACGGTCAGATCGTTGATTTGGCATCGGTTGAGTGCACCAATGACGTTGTGTTCACCTGGAACGGCACCACATCGGGTGTGCGGGTTCAAAATGGTGACTGGATCGACGCCAACCGCGACGGCTTGACCATCTGTGATGCGACCTCGGCCGCCTTTGCGATGGATCTGCCCTGGGACAAACTGGATGTGACCACCTTTTCCTGGCAGAAGGTTCTGGGCGGCGAGGCCGCCCATGGTGTGATCGTGCTAAGCCCACGTGCTGTTGAACGCCTGGAAAACTACACCCCGACCTGGCCCCTGCCCAAGATCTTCCGCCTGACCAAAGGTGGCAAGCTGATCGAAGGTATCTTTACCGGTGCCACCATCAACACGCCGTCGATGCTGGCGGTTGAGGACTACCTGTTCGCACTCGACTGGGCCCGTTCGATTGGTGGCCTGGAAGGTCTGATCGCCCGCGCCGACGCCAATGCGCAGGCTGTGTTTGACTTTTGCGCCGCCAACGATTGGATCGCTAATCTGGCCGAGGATGACGCGACACGGTCGAACACCTCAGTCTGTCTGAAATTCACCGATAATCGCATTCAGGACGGCGCGGCCTTTGCCAAGGCCGTGGCCAAACGGCTGGAGTCGGAAAATATCGCGCTGGATATCGGTGCCTATCGTGACGCCCCAGCCGGTTTGCGGATCTGGTGTGGTGGCACGGTCGAAACCTCAGACATTCAGGCGATGTTGCCTTGGCTCGCTTGGGCCTTTGAGGCTGAAATCGCCGCACAAAAATCTTAATTGTCTTGCCCGGCCGATAGGTCGGGCAGCGCCCAACCGCCCCCACGGGCGGGCGCTTTGCACCCTCCCTCGATCGGTCGCTGCCCTTGGCGAATATCCGACCCCCGAATAAAAGGACCAGAAACCATGGCTCCCAAAGTACTCGTCTCCGACAAACTCTCCGAAACTGCCGTTCAGATCTTCCGTGACCGCGGCATCGATGTTGATTTCATGCCTGACCTGGGCAAAGACAAAGACAAGCTGGCTGAAGTGATCGGTCAGTATGACGGTCTGGCGATCCGTTCGGCCACCAAAGTCACCCCCACCATTCTGGAAGCTGCGACCAACCTGAAGGTTGTGGCCCGGGCTGGCATCGGCACCGACAACGTCGACAAAGACGCAGCGTCCAAGAAGGGCGTGATCGTGATGAACACACCCTTCGGCAACATGATCACCACAGCCGAGCACGCCATCGCGATGATGTTCGCCGTGGCGCGCCAGATCCCCGAGGCCAGCACTTCGACCCATGCCGGTAAATGGGAAAAGTCCAAATTCATGGGCACCGAGCTGACAAACAAAACGCTTGGCGTCATTGGTGCCGGCAATATTGGTGGTATCGTTTGCGACCGGGCGCATGGCCTGAAAATGAAGGTTGTCGCCTATGACCCCTATTTGGGTGAGGAAAAAGCCGACCAGATGGGCGTCGAAAAGGTCGAGCTGGACGAACTGCTGTCCCGCGCCGACTTTATCACTCTGCACGTTCCGCTGACTGATCAGACCCGCAATGTTCTGTCGCGAGAGAACCTGGCCAAAACCAAAAAGGGCGTGCGTATCATCAACTGTGCCCGTGGCGGTCTGGTGGACGAAGAAGCACTGGCTGACCTGCTGAAATCCGGTCACGTTGCCGGTGCGGCCTTTGACGTATTCGCAGATGAACCCGCCAAGGAAAACGCGCTGTTCAACCTGCCCAATGTGGTCTGCACGCCGCATCTGGGCGCATCGACCTCTGAAGCGCAGGAAAACGTTGCTCTGCAGGTGGCCGAACAGATGTCGAACTACTTGCTGACCGGTGCCGTTGAAAACGCGCTGAATATGCCGTCGGTGACGGCCGAAGAAGCCAAGATTATGGGGCCTTGGGTCAAACTGGCTGATCACTTGGGTAGTTTTACCGGGCAAATGACTGATGAGCCAATCAAGGCAATTAACATCCTGTATGATGGTGTTGCCTCGGAAATGAACCTGGCGGCGCTGAACTGCTCGGTTGTGGCCGGCATTATGAAACGCGCCAATCCCGACGTGAACATGGTTTCGGCTCCGGTTGTTGCCAAAGAGCGCGGTATCAAAATCTCAACCACCAATCAGGACAAATCCGGATCCTTTGATGGCTACATCAAAGTGACAGTGGTGACTGACAAGCGCGAGCGCTCGGTTGGGGGGACTGTGTTTAGCGACGGCAAACCACGATTTATCCAGATCAAAGGCATCAATATCGATGCCGAAGTCGGCGCACATATGTTGTATACCACCAACGAAGATGTACCGGGAATCATCGGTACACTGGGTCAGACCATGGGTGAAAACGGCGTCAACATAGCCAACTTTACGCTGGGCCGGGCTGAGGCTGGTGGCGAGGCTATTGCACTGTTGTATGTCGACGGTCCGGTCCCTGCCGATGCCCGCGCAAAACTGGCTGAAACGGGTTATTTCACGCAGATCAAACCACTGGCGTTTGACGTCGCCTGATCGTCAGGCCCAACTGCGAAGTCTGATATGGGAATCGCCGTCCAGGCGGTTCCCTTTTTTGTACGCAATTGCCCCTTGCAGATCTTGCGTTCTCCTGTTGCTATGCCTCGCAATCCCAAGATGTATTGCAGTCCGCAAAAGATAGGTGAAAGACATGATTTCTAAGTTATTAGACGACACTCAGAAACAGGACGATACACCAGCTTCGGGTAAGCTTGACGCGCTGTTTTTTCAAAGCCGTAATGTGATTGTCACTGGTGAAATCAACGACAAGCTGGCCCAGCGCACCGTTGCCCATCTGCTTGCCTTGGCCGAGGCAGGCGACGATCCGATCAATATCTTCATTTCCTCACCCGGTGGGCACGTGGAAAGTGGTGACATGGTGCATGATGTTATCCGGTTTATCCGGCCCAAAGTGCGTACTATCGGCACAGGGTGGGTCGCTAGCGCAGGGGCGTTGATTTACGTCGGAGCGCGCAAAGAGAACCGCTATTGCCTGCCAAATACCCGGTTTCTGTTGCATCAACCCTCTGGTGGAATTGGCGGTCAAGCGACCGATATGATGATCCAGGCCGAGCAGATTCGGATCATGCGGCAGCGATTTGACACACTGTTTTCCGAAGCAACCGGTCAGACGGCCACAAAGATTGCAGAGGATACAGCGCGGGATTTCTGGCTCACCGCACAAGAAGCTATTGAGTATGGCCTAGCCGGTAAAATAATCAAAACCGCGGATGAACTGGCCTAACTCTTTAGCCTGATAAAACAGCAACAGGACCACCCATGACCACTCCTATTTACGCCATCGGCGATATTCACGGCCAGCTCGAGATGCTGGAGGCCGCGCTAGAGCGTATTGAAGCGGACGGTGGCCCTGATGCACGCATCGTATTCCTTGGCGATTACACCGACCGCGGCCCGGATAGTCGGGGTGTGGTTGAACTGCTGAGACAGAGTCGGGAACAAGGCCGCAATTGGGTCACCCTGATGGGGAACCATGACCGGATGCTTTCGATGTTCCTAGAGGATTATCCGCGCATGGATATGCAGATGAAGATAGGTTTTCATTGGCTGCATCCGGCCATTGGCGGAATAGAAACGCTTGCGTCCTATGGTGTTGACGTGGTCGACGGTGACCGTACCCGTGATGTTCATGACCGTGCGCGGGCTGCAGTTCCACAAAACCATCTTGATTTTATGGACAGTCTGCCAAGTCACCATGTTGAGGGTGAATTGCTGTTTATTCACGCCGGGATTCGCCCTGGCGTGGCGCTTAAGGATCAAGATATCGAGGACAAGATCTGGATTCGCCGCGAATTTCTGGACCACCCTGATCCGCACCCCTGGCTAGTCGTGCATGGGCACACTCAGGTTCAACAGCCCGAAAACCACGGAAATCGGGTCAATTTGGATTCTGGGGCTGGGTACGGTCGCCCATTGACCGCAGCCGTGTTTGACGGTCGAGATGTTTGTGTTCTCACCGAAACAGGTCGTGTTGCTCTTTTGCCAATATGAGCGAATAACGCACTATATTTCGACGTTCATTTATTTTTTGAGTGTTTCCATGTTATGGAAGGTTAGTGGCTGAAGGGTCATTTTTTAGAAAAGTGATTTGTTATAACCTTTTATAACCCAAAAGGTGGTATTGACCCCTCAGTCATGATTGCACTTGTGGCGCATGTCGAATTGAACGTGCATTCATGTCTAAGTTGTTTTTGACCAATCCAAGACAACTTTTCCGCTTTGCCCGGATTTCATCGCAGCAAACCCTTTTTCGAATTCATCAACTCCAAACCGGTGCGTGATGACATCGCTGACATCCAGTCCATTTTGCAGCATTGCGATCATCTTGTACCAGGTTTCGAAAATCTCACGACCGTAGACGCCCTTGATGGTGATCGCCTTGAACACGATACGGCTCCAGTCCACCGGCGATTTACCCGGAGGGATACCCAGCAACGCGATGTGACCGCCCATCACCAGGGCCTCGATCATCTGGTCCAAGGCAATCTGATTACCGGACATTTCCAGCCCGACGTCAAACCCTTGTGTCATACCCAGTTCTGCGATCACGTCGTTCAGATCCTCAGTGGCGACATTCACCGGCCGCACGTTGGCGACTTTCTCCGCCAGCGCCAGGCGATCGGCGTTCACATCCGTTATCGCTACATGCCGCGCGCCCACATGCCGGGCTACAGCGGCGGCCATTATACCAATGGGGCCTGCGCCAGTGATCAATACATCTTCGCCCACAAGATCAAAGCTGAGCGCGGTGTGAACTGCGTTGCCGAGCGGGTCGAGGATGGCGCCAATGTCATCTGATACCTCGTCGGGCAAAGGTACAACGTTAAACGCGGGCAGGCGCAGATACTGCGCAAAGGCCCCCTGTTCATTGACGCCTATACCACGGGTTTCGGGATCCAGATGAAACTTGCCTGCGCGTGATTGGCGCGAATGGCGGCCGATCAGGTGGCCTTCGCCACTGCACCGTTGACCAATTTTCAGGTCGTTGACATTGCGTCCCAACTCGACAATCTCGCCAGCGAATTCGTGGCCGGTGATTAGCGGTACGGGCACTGTTTTGGCCGCCCATGCGTCCCAGTTCCAGATATGTACATCGGTGCCGCAGATGCCGGTTTTGTTGATCTTGATCAGCACGTCGTCCGGACCAATTTCCGGTACCGGTGCGCGGGTCATCCATAGGCCTTCCTTAGGGTGGGATTTTTCCAACGCTTTCATGGTGTTTGGCTTGCTCATGTGATGATCCCCAAATCTTTGCCCACCTTACCAAAGGCCGTGAGTGCACGCTCCAGCTCGCCGCGTGTCAGCGCCGCATTCATCTGCGTGCGAATCCGGGCCTGTCCGCGTGGCACCACGGGAAAGAAGAACCCCGAGACATAGACGCCTTCGTCAAACAGTCGCGTGGCCATGTCCTGCGCCAATTGCGCCTCGCCCAGCATAACTGGCACAATCGGGTGCTCACCCGGCAGCAGGTCAAACCCGAGTGCGTCCAGCCCAGCGCGCCAGAATTTGGTGTTCTCGATCAGTTGTGCGCGTAGGTCGGCACCCTGTTCGACTAGCCGAATGGCTTCGAGCCCGGCAGCAACAATAGAAGGCGGCAGCGAATTGGAGAACAAATAGGGCCGCGCCCGCTGCCGCAGCAGGTCAATCACTGGCTGCGGCCCAGCGATATAACCGCCGATGGCCCCTCCCAATGCTTTGCCCAAGGTTCCCGTGACGATATCCACATCGATGCCAAAGTGATCCGGTGTTCCAGCACCGTTTGGCCCCATGAAGCCGGTGGCATGGCAGTCATCGACCATCAGAATCGCATCGTATTTGTCTGCCAATGCGCGGATTTCCGGCAGCTTGGCCAGATAGCCATCCATTGAAAACACACCGTCAGTGGCGATCATAATATGCCGCGCCCCGTCCTCGCGCGCTTGTTTGAGCCAGGCTTCAAGGTCGTTCATATCGCTGTTCAGATACCGATAGCGCTTGGCTTTGCACAGCCGGATACCGTCGATGATCGAGGCATGATTCAGACTGTCCGAGATGATTGCATCCTCGGGTCCCAATAACGGTTCAAACAGCCCGCCATTGGCATCGAAACAGGCGGCAAACAGGATCGAGTCATCTTTGCCCAGAAACTTGGCCAGTCGCTGTTCCAGCTCGCGGTGGATATCTTGGGTGCCGCAGATGAACCGGACCGAGGCCATTCCGAATCCCTTGTCATCCATCACCCCGCGGGCGGCGGCGATCAGATCGGGGTGATCTGCCAGCCCCAGATAGTTGTTGGCGCACAGGTTGATAACCTCGCGCCCGCCAACAGTAATCTCGCCGCCCTGCGGCGAGGTGATCATTCGCTCACGCTTGGTCAGCCCCTCAGATTCGATCTGAGCCAGAGTGTTCGAGATGTCAGTCAAAAATGCGGTGGTCATGGGGCGAACTCCTTATCCGTGGAATTGTATCTACCATAACGGATATGATTCCCAAATAGGGGATTTCACTATTGTGGAAAAAAATCCGTGAAGATGGAATGTCGCGCGCGTGATAATAGCACTTGAACAGCGGCTAGGGGGCGGCAAGGGTTGCAGAAATTTTAGGGAGAGATTTTATGACCAGAAACACTGCACTGACCCAGTTTGAACAGGCCCTGTCAGCTGCGGTCACATCGGACCAGGCCTATGACGCGCTCTGTGATTTGACCAAAGCACTGGTTGGCGTCAAATTGTTTACGGTGATGACGGTGGACATGAAAACCGAATTGGCACGACGCGCCTATACTAGTGATCCGGAAAACTACCCGACATCGGGCACCAAGCCGATCACCCGCAACAGTTGGTTTGCCATCGTACATGACCTGCACGAATGCTTTGTCGCCAACACAATTGACGACATTGCAGCAGTTTTCCCTGATTATGAGTTGATCAATTCTCTGGGCTGTCAGTCGGTAGTAAATCTGCCCGTCGTAATCAGTGGCACATTGGCGGCGACGGTGAATATCCTGCACGAAGAGGGGTATTATTCAGAGGAACGCGTGCACTGCGCAAAAGAGCTGTTGGCCCTACCATCCTTGGCAACGCTGTGTGTGGCATTGCGGCTTTCATGAGCCAGGCCCCGCCCTGCGCTGCCTTCAAGTGTCATCAACGTGTTTTAAGATGCGTCGTCGAAGCGACCGCCTAGAGCCCTGCGTTTAGCCTCACGCGTTTTTCACAATCAAAAATACACGCGCGGGGCCACAAAATGCAGTGATCGAATGGTCTACATCTGCTGCATATCGGGCGGTGTCTCCGGCCTTTAGCTGGTTTTTCGCGTTGCCTGAAGTCATAGAAATATCACCTTCTAACACTGTCAGTTGCTCGACCGCGCCGCGGGTGTGGGGGTGGCTGATCAAGGCGCCGCCTTTGTCAAACCGGATGTCATAAACCTCGTGGCCGCCGGCCTCTTCTGGCGGGGACAGGATGCGGATGCGGCAGCCTTGGCCTATGTTCTCGATCTTGGGCACATCGTCGGACCGCAACACGTCGATCCTGTCTTTTGCATCCTTGGCGTCTAGCAGCCCGGCGAAATCCACCTGCAGGGCGCGGGTCAGGTTCCACAGGGTGGCAATGGTGGGCGAGCTTTCACCGCGCTCTATCTGGCTGACCATGGACCGGGACACGCCCGACAGATTGGCCACCGCTTCAAGGCTAAGGCCCTGGGCGCGGCGGGCCTCTTTCAGGCGTGAAGGCAGCAGTGTCAGGATATCGTCTGTGTTTTCCGTCATAACGGAGTCCTGCGCCCCTAGGGCAGTTTTGTCAATGACGGGACGTCCAGGCAGACAGGGCGATGCTGCGGCTGCATAACAACCGCAAAGGAATTCACAAGGAGAGATACAATGACTGATATCGTCATTCTGGACGGAGCGCGGACAGCGATCGGCACTTTTGGTGGGGCATTGGCCAATACGGCACCCATTGATCTGGCAACCACGGTTTCCAAGGCTGCAATGGAGCGCGCAGGTGTGGCCCCTGAGCAAATCGGGACCATTGTGTTTGGCCATGTGATCAATACCGAGCCACGCGATATGTATCTAAGCCGGGTGGCCGCGATGCAGGCGGGGGTGCCAAACGGGACCCCGGCGATGAACGTCAACCGGTTGTGTGGTTCGGGCGCGCAGGCGATTGTCTCGGCCGTGCAGTCACTGATGTTGGGCGATGCAGAGTTTGCCTTGGCGGGTGGGGCAGAGAACATGTCGCGCAGTCCCTTCATCATGCAGCAGCAGCGCTGGGGCGCGAAGATGGGCGATGTGACCTCGCTGGATATGATGCTGGGCGCATTGAACTGTCCGTTTGGCACTGGCCACATGGGAGTGACGGCGGAAAACGTCGCGGATGAGCATGACATCACACGGGCACAGATGGATGAGTTTGCATTGCTCAGCCAATCCCGGGCGGCTGCAGCGATTGAGGCGGGATATTTCCAGAGCCAGATCACCCCGGTGGAGGTCAAGGTCAAGCGGGACAGGGTGGCGTTTGAGGTGGACGAGCACCCGACAGCCAGCACGCTGGAGAAACTGTCCGGGTTGCGGACAGTGTTCAAAAAAGACGGACGGGTTACGGCTGGCAACGCCAGTGGCATCAACGACGGCGCTGCTGCAATGGTGTTGGCGACCGCCAGTGCCGCCGAAGCTGCTGGCTTGAAGCCCAAGGCGCGAATATTGGGATATGCCCATGCTGGTGTCCGGCCTGAGGTGATGGGGATCGGTCCTGTTCCTGCCGTTAAGGCCTTGTTGAAGAAAACGGGCCTGGCAGCAAGTGATTTTGATGTGATTGAAAGCAACGAAGCCTTTGCGGCGCAGGCGCTGGCTGTGAGCAAAGAGCTGGGGTTGGACCCGGCGAAAGTGAACCCCAATGGTGGTGCGATTGCCTTGGGTCACCCGGTGGGCGCGACTGGCGCGATCATCACCCTGAAAACACTGTATGAGTTGGAGCGCACAGGGGGATCAAAAGGATTGATCACCATGTGTATCGGTGGTGGTCAAGGCATCGCATTGGCAATTGAACTGCTTTGAATTGAGAGTGGGGAGGGGGCTGTCTGCCCCCTCTTGGCCTAAGGCCAATTCACCCCCGAGGATATTTATGGCCAGATGAAGCCCGCAGGAATCTTTCAGAGGATCTGACTGAGCACCGCAAAGAGGCCCGCCCCGACAATGGCTCCGGCTAGGGCAGGCGTAAGCCAGGATGTGGTCAAACGCTTGCGGTCATCAGGCGCGGTGGATTGGGCAATCAAGGCGGATTCGACCAGAGCGGGAAGGCGTGGGCCAAAGCGGGCCATGACCTGGGCTGTGGAGAGCAAGTCCTTGATCACCGCCCGCGGGCCGATAGATTTCTTGATGTAGTCTGCCACCACCGGGTAGGCGGTTTCCCAGATATTGATGTGGGGATCCAGCGACCGGGCGACGCCTTCGACGACGACCATGGTGCGCTGCAGCAGGATCAGCTCGGTGCGGGTTTCCATGCCAAAGCGCTCTGTCACTTCGAACAGGTAGTTCAGCAAACGTCCCATCGAAATTTGACTGGCGTCCATGCCAAAGATCGGTTCGCCGACGGCGCGCAGAGCGCGGGCAAATTCGTCGACATCGCGGTTGGCAGGAACATATCCGGCCTCGAAATGGACCTCGGCGACGCGTTTGTAGTCTCGATTGATAAAACCAAACAGGATTTCGGCATAGACCCGACGGGTATATTCGTCGATGTGGCCCATGATGCCGAAGTCATAGGCAATGATGTCACCGTTGGCAGCAACCTTTAGATTGCCCTGGTGCATATCGGCGTGGAAATAGCCGTCGCGCAGCGCATGGCGCAGGAACAGGCTAAGCACCCGATTGCCGAGAACGCGACGGTCGTGACCGGCAGCGTCCAGCGCGTCATTGTCGCCCAAGGCCTCGCCATCTGCCCAATCCAGTGTCATCACGCGGCGCGCAGAATAATTCCATTGGATAGAGGGCAGTTGAAAACCCTCGTCCTGACTGGTGTTGGCGGCAAATTCCGAGGCCGATGCGCTTTCCAGGCGCAGGTCCAATTCGGCTTGCACGACGCCGTCAAAATGCGCGATCACCTCCATTGGTCGCAGGCGGCGCGCACCGGGGGCAAACAGGTCAACGATACGGGCGGCGAAGTAGAAAGCGTCCACATCCTTGTTGAAGGCGCGTTCGATGCCGGGGCGCAGGACCTTGACCGCGACCTCTTTACCGCTGTCCGCCAGGCGGGCGCGGTGCACCTGTGCAATGGAGGCGGCGGCAATAGGCTCGCTGAATTCCGAGAAGATCTGATCAACAGGCAAGCCCAACTCGCGCTCAACTTCGGCCATGGCTTCGGCTTTGGAGAAGGGGGGGAGTTTATCCTGAAGCACCCGCAACTGAAGGGCGAGATCTTCGCCGACCAAGTCAGGGCGGGTTGAGAGCATCTGACCTAGTTTGATATAGGCCGGTCCCAGCGCCGTCAGCGCACGTGTGGCGGGCGGCATGTCCGGGTTTCCCTTGTAGCCCAGCCATTTGAACGGCCAGCCCAGGGTATGTGCCAGAATGCGCAGAGCCTTGGGGGCCTCGAATGCATCGAGAACCAAGCGCATGGCGCCAGTGCGCTCCAGAGTAGCGCCTGTTCGGATCAGGCGGATGATGTTGTGGGGGCCACGCATAGGTTAGAGTTTCCAGCCAGAATGTAGCGTGGCAATGCCCAGGCTAAGATTGCGGTATTTGGCGTTTCCAAAACCGGCTTTGCGGAGCATGCCCAGAAACGTTTCTTGATCAGGGAAATTGCGGATCGATTCGACCAGATACTGGTAGCTGTCGTAGTCGTTGGCGATCAGCTTTCCCATGCGTGGGATCACATTGAAGGAGTAAAGGTCATAGGCCTTTTGCATCGCCGGATTGGGCAATTGGCTGAACTCCAGCACCATAAGACGCCCGCCGGGCTTTAACACCCGGTAGGCCTCGTTCAGGGCCTCTTGTGGGCGGGTGACGTTTCGAATGCCAAAAGAGATGGTGTAGACATCAAAGGTGTTGTTTTTGAACGGCAGCGCCATGGCGTCGCCGGTGACCCAATCCAGACTGTTGGCCATTTGATCCGCCTCGGCGCGGGTTCGGCCGGCTTCGAGCATGGGAGTGGTTATGTCCAGAACGGTCGCATGGCCGTGTCCGGCGCGTTTCAGAAAGCGATACGAGATATCGCCAGTGCCGCCCGCGACATCCAGCAGACGCTGACCAGGACATGGCGCCAGCCAGTCCATCATTGCGTCTTTCCACACCCTGTGGATGCCGACGCTCATCACATCATTCATGATGTCGTATTTTGACGCCACTGAATTAAAGACGCCCTGCACACGGCCCGCTTTTTCGGCCTCGGGGACGGTTTCAAAACCGAAATGGGTGGTGGTCTCAGGGGTGTCTGCCATTGGGATGCCGTTTTTTAGATTTCGCCCCTGTTATAAGCAGCTGACAGGCAGGTACAATGCGGCGGTTTGGTTTGGGAGCAAAGACATGCCGGAATTACCCGAGGTTGAGACGGTGCGTCGTGGGCTAAGCCCCGCGATGAAAGGTGCGGTGATTGCCGACGCACAGGTCAATCGACCGGATCTGCGATGGCCTTTTCCTGAGCGTCTGGCAGAGCGATTGACGGGAACGCGGATTTTGGCGTTACGGCGGCGGTCAAAATACCTGCTGGCGGATCTGGACAGTGGCGAGACGCTGTTGGTCCATCTTGGTATGTCGGGGCGGATGACGGTGTCAGGTGACCCCTTGGGGCAGTTTGTGCATGATCACCCGACGGTGCAGAAACATGACCATGTGGTGTTCGACATGGATAATGGCGCCCGCATCACCTTTAATGATCCGCGCCGGTTTGGAGCGATGGACCTGCTGGAGACAGCAACAGCAGATCAGCACAAGCTGCTGTCGGTGCTGGGGCCGGAACCGCTGGGCAATGATTTTCACGAAGACTACCTTGTTCAGGCTTTTGCGGGGCGCAACACCCCGGTCAAGTCGGCGCTGCTGGATCAGGGAATCATTGCTGGATTAGGTAACATTTACGTATGCGAGGTACTGTTTCGGTCAAAGATATCGCCACGTCACAAAGCAGGACAAGTTTCTGCACAACGTGTCGCAGCTATGGTTCCGGTTGTTCGCCAGGTTCTGTCTGACGCAATTGACGCCGGGGGATCTTCACTAAAGGATTTTCGTCAAGCAGATGGAAACCTTGGGTATTTTCAACATAGCTTTGATGTCTATGGTCGCGAAGGTGAACCCTGTAAACGTGATGGTTGTGGTGGCACAATCGGTCGAATCACCCAGTCTGGACGCTCAACTTTCTATTGTGGCAAGTGCCAAAGATAGCTTGAACGAGATGTTTTGCGTGGTAATAAATCGTTACTAACGGAATAATGAAAGTTCACAGTATGGCCTTTGAGACGATCATCGTCGAAGTGCAGGATCACGTTTCCCTTATTAAGCTGAACCGACCTGACGCGTTGAACGCGCTCAATACCGAATTGTTGCAGGAATTGTGCACCGCCGTGGAAGAGGCGGAAGCCAATGATAAGGTGCGCTGCATTGTGCTCACCGGATCCGAAAAGGCCTTTGCTGCGGGTGCTGACATCAAAGAGATGTCAGAGATGAGTTTCGTGGATGTGTTCACGGGCAATCTGTTTGCCGACGTCAACGATCGGATCGCCGCAATTCGCAAGCCGATCATTGCTGCGGTCAGCGGTTATGCTTTGGGCGGCGGCTGCGAAATCGCGATGATGTGCGATTTTATCATTGCAGCCGATACCGCGAAGTTCGGTCAGCCTGAAATTAACTTGGGCGTGATTGCCGGTATGGGGGGCAGCCAGCGTCTGACCCGCTTTGTTGGTAAGTCGAAATCCATGGATATGAACCTGACGGGTCGTTTCATGGGCGCGGAAGAAGCCGAGCGCGCAGGATTGGTGTCGCGGGTCGTTCCCGCCAAGAAGCTGATCGAAGAAGCCATGGGCGCCGCGCAAAAAATCGCAGAGAAGTCATTGCTGACAGCAGCCGCTGCCAAAGAGGCGGTGAACCGCAGTTATGAAGTGACCTTGAGCGAAGGCATGTTGTTTGAACGACGCGTGTTCCACTCGATGTTTGCAACGGAAGATCAAAAAGAGGGTATGGCCGCCTTTTTGGAAAAACGCGAAGCCCAGTTTCGCGACAAGTAAGCGTGGATCTTATGAATAGCAAAAGCAGGTCCAGCGGGCCTGCTTTTTTGTTTCGGGTGGGGTGCTAAGACTTATCTTGCAAATGCTGCAGATTTTGCGTAGGTCAGCCCGGATATATGCGCGTGCAGCCCGCTTAGGCTAGAATCACACCGGTGGATTGATCCGGGTTGGCTGGCATTGCGCGTCAGAGATACAAACCCGAGAGTAAGGTCCAATACCATGGCAAATACACCACAAGCAAAAAAACGCGCTCGTCAGAACGAGAAGCGTTTTGCTGTAAACAAAGCCCGTCGTTCGCGCATCCGCACATTCCTGCGTACTGTAGAAGAAGCCATCGAATCTGGTGACAAAGAAGCGGCAACTGCTGCTCTGCGCGCTGCTCAGCCTGAGCTGATGCGCGGTGTCACCAAAGGCGTTTACCACAAAAACACCGCGTCGCGTAAAGTTTCGCGTTTGTCAGCTCGCGTTAAATCGCTGGGTTGATTCCCTAAATCCTGGCCCTTGGGCCAAGTGTTACTATACGTCAAAGGCGCTGCATTTTGCAGCGCCTTTGCTTTTTGGGTCACGCTCTTTGACCTGCTCAATGGGCAAGAGAGATTCTTTGTCCCCAATCGCCGAGTCAACATCAGAGTTTCATTGATGGGCAGTGCGCTATGTTGCTACCAATAGTACAGCGATTCATTCGCTGGGGGGACTAGGCTGCTCGCGACTTTCCTGATGGGCATCGGGAAATGATTCGTGACTTATAATTCGGACGCGCAATGGGTTTTATTGCGCCGATTGATTGCAACTGCCTCGGGTGTTCCCGGGTAGCAGCCCTGTCGCATTGTGTGTGCGTAATGTTGACGAAATCCATGTGTAAACATGGGTATTTTTGCTTTGCGAGTGTCGAAGAAGCTATCCCGGAGGGAGAGGTGTAGGTCAGGCTGGGACTGGTTTGCACTCGGTATAGTTGTGTTTTGGCGTTTGCAGAAAGTTAAGACGAGTGTTGGGCTGGTAATGCCATTAATATTGGGACGTATGAGGCGCGGA